>JANXLV010000029.1 GCA_025355005.1 Myxococcales bacterium | reverse complement strand
GCGTTCAAGATCTCGCACTTCTTGCCGCTCTCCACGGACGTCTCACTGACCGCGCTGGGCCCGGCGACGGTCGTGGCCGGCACGTCGATGTCGTACCAGATCACCGTTTCGAACGGCGGCCCGGACGACGCCACCGGCATCGGCGTCACCATGACGATGCCTGCTGGGCTCTCGTTCTCAACATTCACTGGCGCAGGCTGGGCGTGCGCTGCTGCGCCCGATCTGTCCTGCACCGGTCCTGACGTCCCGAACGGCACCAGCGCGGCGCTCCTCACCGTGCAGTTCGCCGTCGCCAGCTCCGCCACCGGCACCATCACGGGCAAGCCCACCGCCGTCTCCGCGACCGCCGATCCGAACGCCGCCAACAACATGATGCCCGTGGCGACCACCGTCACGCAGACCGCCGATCTCTCGATCAGCGCGTCGGGCCCGGCCAGCGTAGCGACGTCGTCGCCGCTCACGTATTCGATCACCGTCGCGAACGCTGGCCCCAGCGACGCCGCGAACACCGCGGTCGCCGTCACGCTGCCTGCGGGCATGGCATACAACGGCGTCGCAGGCGCGGGCTGGACATGCGTTGTCGCCGGTCAGACCATCACCTGCAAGCAGCCGAGCGTCGTCGCGAGCACTGGCGCACCGCCGCTCTCCATCCTGACCACCACGCCGGCAGCGGCAGGCACCATCAACCCGACCTTCACGGTGAGCTCCCTCGCCACCGATCCGAGCCTGGGCAACAACACGTCCAGCGTCTCCACGCTCTGCATCGCGCCGCTGGTGCTCACGCCTGCCTCGGCCAACGTGTTCCCGCGCGCCGGCAAGGCGTTCGTCGCCTCGGGCGGAGTTGCACCATACACGTATTCCATGCAGGCAGCGCCGTCTGGCGGCTCGGTGGACGGCGCGGGCAACTACACCGCTGGCACCACCGGCAGCGTGCTCGACGTGGTCAAGCTCACCGACTCCGTCGCCTCGTCTGCCACGGCGAACGTCAACGTGGGCGCGGGCGCGTCGATCAACCCGAGCGCGAAGTCCCTCCCGCCGAAGGGCACGCAGACTTTCGTCGCCTCGGGCGGCAACGGCGTCTTCACCTACAGCCTGGTGCAGAACCAGTCGGGCGCCAGCATCAACGCCGGCAGTGGCGCATACACGGCGGGCAGCACGGGCAGCACCACGGACATCGTGCAGGCCACCGACTCGCTCGGCAACTTCGCGCAGGCCACGATCACCGTCGGTGCGGGCGTCAGCATCTCGCCGATCGCGCCGCCCGTCACGCCCCCGAAGGGCAGCATCACGTTCACTGGCGTGGGTGGTAGCGGTGGTGGCTACGTGTGGAGCGTGTCGACCGTCACCGGCGCAACGATCTCTGCGGGCGGCGTCTACAAGGCCGGGGCCGCGGGCAACACCACGGACACCGTGACGGTGACGGACGCCCTCGGCAACACGGCCTCCGTCGTCGTGACCGTGGGTGCGCCGCTCTCGCTCTCGCCCCTCTCGCCAGGGGCGTCGCCGCGCGGGCCGATCAACTTCAGCGTGACCGGCGGCAGCGGCCTCGGCTACGCCTTCTCGATCACCGTGAACCAGTCCGGCGCGACCATCGTCGCCGCGACGGGCGCGTACACGGCGGGCGTCACGGGCAGCAAGACGGACACGATCGTGGTCGTCGACTCGCTCGGCAACACCGCGACCACCACCGTCACCGTCGGCCCCGGCGTCTCGATCAATCCCGCCGCCAAGACGACCGCGCCAAAGAGCTCGATCATCTTCTCCGCAAGCGGCGGCTGGGGCTCCGGCTATGTCTACAGCTTCATCGCGAACGGCTCGGGCGGCACGCTCACGGCGGGCGGCGCGTACACGGCCGGTCCCACGGGCAGCAAGACGGACACCATCCGCGTGACGGATGCTGTCGGCAACACCGCCACCGCCACCATCACGGTGAGCGCAGGCGTGGCGATCGTCCCGCCGAACCCCAGCGTTGCGCCGAAGGCCGCCGTGAACTTCACGGCAAACGGCGGCAGCGCCACCGGCTTCACGTGGGTCATCACCGTCAACAACTCCGGCGCCACCATCAACGCGGGCACGGGCGCCTACGTCGCCGGCGCTACTGGCAACGTCTCTGACACCATCACCGTCACGGACTCGCTGGGCAACACGGCCAGCGTCAACTGCTCCGTTGGCGGTGGCCTCGCGATCAATCCCGTCAACCCGAGCACCACGCCCAAGGGCAGCGTCACCTTCAAGGTCACGGGCGGCAGCGGCATGGGCTACGTGTGGACCATGGCGGCTGCGCCCTCTGGCGGCACCATCGTCGCGGGCACCGGCGTCTATACGGCTGGCACCACGGGCAACGTGACCGACACCGTGAAGGTGACGGACTCGCTCGGCAACGTTGCCACCATGAACGTGACCGTCGGCGCCGGCGTCTCCATCTTGCCTGCAGGCGCTGCGCTCGCGCCGCTCGGCACGGCGAGCTTCAATGCCTCGGGCGGCAGCGGTGCGGGCTACGTGTGGTCCATCAACCCGAACAACTCGGGCGGCAACATCGGCGCGACGGGCGCCTACACCGCGGGCTTGACTGGCAGCGTGACGGACACCGTGATGGTGACCGACTCGCTCGGAAACGTGCAGACTGCACCGGTCACCGTTTCCGCCGCGATCGCGATCAGCCCAGCGATGATCACGCTCCCACCGCGCGGCAGCCAGAGCTTCGGCGTCAGCGGCGGTGCGGGCACGTACTCATTCGTCATGCAGACGAACGCATCGGGCGGAAACGTGTCCGCGGCTGGCGGCTCGTACACGGCTGGCTCCCAGGGTTCCGTCACCGATGTCGTCAAGGTCACCGACAAGAACGGCGCGAGCTCGCAGGCGACGGTCACCGTCGGCCCGCAGATCGGCATCAATCCCGCAGTTCCGCAGGCGCCGCCGCTCGGCGCGATCGCTTTCGTCGGAACGGGCGGCTCGGGGATGCCGTACACGTGGGCGCTGCTTGCGAACAACTCCGGCGGCTCCATCGGCCCCGCGACGGGCGCCTACCTCGCGGGCATGACCCCGAACGTCACCGACACCGTGCAGGTGCTCGACGCGCTGGGCAACGTCGTGCAGGTCAACGTATCCGTCGGCAGCGGCCTCACCGTGAACCCCAGCAAGGGCGCGGTGCCGCCGCGCGGTCCGCTCGCGTTCTTCGTGCGTGGCGGGTCGGGCACCGGCTACGCGTGGTCGCTCGAGGCGAATGCCTCGGGCGCGAGCATCGACGCACCCACGGGCAAGTACGTCGCGGGCGCCACCGCGAACGTGATGGATGTCGTCCGCGTGACGGACGCTGTAGGCGCCCACGAATCCATTCCCGTCGCCGTGGGGCCGGGCGTGACCGTCACGCCGCTCACCACCAATGCAGCGTCGGGTGCCAAGGTCGGCTTCAACGTCGCAGGCGGCAGCGGCATGGCCTACGCCTGGAGCATCGCCGACAACCAGTCAGGCGCGAAGATCGATTCGGCGTCGGGCGTATACGTCGCCGGGCCCAAGCCCAACGTCATCGACATCGTCTCGGTCCAGGATTCGCTCCACAATGGGGCATCTGCCACGGTTCACGTCCAGCCCGGCTCTACCGGTGGGACGGATGGTGGGGCGGACGGGGGCTCCCTGGATGGGGGCGTCGACGCAGAACTCGGTGAGGTCGTCGTTCCGGCGCAGACCGGCGGTTGCGGCTGCTCCGTCATCGGCACGCCTGACACGGACGTAAACGCAGGTTCTGCGTGGCCGGCCCGCTTTGCGGCGGCATTTGGGATGGTCGGATTCATCTCGTTGTTGGCCCGCCGTCGCAAGCGGTATGAAAATCGACGAAACTCAGGGTAGAATAGGGTTCCGTGTCGACCAGCGCGACCATCAAGGCGGGGGCCGTAGCCGGCGGCGAACGTAGCCTGCCCGCGCTCGGGTCCGTCATCGCCGGTCGCTATCGCATCGAGCGCGTGCTCGGTGCAGGCGGCATGGGTTTCGTGTACGCCGCGCGTCACCTGAACCTGAACGAGCTCGTCGCCGTGAAGGTGCTCCACCCGAAGGTCGCGGTGGACGAGGAGTCCACGGAGCGCTTCCTTCGCGAGGCGCGCGCCTGTGTGAAGATCAAGAACGAGCACGTCGTGAAGGTGCTCGACGTCTTCACCGGCGACATGATGACGCCGCCGTACATCCTGATGGAGTTCCTGGAGGGCGCAGAGCTCGGGAAGGTCCTGTCCGAGCACGGCCCCATGCCCATCCAGATGGCGGTGGACTACCTGCTGCAAGCCTGCGAGGCGATCGCGGAGGCGCACGCGTACGGGATCATCCATCGCGACATCAAGCCTGCGAACCTCTTGCTCACGCAGACGTCCGACGGCACCCCGTTCGTGAAGGTGCTCGACTTCGGCATCTCCAAGGCGCTCGCTCCCGACGACGGCGGCAACCAGAATCTCACCGAGACCACGGCCGTCTTCGGCTCGCCCACGTACATGTCACCAGAGCAGGTGCGGAGCGCGAAGCACGTCGACGCGCGCGCGGACGTCTGGTCGCTTGGCGTGGTGCTGTTCGAGCTCCTCACCGGCCGCGTGCCGTTCCGTGGCGAGTCGATGTCCGGACTGCTCGCATCGATCGTCGCAGACGCGCCGATGCCGCTCATTTCGCTGCGACCTGACGCGCCGCCTGGTCTGGACCGCGTGGTCGCAGGGTGCCTCGAGAAGAACCGCGAGATGCGTATTCCGTCGGTCGCGGATCTCGCTCAGCTGCTCGCGCCGTACGCAACGGCGTCCGGTCACAAGTCCATCGAGGTGATCGGGCGGCTCGCTCTGGCCACCACCACGGGCGGCGCACTGCGGCCACCCTCGATGCGGCCCGGGTCGTTCGGCTCATCGTCGTCGCCGGTAGCATTTGGCGCGACCGAGCCGAGCATCGTCACCATCATCCCGATCCCCAAGAATCGGACGGTGCCGCTTGTCATCGCCGGCGCCGCGCTCATCGGCGCCGTGGCAGTCGCGGCCGTGATCGGCGTCAAGCTCCGTCAGCAGAGCGCCGCGCGCGACGCCCGTGCAAACGCTAGCGCCGGCGCCGCGTCCATCGCATCCAGCGCCCTCTCGACCCCGCCAACCGTGCCAACGAACGTTGTCGCGCCGCAGGGCCCGATGAGCCCAGCATCCAGCCCCGCATCCAGCAATGCGACTGGCGCGACGGCTTCCAGCCTGCCGTCCGCTGCTGTATCGGCGCACGTCAACGGCGTGGCCGGCGGCAATCACCCGGGCGTCCGCAAGCCGGGCAATGGCGGCGTGGCCCCTCCGACAAGCGCGCCCACAGGAGCGATCCCCAGCGCGCCATCCACCGCCGCGCCCGCGCGGTCCGTCGACCCGCTCGACTACCGAGGCAACTGATCGGTGCTGGAAATGAAGCTCGCCCGCGTAGTCTCCCTTGCCGTGGTCGCCGCCTCCACGATGCTGGCGTTCCCCATGACCGCGCGTGCTGACGCGCAGGCGGAGGAGTATTTCCAGCAGGGAAAGGCCGCGATGGGACGGCACGAGTACGTCAAGGCGTGCTCGCTCTTCGAGGCGAGCAAGGCGCTCGAGGACACGCTCGGCACGCTCCTCAACCTCGCTGACTGTCATCAGCAGGCCGGCAAGGTCGCGACGGCCTGGGGTGAGTTTTCAGACGCGGAGCAACGCGCGCGCAGCTCGAAGCCTCCGCGTGAAGAGCGCGCCGTGTTCGCCCACGATCGCGCGGAGGCATTGCGGAAGCTCTTGCCGCGCCTGAAGATCATCGTGCCGGTCGCGGTCCGCGTGGAAGGGCTCGTCATTTCGATCGACGGACACGCGGTTCCGCCCGAGGCGTGGGAGAACGGCGTTCCAGTCGACCCGGGCCTGCGCAAGGTGTCCGCGGCCGCGCCGGGCAAGAAGCCATGGTCGATGGACACGCGCATCGATCCCGTGGAGGGCGAGTCACTGATCTTCCCGATCCAGGTGGAGCCGCTGAAGGACGCACCGAAGGTCGTCGCCGCGCCGCCACCGAAGACCGGCGTAAGCGATGCGACCGAGATCGAGGCCGTCGCGACCTCGCGCGCCCGCAGGACTGCGGGTTACATCGTTGGCGGCATCGGTCTCGCGGGACTGACCATCGGTGGAGTGATGACTGGCTTTCTCGTCAGCGCGATAAACGAAGAGAAGAAGGCCTGCAGGGACGGCACTTGCTTCGGCGACGGCCTGGCTGGCGACACGGCCCCGCAGGCGAGGGAACAGCGTAGCAACGCGATCACCGACCTGAACGTTGCTGCCGTCTCGGGCGGGGTCGGCCTCGCGGCCCTGAGCGTTGGCATCTACCTCATCGTCACGTCGTCGCCGAAGGTCGCGCCGAAGACGGCCATCGCGCCAAGCATCGGACCCGGGCATCAGGGCCTGTCCGTGATAGGTCAGTTCTGATGCGGCGTAGGCGACGAATCGCGCTGGCCATCTCGGGCTGCGTCGTGTGCGTGTCGGCGCTCTTCGCATGTGCGGGGCTCGTGCCCGAGGTCACGATCACGGCGCGTCCGGACGCCGAGGCGGGCCCGGCTCCGGTGGGGGACGCGACTCTCGATGGGACGCCGCCGGATCCGTGCGCACACGCGGTCCCGCCGCCGCCGAACGGGGACGACGACCCGACGATCGACGTCGGCGAGCTATCTTTCATCATCACCACGACTCACCTAGAGCAGCCGTTCGGCTACGACGCGAGCGTGTTTGGTGACAGCGGTCCTCGCCCCAACACGGCCCTCGGATTCGATCTGGACAACGACTGCACGTGCTTGCCAGGGCTGCCTCACGAAGCTGGTCCAAACTCGTGCCGGCCAGTGACGGGGAACATGGCCTGTGACCAACCAAACGGCATCGACAACCAGCTCCCGGCGCTGCTCGCTCCGTTGAAGGTGCTGGCACAGAGCTCGAATCTGGACACGCTGGCGACGATCAACACGCGTATCCACGACGGCGACAGAGCGATCGCCATTGTCGTCCGCTCGTACAACGGCCTCGCCAACGACAAGGAGGTCACGGTCCTGATTCACGGCGTCACGCGCCCCAATCGCCTCCCAGCCGTAGAGGGCGGCGTCCAGTGCATCGGCGCACCGAGCCGGCCACCGAGCTTTCCGCCCGCCGACGATCCCGATGCCGCTGATGGCGCGACGTACGATCCATCGCGCCTGCCGCTCTTCGACGGCTGTGACGAGTGGGGCGACGTCGTCGGAACGACGGGCCTACCAGCCTACGTCGCCAACCATGTGCTCGTGGTCGGCGCGGAGGTGGCGATCCCCATCCCGATCGCGGGCGCGATCGTCAACGCAGAATCGGCAAAGCTGACAGCGGTGCTCGTGCCGGATGGAAGCGGCGGGTGGACGCTCGAGGACGGAACCATCGGCGCCCGTGGTCCGGTGAACTCACTCCTGGTGGCCGGCGGGACCCTCAGCTTCTCGAAGGACGCCGGGGCGATCTGTCTCGACAACACGGCGACTGGACAATTCGAGCGGACCTCCATCCTCACGACGTTCTGCCCCAAGGTCGACATCAACACGCATTCTTCGCAGGATTTCTACGTGTCGAATGGCAAGGAGGTGGCCTGCGACGCTGTCTCCCTCGCGTTCGCGTTCCGGGGTGAGCGTGGCTTCGTCGGGACGGCCGCGACGATCGATCCAGCGGCCAACTGCGCTGACAGCGGCCTCACGTGCCCGGTCCTGGACGGTGGCAACTGACGCGTGGCAACTGACGCGCCCAAGGAAAAGGGCGGTCGCACGCGACCGTTGAACGCGCCCCGGGCTTCTGGTAAGAAGCTGTCGTTCGCGTAGGCGGCTCGTCCAGCGGGGTATCCCGCAAGCGGCGAGCACAAGCAGACGCGGCGGTGTTCGCGGAGAAATCGCGCACACCCACGCTGACGATGGGCCGATACGGCTCCCAAGGGGCACGCGGATGCGTGCATGTTGACATTGTCCACCCCGTTTACCGAAGCGCTATCCACGCTCAATGACCGCGCGCTACGCCGCATGCTCGGCGCGCGCGCATTCCTTCGCGGCTATGACTACGTTCGCCGCAGCGCCATCTCCGACATCGCCGTGGAGGCCGCGTCCGCGCGTGGCAAGGTCCTCGGCACGGAGCCCGAGCCCTACGAGGTGAAGCTTCAGCTCACGCCGGCCGGGTTCGCGTCGGAGTGCACGTGCCCGGCGTTCGGCAAGATCAATGGACACTGCAAGCATGTCGCCGCCCTGCTGATCGCCATCCGCGACACCGTGCGTCCGAAGCAAGCCCCGCAGCCGCCGCCTATCGCCGCGGCCGGGTTCGTGAGCGCCGCGCCGGACGGCTCCATCTCGATGCCAGGGCTCAGTCGCCGCGCAAAGCGGCGGGCTGCGAGAGCAGCGAAGCTCTCCGGGGGCGGAAGCGCGCCGATGCTCGGCGGTGGCGGAGGTGGGGGAGGCGGCGGAGGCGGTCGCGAGTTCCGTGGAGATCGTGGAGATCGCGGAGACCGCGGCAACGACCGTGGGGAGCGTGGCGACCGCGTGGAGCGCGTCTCCACCGGCATCGACGCCTGGCTTCCGGATCCGCTGCCCAAGGCGCCGAAGGTCGTCGAGTACCGCGTCCTCGTTCGCCAGAACGCGCTCTCCGTCACGCTACTGGACCCGGATTCGCGTCAGCCGATCCTTCCATCCGCGCTGCTCGCAAATCAGGCGCAGAACCCCACGGCCGATCGCGAAGCGATCCGCATGCTCGCGCGGCTGGAGAACGATGGTCCGCGCCGCGTCGGCATCGAGGTCCGCGGCGAGGACGCCGCAGAGCTCTTGGCGCACTTGAAGGGTCGTCGCGTGGTGCTCGAGCCGCAGATGATGGAGCTGCGCTTCAGCGACGACGCGCTCCGCCCCCGCTTCGACCTCGAGCTCGCGCAGGACGGTCAGCAGGTCACGGTGAAGAGCGCCTTCTATCGCCCCGGCGACGCGCGCAAATTCACCATGGCGCAGGGCGGCTGGTTCGAGGGCAGCCCCGGCTGGTACATCGATCTGCAGGAAGGCACCGCGCGGCCAATCGATCGGCGCGTGTCTCCCGCGGCCATGCGCCGCATCATGCGTGCGCCGTTCATCAACGCGCCCACGACGGAGCTCGCGCAGCTCATCTCGCAAGGGCTGCCGCGCATAGCGCTGGAGGTCGGCGCGGAGCTCCCGGATCTGTCGCAGGTGGCAGAGGTGAAGGATCTCGTGCCCACGTTCCGCATGCGGGCCGGTGGGACGCTGACGGAGGCGCAGGTGTCGCTGCGCGCCGCGTACGAGGACGTCGAGATGGACGTCCGCGCGGATGGCATGTCGCCGCCCGTGATCGTCAAGCCGCGCGATCCGGACGGGCCCGCTGGAAAGCGTGCATTGTGCATCCGTGCGGACATCGCCGCGCAGCAGATCGCTGCGCAGAAGCTCCGCAGCATCGGTCTGCACCCCGACGAGGACGGCAACGCGTTCATCGTGCGCGGGGACGACGCGATCCAGTTCTGGACCGAAGGCATCGGCACGTTGCCCGAGGAGTGGGATCTCTTCGTCCCGGACGACCTCGTCGACGTCAACGTTCGCGGGCAGGCGCTCACCGCGAACGCGCGCGTTTCCTCCGGCGTGGACTGGCTCTCGCTGCGGCTCTCGTTCGAGGCCGAGGGCGTCGCAGTCACGCAGGAAGAGCTCGCGCGCTGCCTCTCCGAAGGGCGTCGCTACGTGCGTCTCGCGGACGGATCGTTCGCGCGGCTCGACCTGGACAAGGTGCGCGGCGTGCTCGCGCGCCAGGCGGAGATCCTCGCGACCGGCGGAGGCGTCGGCGGCAAGCTCCCGCTGTCGCAGGCAGGCCGCATCCAGGAGCTGCTCGATCAGGTCGGCAAGAGCAACGTCACCGACGGCGTGAAGGATCTCTTCAAGAAGCTTCGTGACATCGACGAGATCAAGGGGCTGAAGATCCCCAAAAAGCTCAAGGCGGAGCTCCGTCCGTATCAGGAGTCCGGCTTCCACTGGCTCGCGTTCCTGCACGACATCGGCTCCGGCGGCGTGCTCGCGGACGACATGGGTCTCGGCAAGACGGTGCAGACCATCGCGCTCCTCCTCCACGTGAAAGCGATGGACGAGAAGGCGGAGAAGGATGGCAAGGAAGGCGCCGACACGAAGGACGAACCGAAGGACGACGCGAAGACCGCGAAGACCGCGAAGGGCGCGAAGGCCGCCAAGGAGCCGAAGGAAGCCGAACCAGAGGTCCCTGATCTCAAGAGCGGTAAGAACGGCAAGCCGCGCAAGTTCAAGGCGCTGATCGTCGCGCCCACGTCCGTCACGCACAACTGGCTGAAGGAGATGGACAAGTTCGCGCCGTCGTTGAAGTACGCGCTCTGGCACGGCAGCGAGCGACACGAGCGCAAGGACGAGCTCGAAGAGGCGGACGTGATCGTCACGAGCTACGCCCTCCTTCGCCGCGACGAGGAGATGCTCGCGAAGCTGGACCTCCGCTATGCGATCCTCGACGAGGCGCAGAACATCAAGAACCCGCTCTCCGCCACCGCGCGTGCTGCGAAGCGCCTCAAGTCCGATCGCAGACTCGCGCTCTCCGGCACGCCGATCGAGAACCGCCTGAGCGAGATCTGGAGCATCTTCGACTACGTGAGCCCTGGCCTTCTGGGTCCGCTCGACAAGTTCGAAGAGCGCTACTCACGTCCCATCGACGCCGGCGATCAAAAAGCGGCGACGCGGCTTCGCGCCACGATCCACCCTTTCATCCTCCGTCGCACCAAGGGCGAGGTCGCGAAGGATCTGCCCGAGAAGATCGAGATGGATCACGTCTGTGAGCTCGCCGGCGAGCAGGCCGCGCTCTACGGCGCCGTGCTCAAGGAAGTGCGCGCGCAGGTCATGGGAGAGGTCGAGCGCCAGGGCATGGGGAAGGCGCACATCCAGATCCTTGCGGGCCTCACGCGGCTCCGTCAGGCCGCGTGCGATCCGCGCTTGCTCGGGCTACCGCGCGAATTCACGAACGAGGACTCCGGCAAGCTGCAGGCGCTGCGCGAGCTCATCGAGATGTGCCTCGAAGGCGGCCACAAGGTGCTCGTCTTCAGCCAGTTCGTGTCCATGCTCACGCTCATTCGAAAGGCGTTCGCGGAGGACAAGGTCCCCTACGAATACCTCGATGGCTCCACCAAGGATCGCCAGGAGCGCGTGGAGAACTTCCAGAAGGACACAGGCCCGCCCGTCTTCCTCATCTCGCTCAAGGCGGGTGGCTCTGGTTTGAACCTGACCGCGGCCGACACCGTCATCCATTTCGATCCATGGTGGAACCCCGCGGTCGAAGATCAGGCGACGGACCGCGCGCATCGCATCGGGCAGAGCAAGGTCGTCACCACGTACCGACTCATCGCGAAGGGCACCATCGAGGAGAAGATCCTGGAGCTCGGCGGCAAGAAGCGTGAGCTCGTGGGCGCCGTCCTCTCCGAGGACGCAGGGGGCACCAAGAAGCTCACCAAGACCGATCTCGAAGATCTCTTCAAGGTCGACTGAGCTGCATAGAGAGACCTCCCGTCTTGACCGCAAGCTCGGGTGGGGCGATTCTCTCGGCCCATGATTTGGCTCTCAAGCTCAACCCTCGTTCGTCTCCGTGATCAGCTTCAGAACCGCGGCCAGAGGCCGTCCATGCTGCCAGCGCCTGGCGTCAGCATGGCGGATGTCGAGCTCCTCACGATCGTGACCGAGTATGGGCCGCTCTGCGAGGCCATGTACCTGATGATGTCGGCGGACGGCAACGTGTCGAGCGAGGAACGCGAGGTGCTGAAAGGCGCCCTCAGGAACCTCTCTGACGACGCCGTGCGCGGCACGCACATCGAGTCCATGCTCGACACCGCTGGCAAGAACGTGGCGGATGAGGGACGCGAGAAGCGGCTAGAGGCCGTGATCGCCGACCTCCGCGAGGACCCGGCCCGTGCGGAGGTCGCGTTCGTGCTTGCCGCAGCCGTGGCGTTCGCGGACAACGCGATCGCCGACGAGGAGAACGAGACGCTCAACGCCATGGCGGAAGGCCTTGGAATCGCCGACGCTCGCGCGAACGAGCTGCTCGATCAGGTGGAGCAGGATCTCGCCCGCAGCGAACGCGGCGCCTAGCCCTCGAAACCCCCGAACTGGCCAAAAAGGCGCTTCTGGCGGGGAAACGTGTAGAATCCGCTCATGTCTCAGGGGTCGTCGCCGTACGTGCGTCGGGAGTCCATGCTTGGGCTCCAGGAGCACCTCGCCGGGGCGGCGCGCGTGGGCGGCTATCGCGTCATCAGGCGGCTCGCCACGGGCGGCACGTGCGACGTGCTGCTCGCCAAGGCCGAGGGGCCGCATGGCTTCGGGCGCCTCGTCGTCCTGAAGCTGCTGCTCTCCAAGTACAGCGGCGACGAGCAGTTCGCGCGCATGTTCGCGCGCGAGGCTGCGGCGTATGCGCGGCTCGATCATCCGTCGATCGTGCGCCTCTTCGACTTCTTCTCGCTCGATGGCCAGCTGGTCATGGTGCTCGAGTACGTGGACGGCATGACGCTGGCGAAGCTCACGACGCTCTGTCGCACGAGCAACATCGAGATCCCGGACGTATCGGCGCTCTATCTGGGCTCGCGCATTTTCTCGGCGATCGCGGCCGCGCACTCGGCACGTGATCCCGAGTCGCAGGCCACGGCGCCCGTCATTCATCGCGACGTGAACCCGACGAATGTCCTCTTGCCGTGGGACGGGCACGCGAAGATCACGGACTTCGGCATCGCAAAGGTCGCTGGAATCCAGAGCGACACGCAGATGGGCCTCATCAAGGGCACGTACGGCTACATGGCTCCGGAGCAGGTGAAGGGCGAGGTCGTGACGGTGCGCGCAGACGTGTACGCCGGCGCGATCGTGATCTGGGAGCTCTTCGCGAAGAGGCCCGCGCTCATGCGCGACGAGCTGCCCGAGGTGGAGCTCCTTCGCATGATGGCGGAGCCGCGGCTCGCATCACTCGACGCCTTGCGCCCGGACCTGGACCGGCGCGTGCGCGACGTCATGCGCACGGCGCTCGACCCCGACGCGCGCAAGCGCCTCATCTCCGCGCAGGACATGGTCACCGTGTTCCGCGCGGTCGCCACGGGCGACGACGGACGCATCAAGCTTGCGGCGATCCTCGAGCGGCTTCGCGCCGTCGGCGTCGCGTCATCCGGTGGAACAGGACAGTTCACGCCTGGAGGTGGAGGAGGCCAATACAAGCCCGACGGCACGGGTGTGACCAAGGCGATGGCGGAGCGACCCAGGCTCCCTCCGCCGATGCCGCCGCCCATGGTCGTCTCGCCGTTCCCCCCGTCGCCCATGTCGCCCATGGCCGGCGGGCCCGCCATGGCCGGAGCGCCGTACGCGGCCGCAGGTGTCGTCGCGGCTGGTGCGCAGCTGCCGCCCATGCGCGCGCAGCAGGGAAGCGTCGGCACCATGTCCGCCGCGATCGAGGCCGCCGTGGCTGCAGCGATCGAGAGCATGCCGCCCACGGCCGATGGGGGCGGGACGGTGCGCGGTCTTGGCGCAGCGTCGACCGTTCCGCCGCCGCCCGGCGCCCATCCTGCGGACGTTGACGATCGAACGGGGTCCATGAGCCGCCCGGAGCTCGCCTCGTTGCTCGAGCCCATGCTCGACGGCGAGCTCCACTCGCTGCCCAGCTTCGGCTCGACGTCGACCTCACCGCCGCAGCAGCTCGAATCGGACGCGCCGCCGGCGACCGAGCCGCTCGCCATGGCGCTGCGGACCGGCAACGTCGGTGGCGCGCCTCCGATGCCCCGGATGAGCGACGTGGTCGTGAGCGATCCGTTCGCGCACCCGCTCGAGAACACGGTGGCGCTGCCCGGTTCGGGAATGCCTCCGGGTCAGCCGCCGCTCATGGCGCCAAGGACGATGCCACCTGGCGGCGATTCGATGCGCACGTCGAGTCCATCCCACGTCAGCGCGAACCCGGCGCCGCCGCCGCAGGCCCCCAGCAGGGACGGGACGCAACGCGTGCAGAAGAAGGGCTCGTCGTTCGTGGCGCTGACGCTCGTGGGTGTCCTGCTCGGGCTGCTCATCGGCGGCGGCGCCGCGGTCGTGCACTATCGGCCCGCGCTGCTTCACGGTCTCATCCCGGGCGTGGGAGGCACCGCGCCCAGCGCGCCCACCGCAAGCGCGAAGGCCCCGGCAAGCGCAACCGCATCGGCGCAGCCCGTTGCCTCCAGCGGGAGCCCCCCTGCGGCGAGCGCATCAGCCGTCCCCTCGTCCAGCACCGCATCCACGAGCTCGGTCAGCGCGGCGCCGAGCGCGAGCGCAGCACCGATCGCGTCCGCACCTCCTGCCGCGACGCCGTCTGCGAGCGCTGCTCCCGCTGCTCCCGCCGGCTCAGCCGCATCAGCCGTGCCCGCGGGAAACACACAGACGGCAGAGATCTCCACGGAGAAGGCGCAGCCTCATCACCGCATCTTCGTGGACGACAAGGTCCTCGGCGAGACCCCCGGCGTCGTCAGCGTTCCGTGCGGCAAGCACACCGTGAAGCTCGGAAGCGCCGGCAAGCCTCAGCCCGTCGACGTGGCGTGCGGCGAGCGCCTCGAGATCACGGACAAGACGGACAAGTAGCCCGCGGCGCTCAGCCTTCGTCTTCTTCGATCGCCCAGCGCGTGAGCATCGTCATGCCGATGGCTGCACCGCACGACGGGCACAGCGTGGGCTCCTCGGCGCGGCGCTCGTCTCCACGCGTGAAGACAAGGAGACCGCGACCCGGCACGGCGAACCCCTCGTCGTCGCTGGCGTTCATTGGCTTCTCGCATGCGTGGCATCGTGAGGCTTTTGCCGCGGCCGTTGCATGCGCATCTGTCTGGAAGAGCGCCGTGTGATCGAGCGTGTCCCACCGTACGGCTTCGCGCTCGAGCTCGAACGCCTGGGCCTGCGCGGCCGGAACGCCCGCGAGCGCGGCGCTCATCGAAACCCTGGGAGTATCAGGGGGTTCTCGATAGATCGAAGCCATCGAGATCGTTCTAGACCATCCATGGCGCTTGGGGAACCTCCACGTGGGTCCGAGGAATTTCTGCAGGTTGCACGCAACCCTGGCGGGCGATGGCCGATGGGTGTGCATGCGACTCGGCCTGCTCTCCGTCCTCTGCGTGGTCCTCCTCTGCGCGGTCGGCTGCGCCACCATTCCGCCCCTCCCACCGAAGGCAGACGAGCTGAACCGGCAAGGCGCGGCGGCGCTCGCCGCAGGTGATCTCATGGCGGCGCAGGCGCGCCTCAACCTGGCCATCGAGTACAGCCCGCGCTTCACGGAGGCGTGGGTGAACCTCGCGCTCGTGGAGCTGCGCCGCGGCAACCTGGACCTCGCGTACCAGGACGCGAAGCGCGCGCGCGATCTCAATCCGAACATCGCGTCGCCGCACCATGCGATGGCGCTCATCGCCGACCGCCGTGGCCTCGGGGAGGACGCGGAGGCCAACTACCGCGCGGCGCTCAAGGTGGATCCGGGCTTCGCGCCGTCGCGCCAGAACCTGGGACGTCGGCTCTTCGCGCGCGGTGAGTTCGAGGACGCGCGCGAGCAGTTCTTTCGCCTCAACCTCGTCGCGCCGAACGAGATGGTGGGCTGGCTCGGGCTCTCCGAGTGCCTCTTGCGCCTCGGTCGCGATGGCGAGGCCGACGAGGCGATCACGCGTGCGCGCGCTCTCTTCGGTGACCGGCCCGAGCTGCTCATGCTGGTGGCGCGCCAGCTCCTTCGCCGCGGCGCATATGTGCGCGCGGAGGAGATCTTGACGCCGCTCACGTCCGACCGTGATGCCTCGCGCGGCGGCGCGGCGTGGGCATGGATCGCCGTGTGTCGTCTGGCGCGCGGTGAAAATGGCGCAGCCGCGGAGGCCGCGAACGAGGCGCTCTCGTTCGACCGGCAGAACGCGATCGCAGAGTTCGTGCGCGAGAAGACCGGCGCAGAAGGAGCGAGCACGACGATCCGACGCGGAGCAAACGCGCTCGGCAGCTCCGCGCCGTCGGCGGACACGCTCTTCGCGCCCGAGCTCTCGCTCACGGGGCTCTCCGCGGATTGAAGAGCTGCGAGCTCAGCGAAGAAGGAGGTATGCGGTGGCGCCGAGCAGCGCGAGGACACCGACCGCGATCACGATCACGACCCAGATGGGGACGTGCGTGCCGGGAATGTCGACGCTCTCGTCGAGCACGTTGTAGGCGCCACCGGGCTCTTGCCACGGGCCCGGCGGAACGGAGGTCTGGATCGCGGCGCCCGCGCCTGCGGGGTTCGGGCCAGCACCCACCGAGTTCGGGTGCGCGCTGGGCACGCCGCCGACACTTCCGGGCGGATTACCGGACACTGGGCCATGAGGGCCCTGCGGAACGGTGTTGCCGAGCGGGATCGCCGACTCCTCGGGGAGGGGATATTTGCGGTACTTGAGGGGCTCTTCGTCGCTCGCGAGGGCGCGGAGGCCTTCGCCGTCGAACTGCACGACGATCACGGTGATGTTGTCGTGTCCGCCAGCCTGGTTCGCGCGCTCGGTGAGCCCCTTGCAGATCTCGAGCGGCTCGGGCGAGCTCGCGAGCAGCTCGCGGATCTCGTCGAAGCGGACCATGCCAGAGAGCCCGTCCGAGCAGAGCATGAGCACGTCGCCCTTGCGGAGGTGCACGTATGTGAGGTCCACCTGCACGGTGTCCGCGGTGCCGAGCGCCTGCAGGATGATGTTGTTGTGCTCGAAGGTCTCGGCTTCTTCTTCCGTGAGCTGTCCGGCCCCGATGAGCTGGTTGACGAGCGACTGATCGCGCGTGACCTGCACGAGCGTGCCGTTGCGGAGAATGTAGCCGCGCGAGTCACCGACCTGCGCGAGGAACAGGTGATCGTCGACGAGGGCCGCGCCGGTCACGGTTGTGCCCATGCCGCGGCGCGTGCGATCCGCCTTCGCCTCCTGGAAGATGCGAAGGCCTGCGGTCTCGACCGCACGCACGAGGCGCCTCGCGAGCTCGTCGCGCGGGATGGCGTCAGCGCCCACGCCCTCGAGGATGCGCTCGAAGATGATGTCGACCGCGAGCTGACTGGCGATCTCGCCGGCCGCGGCGCCGCCCATGCCATCGCACACGCAGAAGAGCAGCCCCTGCGGGCCGAGCAACGTCGCGCGGTTCGCCTCCAGGAGCCCGCGCGAACGGCGCGTGAGATCGGCGACGAGGAAGTTGTCCTCATTGTGCTCGCGGACCTGACCGACGTCGGTCCGGGCGAAGAGCTTCACCTGCACGGGACCGCCAGCAATGCCGGCGTCCGCGCCTGAGGGCGCGCCAGCGTCGGGGGAGGATGCTGCGCCGGGAGGCACGGGCGTTCCTTCGGGAGCGTTCGGTTGGGTCAAAGGACCTTCCTCATCATGCTCATGACGGCTGCTCGCCGGTCTCGCGTGCCGTTCGCCACTGGTCTAGCAGCTCGATACGAAAGAGTTGTTGTCCCACCCGGAACTGGTCTCCGTTGTTCACGCCGACCTCGCCGCGGATGCGCACGAAGCAGCCGTTCGACGAGCCGAGGTCCACGAAGGTGAACGCCGATTGCTCGCGATCGCGGTCCACCCGAATGGCGGCATGCCGGCGCGAGAGGAACGGATCCTCCGTAAAGATGATGTCTCCCGATTCTCGGCCGAGCACAGTTTCCATTTTCCGGAGGTAGTAGATGTCTCGGGAAACTCCCTCGACACTACGTTGGCAGAGGCGAGCGTACCTTGGTCCGACGGGCGTGCCAAAGAGAAGCGTACCGTGCTCCGACGCTGGTCCGAGGCTCGATTCGGCGTCCCTGACGATTTCGAACCTTAGCACCTGTTGTCCCACCAGGATCAAGTCTTGATCCAAGAGCTTCCAGGTGCTCTCGGCCGCGGCACCTCTCTCGGCCGCGGCACTTGGGCCCGGGCCCGCACCTGGCCCGCATGCCCCCAGCCGCAGGAAGATGCCGTTGACCGACGACAGATCGACGAGAACGAGCTTTCCGGCGCGCCACTGGAGCCTTGCATGACGGGGCGAGAGGAAGCCGTCCTCCGCGACGAGGACCTGCCCCTCCTCGCGTCCGATGTCCATCGTGTCCGACGTGATCGGGAACGATGGGCCCTCGCCGCCGTCGCGGGCAACGACGATGAGGCGGCCCCGCGTGACGGGGGCGGCAGCTCCGGTCCCCGCCTGCTCCGCGCCGCGTTGCGGGCTCTTCGGCGCGGCGGGCGGTGTGGTGACGGGCGCGGATGGACCCGCGTTCGCGGGGAGCGGCACGACGGGCGGCGGGATGGCCGGCGTCGGCGCAGCAGGTCGCGGCATGGGCGCGCCGTGACTGGACATGCTGGGCGCGGCTGGCCCCACCGGGCCGGGTGCCGGCGTGGGCGCAAGCACGACTGCCGCGGGGGAAGGCGTGAGCATGGATGCAGCCGCGATCGGATTCGGTGACGCTACCGGCGCTGGGCGCACGCTCGCGGGGGCGTT
This sequence comes from Myxococcales bacterium, assembly GCA_025355005.1. Lineage (GTDB taxonomy): Bacteria > Myxococcota_A > Polyangia > Polyangiales > Polyangiaceae > JANXLV01. The sequence goes on along the minus strand of JANXLV010000029.1, from coordinate 51,521 downwards.
CTCGCGGTTGCCCTGATGCACGTGCGGGTGCGCGATCGTCGGGTTCAGCGTCGGCGCGGACTCCGTGAGAGGCGCTCCACAGAACTTGCAGAACGCCGCGGCCGGATCGCAGCTCCCATGGCAGCGTCCGCATACGCGCGTGGTGTCCTTCGGTGGCGTCGGTCCAACCGACACCACGCGCATCGGCGCTATCGGTGCTGGCGGTGGAGCAAGACCTGGTGGCAGGCCTGGTGAGACGAGCGGCGCGCCGATCGCGGGCGTGGGCATGTGCGCTGACATGGAGGGCGCCGGCGGCGCGGGGCCCACGATAGGCGCCGCGGGAGTGTAAGGGGCGATCCCGCCCAGCGACGTCGCATTCTTCGGCGCGGGGTCGCTGTTGTTGCCGTTCGTCGAGAGCGCAACGGTCCCGGCGAACTGCTGCTTCTCGAGCTGCGAGCCACACGATATGCAGTAGCGAACGTCACCAGGGTTCTGGGTACCGCACACGGCACAGGTGCGACCGCCGCCCTGAGGCGAGACGTTGGACTGGAAGCTCAGGTCGGGCGCGACGGGCCGCACGGAGGGGGGGACGTGCTGCGGCACGTGCGGCGGTGCATGCTGCTGTACATGCTGCTGTACATGCTGCGGCACGTAGTGCGGAGCGGGCGCAGGCGCGGGCGGAGGAGGTCCGAAATTCGAAGGCCCAGGCACGTAGCCCGTGGACGCGTGCGGTGAGAGTGGGGACGGCATTCCGAGCGGCACGCCGCCCGGACCAAGCCCGATCGGCGGGGTGGGCGGGGCAATGCGGGGCTTCAGCCGCTGCCCGCACTCCTGGCAGAAGACCAGCTCATCCGGGTTGTTTTGACCGCACGTCGTGCAAATCACAGAGATACGCCATGGGACACGAAGTCGCGCGCGGTGTCGAGGGACTTCACAATGGGTCTCGGCCCTCGAGCGAAAAGTCGAGCGCCATGACATGTGCGAGCCCGGGGTCGCGGGAGGTGCCAGCGGAGTCGGTGAACTTCGTGAAGTAGACAGCACGATAGGTGAGGGCGAGGCCGAGCGTCGTGGTCGGTGACACCTGGAACTCGACGCCCGCACCGAGGCTTGCGGTGGGTCCGAACGTGTCGATGCCCCACTCGTTGCCGTATGCGGACGCGCCGAGCGCGCCGAGCACGTACGGCTCCGTGATGAGTCCCGTCGCGACGTAGTAGCGGCCCTCGAAGCGAATCTGCTGCCACGTGGCCAGGCGGTAGAGCTGACTCGGGTCCAGCTTGGAGACCTCGTACGAGCCACCGAGGTAGTAGGTGCCGCGCGTGCGGACGCCGACACGCACGGCGAGCCCGCCGCCCGAGCCGAAGATGCACGGTGCACTTGGTGCGCTTCCGCAGATATTGCCCGCCGACGCGACGAACTCGTTCGTGATCGCGACGCCGTACTGGAGCACGGGCCGCTGGGAGAGCGGAAGCGGTGGGGGGGCCACGATCTTCTCCGCGAGTCGCCGCGCCGCGCCCGTCCCGTCCACGATCGTATCGGCGGCCGCCTGATCCGGCTCCGCCTGCGCGTATGCGGCGCGGGGAGCTGCAACGGGCGCGACGAAACACGCTCCGAGCGCCGCGTGGCGGATTGTACGCAACCAACTCATGACAACCAGGATATCACGCCAGAGTCCCCCACGAGAGGGGCGGGAAGGACCCTCACCTGAGCATGGCGCCGCCAGGGATTCGCATTCGACGACAAGTCCGATGTTGACAAGGGGATCCCGATTTACGTAATTCGAGAGAGAACAGGCTCGGAGCTCACGATGGAGATCTTTCTCGACAAGCGCGCGGTGAAACAGATCCGTCTCTCGGCGCAGGATGCGATCGAAGAGGGGGACACCGAGACCCTCCGCGAGGACATCCTGGAGGCGTTCACGGAGGAGCAGGTCGAAGAGATCGAGCGACGGCTCGACAGCGGCGACTTCTTCGAGTTCCTGACGGACATGCTCGACGAGTGGTCGGGCGACGACGTCGACGAGCTCTTCGAGCTCATGGACGCCCAGCTCGGCGACGTTGGCGTCGACGTGAAGTTCGAGAAGAAGAGCGCGGCCGACGACGAAGAGGCCGCCGAAGGTGGGAAGGAAGAAGTCGAAGAAGACGACTTCGACGACGAGGACGACGACGACCTCGACGAAGATCTCGACGAAGAGGAAGAGGAAGAAGAAGGGCCCTGAACGGCCCCCGCTGCCCCCGCTGCCTGTCAGTCGAAGATGGCGATGATGATGGCGAAGAGGCCTTCGACCGCCAGCTCCGCGGCGCCGCTCGCGACCACGTCCCCGACGATCTCGACAGCGGCCATGCCCGCGCCTTCGCTCATGCCGGACGCGACGTTCGCGGCAGCCCCAGACGAGTATGCGGCGGCCGGCCCCGGTTCGGACTGCATGACCGGTTTCTCGGCGGACCCCGCCGCGCGCGCTCGCATCACGCGCTCGAGCTCCCAGGCGTCGAACCACGTTCCGTGCATGGTACACGTATCGAGCGACGTCTCCGACGCCACGACGCGCTCCATGGGTGCGTTGCAGATCGGACAGGGGAGCTGCGGGCCTGCGTCGGGCATCGCGCTCATGTCCGCTGACGCCGCGGAGATCTGGGTGACCGCGGCCGCCATCTGCTCGTCCAGCTTCTGGCAGAGGTGCGCCGCCGCCGCGGTGGGCGCGAACACGCCAGCGCACGCGCGGCAGGCATCGAGGGTGAACGCTCCAGCCTGGAGCGCGACGAGTGGCGAACCACATCGCGGACAACCGTTCGTCATGGTGTGGTGCTCGCTTTCGTGCCGTCGCCTTCCGTGGCTGGCTTCTGGGAGTCAGGGTCGCGGCAGGTCTTCGGTGCTTTGCTCTTCGCCTCGCGCTTGAGGCCGCATTTCGCCTCCGCGCACGGCACGAACTTCGAGTCCTCGAGCTTCTCGACCAGGGTCTTCAGCGTATCGCAGGCGCGACCGTGGTCGCCGTCTTGTTCCCAGAGCTTGGCCTCGTAGAAGAGCGCGTCGTCGCGCAAGGTCGACGTCACGTGGTCCGTGTAGAGCTCATGCAGCGCCTCGCGCGCGTGCGCGTGGTCCTTCTTCTTCTCGTCGTAGAGGACCGCGATGCGAAAGAGCGACGCCGAGTATTTCGGGCGCTGCGCGCTTCCGTAGAGCCACGCGACCTCGCGATCGGCGAGGAGACGGCGGAGGTCCGCGATGGCAGCGTCCGCATCGCCCAGCTTGTCGTCCTCGAAGCTGGCCAGGTAGAGCGCGTCGTCCAGGAACGCGCCGCGCGGGTATTTCCAGACGTCTGCGATGTGCACGAACGAGTCGCGCGCCTCCTTCGTGCGTCCGAGCTCCGACAGGATCGTCCCGCGCTCGTAGTATGCGGTCTCGCCCGCGCCCGTTTTTCCGAGCTTGTCCTTCACGGTGTCGAGCCACGCGAGGGCGCCCTCTGCGCCCTGTGTCTCGTGCAGGTGGCGCACCGTGCGCGTGAGCGCGACTCGCCCCATGCCGTGGTCCGGGAAGGTGAGCGGGAGCTCCGCCACCATCTGGTAGCCGTGCGCGGCGTCCCCGCGCGTGACCTCGAGGTCCGCGAGCTTGTACGCGGCCATCGCGGAGTACGCGGTGTTTGCCTTCGAGATGGGCGTCAGGATCTCGATGCCGCCCTGGACGTCCTTCGCCTCGATCTTCATGAGCCCCGATAGGTAACGCGAGTACTCTTTGTCCCGCGACCAGTTCGCGACATCCGAGGCGGCCAGGTACTTCGCGGCGGCCTCGTCGTAGCGTCCCGCCGTCTGCGCGCGTTCACCCTCCGCGAACGCGCGGAGGTAGCTGTTGCTTCGCCCGTCCGCGCATGCCGAAATAAAGACCACGAGCGACCCGAGCAAAAGCGCGCGCGCGGCCTCTCGCAACGGGTGCGTGAACGGACCGGTCATCCGCTGCCCTTCGCGAGGCTCGCCATCGCACCTGCAGAGACGCTTGCGTTCGCACCTGCAGCGACGCTCGCGATCGCACCTGCAAGGAGATCCGCCGCACGCAACGCCTCGGACGCGACCACGTCGAGATGGAAGACCGCGCGCATGCGCGTGCTCGATCCAGGGTTCACCAGCACGCCGGCCTTGCGCGCCTCGGCGACGATCTCCGTCGCGCCTCCTGCCACATCCACCATGACGATGTTCGTCTGCGGCTCCGCGGCAGTCACGCCGCGCTCGCGCAAGCGCTCCGCGAACAGACGAGCGTTCTCGTGGTCATCGGCGAGGCGCGCCACGTGGTGTGCGAGCGCATAGGCCGCTGCGGCGGCGAGGATGCCCGCCTGTCGCATCGCGCCGCCCCACATCTTGCGCAGGCGGCGCGCACGCGCGATGAGCTCGCGCGAGCCCAGGAGCGCGCTGCCCACGGGTGCGCCCAGCCCCTTCGAGTAACAGACGCTCACCGTGTCCGCGGGCGCGGCCAGCGCGGCGAGCGCGAGCTTCGTCCGCACGCTCGCATTCCAGATGCGCGCGCCATCCAGGTGCAGCGCCAAGCCGAGCGACTTCGCGATGCGCGCGATGTCCTCGACATCGCTCTGGGGGAACACGAGGCCGCCCGCGCGATTGTGTGTATTCTCCACGCATACGAGGGACGTGCGGGGATTCCAGTGCTCCGGGCCGCGTACCATCGCGCGCATCTCGTCCGCGGTGAACATGCCGCCCTTGCCGGCCACCGCGAACTGCACCCCGGAGAGCGCGGCAGAAGCGGCCGCCTCGAAGTGGATCGGGTGCGCGCCCTCGCCGACGATCACCTCGTCGCCGTGGCGCGTCTGGCACGCGATGGCGAGCTGGTTGCCCATGGTGCCGGAGGTGACGAAGAGCGCGGCCTCCTTGCCGAACAGCTCCGCGGTGTGCTCCTCGAGCGCCCGGACGGAGGGGTCCTCACCGAACATGTCGTCGCCGACCTCGGCGCGGGCGATCGCGTCGCGCATCCCATCGGTTGGCTTCGTGACGGTGTCGCTGCGAAGATCGATCGGCATCGGCGCGCGAGAATAGCGTCCAAAAGTATCGGGTGTCTTCGTGCGAAATGATTTGCGCAGTGGCCTCGGCGGGATTATTGGTTCAACCAGTGAATGAGCGAAGCCGCTGATGTCTGCACATCCGGACCGCCTAGCTTCCGACAAGAAGCATGTCCTTGTGATTCTCCTCTGATTCTCCCCTGATTCTCCTCTGATTCTCCGACCCAGCGCCTAGGATGCCCGCCCATGTCGACCGAGTTTGAAAAAGCCCAAGCTGGCAAAGAGCGACTCGGGAAAGACCTGAGAGACCGCGGCGCGGCGGCAGCCGGACAGACCGCTGGCAACAGCCTCGAGACGCTCACCCAGATCGGACCGGTCGCGCGGTCCAGCGTGGTCGACGCCGTCGCGGAGCGCCTCCGCGCGGAGATCCTCGCGGGGCGCGTGGCCGCTGGTGCGCGTCTTCCGTCGGAGCGCGAGCTCTCGTTGGCGCTCGGGGTCAACCGTCTCACCCTTCGCGCGGCGCTCGCGCGGCTCGAGGCGCTCGGCCTCGTCACGACGCGCCATGGCTCCGGAACGGTCGTCGCCTCGTGGCGTGAGCGCGCGGGCCTCGACATGCTCGCCACGCTGCTCGGCTCCGCGACCGAGGAGGATCCGTCCTGGGTGGAGCTCCTGGTCTCCCTGCTCGAGATGCGGCGGATGCTCGCCTCCGAGGCGGTCGCGCTCGCGGCGGAGCGCCATACGGAAGAGGATCTCGACGCCATGCGCGCGCTCGCGGACGAGCAGAGCACGCGCGTCGGCGACCCGCTCGCCTTCGCCCGTGGTGACGTCGCGTTCGTTCGTGCGATCGCGAGGGCGGCGCGCAACGTCGGCCTCGAGCTCGTGCTCAACACGTTCTCTCGCTTCGCGGACGAGCAGCCCGCGCTGGTGGAGAAGCTCTACGACAATCGTGAAGAGGCGACCGCCTACTACGAGGTCGTGATCTCTCTCGTCGCCGCCGGTGATGGCGACACAGCGCGCACGCAGGTGCGCATGGCGCTGGAGCTCCTGGACGCACGCTGGATGCGCCGCCACGGGATCACCAACAAGTTCAGGAAGCGGCCGAAGAAGTAGTCCGCGTCGGCCAGCGCCTAGGGAAATCTCGGGCCATCTCGGGCCCATCTCGAGCGCGAGGAACGGCAACGAGTGTGTGCGATCGCGTGACGCTGCTGCGTTCACGCTGGGGATGGTTTTGTGCCCTGTCGGGCATCTCGAACAGTGTTCTTTCGAAGGAGTAAATCTGATGCGCCTCTTTGCATTCGAAGAAACCTGGGCACGCGCAGTGCTCGCCGCGATGTTCCCTGTGGACAGTGAGGTGCGCGAGAGAAGCTATGGCAGCGGGTTCGCGGGCATCATCGCATCCGCGCCGTTCGAGGCGGCCGTGGGCCTGCGCCTCGCGCTCCTCATGGTGGTGCTCTCGCCGCTGCTGGTGATGAAGCGTCCGCGTACTTTTGGGGGCCTCGCGCCGGAAGCAAGAGAGCGCGTGCTCGACGCGCTGCTCTCGAGCTCGACGTACTTCGTGCGGCAACTGGTGATGGCGTTGAAGACCATGGGCGCGATCCTCTACGCACACGATCCGGAGGTGCGCCGCGCGCTCCTGACGCCAAAGCGCGATGCACTCGTGACGCTCACCGTGAAGAAGGAGGCGAGCCGTGCAGCCTGACACCCTTCCGTCCGGAGTCACCGACGGCGCTCTGCAGCGCACGCCCGTGGATGCCGTGTTCGATTTCGTCGTCGTGGGGACCGGCGCCGCTGGTGCCGTCGCAGCGCATGCGCTCGCGTGCGAGGGCTTCTCCGTGGCCATGGTGGAGGAGGGAGCATGGGTGCACGCGAAGCACTTCGGCACCGACGTCCACAGCACCTTCCAGAACCTGGTGCGCGACACCGGCATGACCATCATGAAGGGGCGGAGCTTCATCCCGTACTTGCAGGGTGCATGTGTCGGCGGCAGCACCGTGATCAACTCCGCCATCGCCTGGCGCGCTCCAGAGGACGTGTTCGACGACTGGCATCGCGACTTCGGGCTCTCGCTCAGCCTGCGCGACATGGAGCCGCACTATGCAGCACTGGAGAAGGCGCTCTCGGTACGCGAGGTAGACGCCAAGGTGCAGGGGGAGCACAACCGCTTGTTCCTGGAGGTCGCGAAGGCGAACGGCGTCGAGGCCGCGCCGATGCGCCGCTACGACGCTGGGTGCGAGGGCTCGGGGCGATGCCTGCAGGGCTGTCCGACGGGCAAGAAGCAGTCGATGGCGATCACGTACGTGCCGTGGGCGCTCGAACGCGGCGCGCAGCTCTTCACGTCGTGCAAGGTGCTTTGCGTGGACGTGCGCGGTGCTCGTGCCGTGGGCGTCATCGCGCAGGCGTTGGGCGGGGGACGCGTGCACCTTCGCGCGAAGCTGGGCGTGCTCGTCGCCGCCAGCACGGTTCAGACACCGGGCATCCTTCGTCGCAGCGGCCTGCGATCGAGCGCGCTGGGCGAGCACTTCCAGTGTCACCCGAGCGTGGGCATCGGCGGGCTCTTCGACCGACCCATCTCGATGGACTTCGGCGCGACGCAGGGCGCGGAGAGCATCGCGTTTCGCAAGTCGCATCGGACGAAGCTCGAGACGATCGGCATGCCGCCGGAGCTCGCGGCCGCCCGCATTCCGGGCCTCGGCAGCGCGCTGACGCAACGCCTGGACCAGATGGGGCACGTGGCGGTCTGGGCGGGGCAGGTGCGCTCGCGCGCAGAGGGGCGCGTGGATACGGATCTCTTTGGCCGTGATCGCATCCGCTTCAACGTGGACGAGGACGACATCAAGAGCTCGCGCCGTGCCCTCGCGATCCTCACGCGCTGGATGTTCGAGTGCGGCGCGCGCGAGGTGTGGCCGGGCATCTTCGGGCTCCCGAGCGTGCTCACGTCGGCGGATCAGGCGAAGCTCATCGAGGAGGCGCCGATCGAGGCGCGCGCGTACGGATTCATCACGACGCACCTCTTCGGTGCCGCGCGCATGAGCGCGAACCCGTCGGACAGCGTATGCACGCCAGACTTCGAGACGCGCGAGGTGTCGCGCCTCTTCGTGATCGACTCGAGCGTGTTCCCCACGAACCTCGGCGTGAACCCGCAGCACACGATCATGGCGCTCTCGCGGTTGGCAGCCCACCGCATCGCCGAAGGAGCGCGAAGCGTAGCGGCAGCGTGACGACGCGCGATGACCGGCTGACGATCGCCTGACGATCGCCTGAAAAAAACGCGTCTGGCGCTCGTTTTTGGCACCGTGTGGTGGAGAGAGCCGCCTTCGAGACTTGAACTCGAGACCTACGGTTTACGAAACCGTTGCTCTACCACTGAGCTAAGGCGGCGCGTGTCGGAACGGCGCGGAAACTTACTTTTTCGGGTCAAGGAGTCAAGACAAACCAGCCCCGCAGCAAACCCGAAGTCCAGGTCGAGGTCAGAGGTCGAAGTCGAAGTCGAAGTCGAAGTCGAAGTCGAAGTCGAGGTCGAGGGGTTGCGTCGGCCCAATGTGCGTCCTTCTCCCCCTTTCGCATGAGCAAGCCGTGAACGCGGCGCGTTCTCGCGGCCTGTAGCGCGTTTGGGGGACGGTGATCGCGTTTGCATCGCTGCGCATTTCGTCGCAGGATCATGGACCGAACCCGAAGCTCAATCGTCTGACGACCTCTGATCATCCGCTGCTACTCGCTTGTGTGTAGCAGCGGTGGAAGATAGCCTTTCGACTGAGCTAGGGGTCTCTCGAATGTCGGAGCAATCACTCTCACAGTCCCTTCCCAAGCCTGGCGATCTCATCGGCGGCAAGTACCGCATCGAGAAGATCATCGGGCAGGGCGGGATGGGCGCGGTCTTCGCCGCCCAGCACGAGATCCTCCTCCAGCGCGTGGCGGTGAAGGTACTCCTTGGCGAGGTGGCGCAGAGCCCCGAGGCCGTACAGCGCTTCCTCAACGAAGCCCGCAACGCCTTCCGCATCCAGGGTGAGCACGTGTGCCGCGTGTCGGACTGCGGGGCCGAGGGCGGCGTGCCCTTCATGGTCCTCGAGTACATGGACGGCCAGGATCTCTCGCAGCTCCTGGAGAGCCGCGGCCGGCTCGCGCCTGAAGAGGCCGTGGACTACGTGCTCCAGTCGCTCGAGGCGATCAATCAGGCGCATGACCTCAACATGGTCCACCGCGACCTGAAGCCATCGAACCTGTTCCTTCACAACAAGCCCGACAAGAGCACCATCGTGAAGGTGCTCGACTTCGGTATCTCCAAGCAGCACTCACTCTCCGCAGCTCCCGCAGCACTCACCAGCACGAAGGCGATGCTCGGCTCGCCGCTCTACATGTCGCCCGAGCAGCTCCGCAGCTCGAAGAGCGTCGACGCGCGCGCCGACATCTGGGCGCTCGGCGTCATTCTCTACGAGCTCATCACGGGCGCCGTGCCGTACACCGGTGAGAACCTCGGTGAGCTCTTCGCCGCGATCCTCGAGACCGATCCCATTCCGGTTCGCGCGCGCGTTCCCGAGGTCGCGCCCGGCCTCGAGGCCGTCATCATGCGGTGCTTGCAGCGCCGTGCTGACGATCGCATCCCCACGGTGAAGGAGCTCGCGCGGGACCTCGCGCCGTTCGGCTCCCCCCGCTCCGCGAACCTTCCGCTGGTCGTCTCCAGCCGCGCGTCTGGCGGACAGTCGCCGTACGCCGCCACCAACGTGATCCCTGGCGCGCGCGATCAGATGCCGAGCTTCCACGGGGCCGGCCAGACGGGACCCGGCCAGACGGGACCTGGCGCAGCCGCACGTCAGACGGGGCCCGGCTTGCCTCAGCGCGCAGCGAGCACGGTGTCCGCTGTCAACGTGCCTTTGCCCGGCGGCAATGTGACGCCGAATGGCCAGCAGTCGCCGCAGCAGGCCGGTCAGCGCTATGGAGCGACCACGCCCATGCCAGGGTTGATGCAGGTGCCTGCGCCCCCCGGATACGGCGGCGGCGAGCACAGCGGCGAGATCAGCGCGGGCGCCATGATGGCTCCGCAGCCGCCGAAGACATCAATGGCCCCGTTCATCGTGATCGGCGTCGGGTTGTTCATCGCGCTCGCGGGCGGCGGAGCGTTCTTCGCGGTCAAGGCGCGCGCAGCCAAGGCCGACGTGGTCACACCGCCGCTTCCCACCATGGAGCTGCCGACCGCGCCATCCGCGACCATCGCCACACAGCCCACGACTTCCCCGTCCAGTGCCGGCGCCAACACCGCTCCTGCTGGCTCCCTCGCGGCCGGCACCGATCCGAAGATCGATCCGACGGCGAAGCGACCCGGAGGCGGCGGAGGCGGAGGCGGAGGCGGTGGCGGTGGCAAGAACGGCGGGCAAGGCGGCGTGGCTGCGACTGCTCCCTCGGCAGGCTCGGCAGGCCCGGGCCCGGTTGCGGTCGTGGTCCAGCCCCAGCCCCAGCCCCAGCCTCAGCCCCAGCCCCAGGCGGCCCCACCGAAGCCCGCGACGTCGTCGAGCCCGTTTTCTGGTCGTAACTGACGCCATCTGTTCTAAATGCGGTCCGACATGCGACCCGACTGGCATTCCTCCAACATGCGAATCACTGACCGACGCGCGGTGCTGCGCGCGCTGCTTCCTCTCGCGACTCTCGCGGTCGGGCTTGGCTGCCTGGTGTGCGCCGAGCGGCCCGCCATGGCAGGCGACATCGCCGCGGCCGAGGTCCTCTTCAACGACGGACAGAAGCTGTTCGACGCCGGCAAGATCCACGAGGCCTGCGAGAAGTTCCAGGAGAGCTACACGCAGGACCCGGCGATCGGCACGATGATCAACCTCGCGCGCTGCCACGAGAAGGAAGGCAAGACCGCGAGCGCATGGGCGGAGTACAAGACGGTTGAGACGCTGGCCTCGCGCACGAACCAGACGCAGCGTCAGCAGTACGCCCGCGACGAGGCCGCGAAGCTAGAGCCCACGCTCCACCAGCTGGTCCTCAACATCAAGTTCCCGGTCGAGGGCTTGGAGATCTCGCGCAACGCCACCACTGTCGGCAAGGCGCTCTGGGGTGAGAAGATCCCCGTCGACCCGGGTGATGTCGTGCTCAAGGCCGCCGCGCCCGGCAAGATCGCATGGTCGCAGACCGTTCACCTCGCAGCGGGGCCTGGGGTCGACCACTTCGACATCCCGAAGCTCGAGGATGCGCCGGTCGTGGCACCCAAGGAGGGGGGCCAGACAGTGGTCATCACGAGCACTGGCTTCGGCACGGGCAAGATCGTCGGCCTGATCGTCGCTGGCGCTGGCGTCGTCGCTGCCGGCGTCGGCGGCGGCGTGCTCGCGCTTGCGTTCTCGGAGGGTGCGGCACGGGACAAGGTCTCCGCGACCGACGTGAAGGCGCAGCTGCTGATCCCCGCGTGCCAGACGACGCCGCCGCCGAACACCGATCAGTGCGCCGCCGCGCACTCGAAGGACTCTCACAACACCGCATCCACGAACGACAACAAGATCGCTGTCGGCTTGATGATCGGCGGTGGCGCCATGCTCATCGGCGGCCTCGTCACGTTCTTCGTTTCCGGTCCGGCCGAGACCACGAAGAAGGTGGAGAAGACGACGTTCCACGTCGTGCCGTCCTGGACGCCGTCGCAGAGCGGGCTCAGCGTGGTTGGCACGTTCTGATCATGTCGATGCTCGGGCTTCTTCCATCCTCGCCGTGGCGCGGAGCCTCCGTGAGGTCCTGGAAGCCGAGCTTGCGGTAGAAGCCGTCCGCGTCGCGCGTGGTGAGTCGCATCTTCTCTGCGCGTCGAACCACGGGATGCGCGAGCACGAACTGCATGAACGCGAGGCCAACCCCCGTCCCGCGCAGGCGCCTGTCCACCATCACGTCGTAGAGCCAGGCCACGCGCGCGTCGCCCAGCAGGCGCGCCACCGCGATCAGCCGATACGCGCCGTCGAACGCGCCCACCATCACCGCTGGCGCACCCATCGAACGCAGGACGGTCTCGTCGGAGATCTTCTCGAGCCAGTACGCGCCCTGACGAAGGAGCGCGAGCGCCTCCTGGTTGCGCGTGGGTGACAGCGCTGCGGTGAAGCGTCCGCCTCCGGGCGCCTGGAGGCAGGTCGGGACCGGCGTGTCGTCGTTGTGCCCGAAGATGTCCTCGATCGCCTCCGCGTCACCCGGGTCTCCCCGAAGAAAGAGCTGCTCCACGATGCGGGTCCGTTCCTTCGGCGTCCGGTTCTGACAGACCTTGCGCTTCCCATCGACGAGCTCGATCTGCATCCGCGCAACGAGCATCCCGGCGATGGTCTTCTCGTACATGGGCGCGTCGAGCGGCACGTAGCCGCCCTCTGGCTGGAGCTTCTTCATAAGGCCCGACAGCGCGCGCGTCTTCTCCGCAGCGTCCGTGACCACTCCCAGCACCCCGTGCGCCTGCACGCCCTCGTAGAGCGTGGTGGCAGGGCACGCGCGCTCGGGGTCCACGAAGTAGCTCGGCAGGCGCGCGATCACGCGCGAGGTCTCGAAGACCGCCTCGCCGCCGATGGCCTCCATCTTCTCGCCGGCAGGCGCGCCGTGGAAATAGATGGCGTCGCCAGCGATCCAGGTGTTCACGGTGCGGATGATCGGGGTCGGCCGGCCGTCCTCACGCTTGCCGAGGGAGGCGAACGTCATCTCCTTCGCAGCGTCGAGCATCGCCCGCGCGTCGACGTCGGGCATCCTGTAGATCTCCTTGCGCATGCCCCCCAGCGTGCCCGCAAACTGGTCTACCGAAAAGTTCCAGAAACAACAAATCGGATAGACCAGTTGGCGCGCACCCCGCGCGCCATGCGACAAGAGAGACATGCGTCACTACATCCCGGTGATCTCCGTGGACGAGCCTCGCGGCGGAGCGTCGAGCAAGGAGGGTGGCCGCGCGCCCGAGTTCCTGCGCATTGCTCGCGCCGTCATGGCGGACATCGAGCGGGGAAGACTGCGTCCCGGCGATCCGCTGCCGGGTACGCGTGAGCTCGCGCTGTCGCTCGGCGTCCACCGCAACACGGTGCTCGCTGGTTTTCGCGAGCTCTCCGCGCAGGGATGGATCGTGACGGAGCCGGCGCGCGGGACGTTCGTCGCGAAGTCACTCCCGACGCCGAAGTGGCGCGCCCCCGCACGGGCACCACGCGCGGCGATCACCGTCGGGTTCGATCTGACCGCGCCCCCGATCGAGCCTCTCGCGCAGGCGCCGAAGCGCGGGACGCTGTCGCTCTCGGGCGGTGTTCCCGACGTTCGACTTGCGCCGCACGCAGAGCTCGCGCGCGCGATCAGGCGTGCGCTCCGTTCGCCCGACGTGCTGGGCTATCAGGCCGCGGAGGGGCATCCGGCGCTGCGCCGTGAGCTCTCGCGCATGCTCTCTGCGTCGCGCGGAGTGGCCGCGCCTGCCGAGAACATCGTGGTCACGCGCGGAAGCCAGATGGCGCTCGACCTGGTCTCACGCACGCTGCTGCGTCCCGGCGACGTGGTTGTCGTCGAGTCGCTCGGCTATCGGCCCGCATGGGACGCGTTCCGCCTCGCAGGCGCGCGCCTCGTGGCGCTCCCGGTGGACGCGCACGGCATGCGCGTGGATGGCCTCGCGAAGCTCCTCGCTACCACCACCGTGCGCGCCGTATATGTGACGCCACATCATCAGTATCCGACGACCGTGGCGCTCTCCGCGGGCCGCAGGCTCGAGCTCCTGGCGCTGGCGCGCACGCATCGGTTCGCGATCGTGGAGGACGACTACGACCACGAGTTCCACTACGAGGGCCGGCCCGTGCTCCCGCTCGCCAGCGCGGATGACGCGGGCGTGGTGCTCTACGTGGGAACGCTCTCCAAGGTGCTCGCGCCAGGACTCCGCATCGGTTACCTGGTCGCGCCGCGCAGGTTCTGCGAGGCGATCACGAGCATCCGGAAGACCGCGGACCGCCAGGGCGATCACCCGCTCGAGGCCGCGATCGCCGAGCTCCTGGAGGACGGCGCCCTCGAGCGTCACGTGCGCCGCGCCCGCCGCGTGTACGAGGCACGTCGCTCCGTGTTCGGCGCAGAGCTCACGAAGAAGCTCGCGTCCGTGCTCTCGTTCTCGCTGCCCGCGGGCGGCACCGCGCTCTGGGCCCAGGTGGCGGACGACGTGGACGTGTCAGCGTGGGTCCTTCGCGCGGAGGCGCGCGGGCTCGCGCTACAGGACGCGCGGCGCTTCGCGTTCGACAACAAGACGCGCAGCGCGCTCCGCCTCGGGTTCGCTCAGCTCGACGAGCGCGAGCTCTGCACGGCCGTCTCGCGCATGGTCGACGCGCTCCCGACGCGCGCGCGCTGAGCAGCCCAGAAGGCTGGCCTTCTCGTGCAGCCTTCGGCCTACCTCGCGAAGCCTGGCTCCGCGTAGCCAGCGTTGGGGCCACCGCCTGCCGCGCCGCAACAGGCCTTGTACTTCTCGTTGCTGCCGCAGACACAGAGCTCGTTGCGCTCGATCTTCTTCGGCGGCATGCGCGCCCACATCTCCGGATCTCCGTATTTTTCGCTGCGAGAGCGCTCGCCCTTCTGCGCGGCACTGCGGATCTTCTCCGTGGCCTCCGCGAGGCCGCTTGCGTGAAACCACGCGCGCGCTTCGTCCTCGAGCTTGCGACCGCGCGCGTAGTAGCGCTCCGCGTGATGGTTGCGATCGATGTGGGCGACCGCACGGAAGCCGGGCATCGCCTTGTTCAGCGCGTTGCCCCCGGTGAAGCAATAGGTGCCGATGTCGCGCGCGGTGCGGACGTCCCAGTCGATGCCGAACATGTCGCGCCCCACGAGCCACACGCCCACCCATGCGCGCGCCTCGGAGAAATTGAACGGCGCGAGGTACGCCGCTTCCTCCGCCTCCGGCACGTCCTCCGGCACGCCGTAGGGCAGTCCCCAGAGGATGCCGTAGTTCGCCTTCGTCGTGTCGCCGACACACGCGTGCAGCGTCTCGTGGAGCATGCTGCCTACGAGCCGGCGGTAGAGGCACTCACCGAAGCGCGGCGCGACCACGCGGCTCTCCGGATCATTCTTCTTCTGCTGCTGGCGAAAGAGCATGTCCCCGTGGAGCTCGTACGTGGGTCTGTAGCCGAAGCCGCGGAGGGCATCGTCGAGCACGTAGAGCGCGCGAATGCCGGTGGCCCGCAGCTCCGTGGTGAGCGTGTGGTGGCAGAGGCAACTGCACGGGCGACTCCGGCGTAGGGCTTCCTGAAGCGACAGCACGGCTCTCGATGTTACCGCGAAACGCGGCGGAGGTAGGAGGCTGCGCTTTGTGAAAAAAGGCAGAAACCGGCCCCCACGGTGCGCGTAGACTACCCAGCTGTCGACGTTGGGCTGCTCGGCAATTTCGCTGATTCGCTCGCAATGGAGGCTCTCACGATGGCCCGGTACCTGGGGATGGCAACGAGTGTGGCGGCGCTGGTGCTCCTGCTCGCGTGCGACAAAAGCTCTTCAGGGGGCGGCCTCGGGGCCAGCGCCAGTGCGCTCGCGTCCAGCGCGGCTCTACCGGCGAGCATGGCGGTGAAGCTCACGGTCGACCCGAAGGGCCACACCGATATCGACATGCCTGGCCCGGCACAGCACATCAAGGCCACGACGTCGGGGTCGCAGGGCAACATCGACCTCGATCTCATGAACATTCCGGCGACGCGCGGCGAGATCAAAGTGGACCTGCAGTCGCTCGATCTCAAGACCTTCGACGACGCGAAGAAGAACACGGTGCAGACGGAGGACGCCAAGACGTGGCTCGAGGCCTCGCCGAAGCTGAAGCCGGAGCTCGTCGCGGCGAACCGCTACGCCGTGTTCGCGATCCGCGGCGTGGACAACGCCAGCATCGTCGACCTCACGAAGGGGCCGCTCGCCCCGGGCAAGGACGGCAAGATGGAGAAGAAGCTGACAGCGACGGTGAAGGGGGAGCTCCTGGTCCACGGCCGCAAGAAGGACAAAGCCGTGGACGTGGAGATCACATTCGTCTACTTGGCCACCGCCAAGCCCGCCGACAAGCCGGAGTCCGTCGTCATCAAGAGCAGGACTCCCTTCGTCGTCACCCTGGACGAGCACGAGATCAAGCCCCGCGACAACTTCGGAGCGATCACCAAGGAGGCCTTCCAGCTCCTCGGCACCAAGGTCGCCGACACGGCTTCGGTCAACTTCGAATTCGTCGCAGCGCCTGCTATGTAAGATCCAGCGCGCGGCGAGCGTTCCTCACGAGCAACCCGTTTACAAGTAAGCGTAAGCGTCACCGACACTGTGTGTAATCTACAAGGAGTTTTCAGCATGCGTCCGAACCTCTCGATCGAAGCCTTCGCCTCTGCCCTCGCCATCCTCGGTGGCACCGCGCTCGTCGCCTGTGGCGGGGACGCAAAGCCGGCCGAGGCGCCCGTCACCGCTGCCCCCGCAGCAGCTCCGGCCACGCCCGCCACGCCCGCTCCCGGTGCGCAGATGAGCTGCGGCGCGAAGGGCGACGGCCACTGCGGCGCCGGCGCGCACACCGAATCCGCCCCGACCACGCCCACGACCGGCGCTGCCTCCGGTGGCGCTGGCGGTGCGATCCCCACGGCCGTGACCCCCGCGACGCCCGCCACTCCAGCGGTTGCGACGCCGGCAACCACAGCAAAGGCGCCTGCCACCCCCGCGAGCGCTGCGCCCGCGAACCCCGCGAAGAAGCCGCCCGCCAAGGCTGGCGGTCAGATGAGCTGCGGCGCCGGCACCTGCAGCGCCAGCAAGTAACGCTCTTTCGCTCCCCCCGACCGATCCTCCGTCGATGCAAGCAAGGAGATCGCGAGATCGCATGATTGCTGGAGTCGGCCTCGGTCTGCGGTGGGAGTTCTTGGACGAGCTCCTCGAGGAGATGCCTGCACTGGCGTTCCTCGAGGTCTCTCCGGAGAACTACATCGGGCGTGGTGGCTTTCATCGCGAGCGCCTGGCCGACCTGCGCCAGCGTTATCCGATCATCACGCACGGGCTCACGATGTCGGTCGGCGGCTTCGATCCATTCGGTGCAGAGTACATGCAAAGCCTCGGGGCGTTCGCGCGCGAGGTGGGGACGCCGTGGCACTCCGACCACGTGTGCTGGAGCTCGCTCGACGGCAAGCTGCTTCATGATCTGCTTCCCGTGGCGTTCACGATCTCGAACGTCGCTCGCATCGCGGACCGCATCAAGGAAGCGCAGGACAGGCTGGGCGTGCGGATGCTGGTGGAGAACATCAGCTATTACATGCACCCGGGGGAGCCTGAGATGGGCGAGGCGGAGTTCCTGTCCGAGCTGTGCGAGCGCGCCGACTGCGGGCTCATGCTGGACGTGAACAACGCGTACGTGAACTCGGTCAATTTCGGGTTCGACGTGGACGAGTGGATGGCGAAGGCGCCGCTCGAACGCGTGGCGCAGATGCACGTGGCGGGGCATGCGTGGTTCGATGATCGCGACAGGGCAGGGCAGCGCCTCATCGTGGACACGCACGGCGAGGACGTGACCGATCCAGTGCTCGCGTTGCTCGGGCGCGTGCTCAAGCGCACGGGACCCGTGCCGGTGCTGCTCGAGCGGGATCAGAACATCCCGGACCTCGCGGGGCTCATGAAGGAGGTCGGTCGCATCCACGCCGTCTACGACGCAGCGATCGCGGAGACCGAGGCGCCGCAGGTGGGAAAACCGTCGGGCCCAAACAGCACGGGAGTCACGCCGTGAGCGCGATCGCGACGCGTGAGCTCGACGCTGCCCGCGCCCTTCACGACGCGTGCGTGGGCCTTCACGATCCCGGCACGCCTCGCGCGTGGCTCTACCGAGAGCTCGTGCAGAACAACGTGCGCGGCGTGTTGCGGCAGCTGATCCCGCGCGCCACGGCGCTGATGGACCAGCACGCAAAGGGCTCCGTGGAGGCGCTCGTCGACGACTTCCTGCGCGGCCCGGGGATGCGGTCACACTACATGCGGGAGATCCCGTACGAGATCTTCGCGTGGGGTAAGGACCGCCTCGCCAGCGATGTCCGCCTGCCGCGCCAGACCGTGACGCTCGCCGCGTGGGAGCTCTATTGGTTCCGCGTGCGCATCGCGGAGCGCACGCCGCGGCCAGAGCACCTCGTGGACGTGGCGCCGCACCTCTCGCTGGTGCTCGAGTCCCCAGCGCTGGTCGAGACATTTGCATGCGCTATACATGCATGGGAAGACGACGCTCCCATCCCCGAACCCGCGGAGACGATCCTGCTCGGCTATCGAGACGAGAAGGAGGAGCCAAAGCTCTTCGTGCTGACCCCGCTGGCCGCCGCGATCTTCCGCGAGCTCCAGCAAGGGTCGGCGCTGGCCCACGCCATCCCGAACGCCTGCAAGACGCTCGGTCTTGCCCTCTCGCAGTCCGTGCTGAACGACTCAGCGCGGCTCCTCGCCGATCTGAGCGGAGCTGGAATCATCCTGGGCGCGCGAACGCCCGCCGCGCAGTAGCTCTAGGAATTTTTCTGCGCCGTCAGCACGGCTTCGTACTCGGTCTCGAAGTTGCTGAGCTGGTCGAGGACGATGTTGCGATTGCCCTCGTTCATGTCGCTGTCCCGCGCCGCCGCCAGGTCGTCCATCTGACGGAGGACCTCCGCGAGACGGTCGCAGATGCTGCCGAGCTTCTCGCGCTCGACCTGTGCGCGGTTCTTCCCCGCGAAGCTGTCGCGATACTCCTGGAACAAGTTGTTCGCGGTCTCGCCGAGCGCGCCCATGAGGTCATCCATGGCGGTGGTCTTCTTCGCCTTCCGGATCTCCTCGATCTCCGCCTCGTACATCGCGAGCTGGCCCTTCACGACCTCGATGTTCTTCGGGTGGAAGTCCGCCGCGAAGCCCTTCTTGGAGAGCGCGTTCATGTCCGCGAGGATGCGCTTCAGGGTGTCGATCGTGCGCGAGAGGAGCACCGGGCGGCGCGACACGCGCGAAGCACCGGCGAAATGCACGCGGTAGACGGCAAACTGTCCGTTCGCCTGCGCGCCGAGCCGGTTCGCGCGGTCCTCGTCCGTGCCTTCCGTGAAGGCCTTCTCGATCTCCGAGCGCTCCTTCTCGTACATCTTCTTGTTGGTCATCACGAGCTCGACGTCGGTATCGAACGTGGGGTTCTTCTCCGCCTTGGCCACGCGCTTCATCTCGACGTGGATCTTGTCGAGGTCCGTGATCATCTCCGACAGCTGGCCCAGGTCCCGCGTGCCGCGTGACTGCCCCGCGAAATGGCGGCGGTACCGCGCGAAGATGAAGTTCGCCTTCGACGCGAGCTCACCGAACTCCGAGTACGTGGGGCCGGCGGACTGGGCCTTCTCGATCTCGCGGCGCTCCGCCTGGTAGAGCCCGAGGGTCGAGGTCGCGCTGGTGAGGAGGGTGTTGAGGTCGCTGGAGCGCACCGCGTCGGGAAGGCCTTGAACGGACTTCACGACCTCCCCCGTACGCGCGATCAGCTTGTCCAGCCGACCGATATCGCGGTCGAGCCGGGACTGGCCCGCGTAGTGGGTCTGGTACTCTTGGGTGATCTCTTCGAATTCGCGCTCGAGGCGCTGGGCAAGCGAGCTCATGTTCGCGGGAGCTTAAGTCACGCTCCCGGTTTCGCAAACGAATGTCGCCCGTGAGCGACTCTTTTTAACCCTTGTTGGAGGTGGAGCCCCCCGAGGCCTTGGAGCCTGGCGACCCCTTCGAGGAACGGCGGCGCCGCAGGAACGTCGTCACGGCAAGGCCGAGGACGCCGACGAGGCCCGCGTACTTGAGGTCCGCCGCGCTGGTGGAGCTGGTGGCAGCGCAGCCAGACGCACCGGAGGGACCGCCGAGGTTGCCTTCGGAGCCTGCGGGCGTCGAGCCGACCACCTGGCAACCGTCGTAGACCGGGCACGTGGCGTTGAGGGTGTTCGTGACGACGCGGATGTTCGGCAGCTCCGATTGATCGGCGGATGCGCGGAGCACGAAGTCGGTCGTCATCGCTGCGTGAGCGATGTCGCTGCGCATCCGCGTGATGCGAACGTTCGGACCGGCCATGCCGGCGAACAGGGTCTTGATGTCGTCCTGCCTCACCTGCTCCGCCGTCTCCATCGTGCCGCTGTCGGCTCCTCCATCGGGGACGGAGGTGGTGATCGGGAGGTAGTCGACGTTCGGGTCGGAGGGCTGTCCGCCTGCGACACCGCCGCCACCGCCGCCGTTCCCGTAGTAGCGACCGCCGGAGTTGATGACGTTCGTGATCAGTGCCTGGTTGAGATTGAGCGAGGCCTCCATCTCCCATCCCTTGTTCTGGGAATCAGCGGCGTGCTGCGCGCGGAGCGTCGTGTAGTTGCTGCTGCTCGTTGCGAAGTCCCAGACGAGGTCCTTGTCGTCGATGTGATAGAAAGGGAAATTCTGCGGCTCGTAGCGGCCGTCGCTCACGACCCAGATCGTGATGCCGACCGTGGCGCCGGTCCCGATGGCCGCCATGCGGAGCGGCAGGGACAGCGACGCGCCGGGGGAGGTGACGCGCACGGGGCGCATCGAGCTGACGCCCTGGTTCGGCAGCAGCTTCATCGCGAGAAAGTCGAAGCCCTCGCTGACGTACTGCGCGATGATCGGCTTCTGGTCCGCAGGAATGGTGAAGCCGTTGTCGGAGAGCCAGGTCTCGAGCGCCGTGGAGTCCGTCGCGTGGAGCTGCACGGTCGCGTACGGGCCGACGTTCTCGGCCTTGGTGACGTCCACGCCACCACCACCGCCGCCTGCGCTGCCGTTCGCGGAGCCCGCCTGCGGGAACGTGCAGTTCGACGGCGGCGGCGCGCAGGTCACTGTGGGCGCGGGGATCGTCGTGTCGGTCAGCACGGCCACGGAGTCGAACAGCACGTCCGCGCTGAGCCCCACGTCGACGGTGCCCTTGATGGGTAGCACCCACGCGAATGACTTCGGGTTGCCCGAGTAGCGGAT
Source organism: Myxococcales bacterium (assembly GCA_025355005.1). GTDB lineage: Bacteria > Myxococcota_A > Polyangia > Polyangiales > Polyangiaceae > JANXLV01. The sequence goes on along the minus strand of JANXLV010000029.1, from coordinate 30,682 downwards.
CTGGTCGTACAGCGTGCTCTGCTTCTGCGAGACGGAGAGGAGCATGCGCTCGTCCGTGATGTCCGTCGCGGTCTGCGAGGGCGGCTGGAAGCAGCCACCACACGCGCGTGCTTCACGTTCGCCTCCGTAGGCAAACGCACATGCCGCGGCCGAGATCCCAAGAACGAGCGCTGTGCTTCTCATCGAGTAGTCCTCCCCATCATCACGAATGGTAGCGTTTTCCAGTGCGGGCGTCTGCGTTCTTCCGCGCGCGATTGCGGTGGAGCCGCATGATCGTCATTCCAAGGATGCCGAGGATACCGGCGAGCTTCAGGTCCGTGGAGTTGCTCGTGCGCGAGGCCGCGCAGCCCTTGCCCGAGGGGCCGGTGGAGAGCGCCGCGGCCTGATCGGGCGGCGCACTGCCGACCACATCGCAGCCGTCGTAGACGGGGCACGTCGCGTTCAGGAGGTTCGTGACGACGCGCACGTTGGAGAGCTCCGACTGGTCGGCGCTGGCGCGGACCACGAAGTCCACGTTCATGGCCGCGTGCGAGATGTCGCTGCGCATCCGCGTGATGCGGACGTTGGAGCCGCTCATGCCCGCGAAGAGGGCCTTGATGTCGTCATCACGCACCTGCGATGCGCTCTCCGTGACCGAGCCGCCGTCTGCGCCGCCATCCCCGCCGCCAGACGTGGTGATCGGCAAGTAGTCCTGCGTGGGGTCACCGTTTCCGCCGAAGGGCGAGCCGCCGCTGTAGATGTACTGGGAGATGGTGTTCTGGTTCACGAAGATGGAGCTCTCGATCTCCCAGCCCTTGCCATTGAGCGCCGCGCCGTGTGACTGGCGCAGCGACGTGTAGTTGCTGCTGCTCAGGTTGAAGTCCCAGGCCAGCTCCTGGTCGTCAATGTGGAAGAAGGGGAAATTTTGCGGTTCGTAGCGGCCATCCGCGACGACCCAGATGGAGATGCCGACGGTGGCGCCCGTGCCGATGGCCGCCATGCGCAGCGGGAGCGAGAGCGACGCACCCGGCATCGTGACGCGCACCGGGCGCATCGCCTGGACGCCCTGGTTCGGCAGGAGCTTCATCGCGAGGAAGTCGAAGCCCTCGGTGACGTACTTCGCGATGATCGGCTTCACGTCCGCGGGGATCATGAACCCGTTGTCCGAGAGCCAGGTCTCGAGCGCGGTGGAGTCGGTGGCGTGGAGCTGCACCGTGGCGTAGGGGCCGACGTTCTCGGCCTTGGTGACGTTCACGTCGCCGGGCGCCGATGCCGCGCCGCCGTCTGCGCTTGCCCCGCTGCCGCCGAAGGCGCCACGCGAGACGCACTCGTCGGGAGGCGCGGGGCAGTTCACCTGCGGCTGGGGGATCGTGGTCTGCGTGAGCGAGTCGATGGACGAAAAGAGCACGTCGGAGCTGAGGCCCACGTCGACGGTGCCCTTGATGGGGAGCACCCAGGCGAACGACTTCGGGCTGCCCGTGTAGCGGATCTGGTCGTAGAGCGTGGTCTGCTGCTGGGACACCGAGAGCAGCATGCGCTCGTCCGTGATGTCGGAGGCGACCTGCGCCGGGGGGTGGAAGCATCCGCCGCACGCCGTTGCCTCGCGCTCACCAGCGAGGGTGAGCGCCGAACCGGCGGCCACGAGACCCATCAAGAAAGCTGCTGCTCGTTTCATGACACACCCTGGAGCAGCTTCCGGGCCAAATGCGAAACGCCGCTCGATCCCAGGGGATTTCGAGCGGCGTCGGCGTTGGCGTTCAGTGAACCGCGACGGCCATGCCGGTGCGTGGCTCAACTCGGCACGGGGTCAGGATCGGCGCGAGGCGCGACGGCGGATGCCGGCAAGACGGAGGGCCGCCAGTCCGAGCGCTGCGGCGATCCCAGCGAGGATGCCCGAGCCGGTGGGCGGACCGGAAGACTGGTCACAGCCACCGAGCGGACCGCAGCCCTGGTACGTCGGGCACGTGAGGTTCACGCTCTGCGTGACTGCGCGCACGTTGGAGACCTCCGACTGATCGTCGGACGCGCGCAGGACGAAGTCCACGTTCATCGCCTCGTGCGTGATGTCCGCGCGCATGCGGGTGATGCGCACGTTCGGGCCATTCATGCCGGCGAAGAGCGTCTGGATGTCGTCGGTGCGCACCTGGTCTGCGCTCTTGTCCGTGCCGCCGGCATCCGTTGTTCCCGTGCCGCCCTCCGCGGTGCTCGTGCCGCCATCGGCAGTGGCGGTGGATGTCGAGACGGGCAGGTAGTCGTCGCTCGCGTTCGCCGCGGGGCCACTACCACCACCACCGCCATAGCCGTAGTTCCGACCGCCGCTGAGGATGGTGCTGGAGATGGTCTGCTGCGCGAGGTCGAGTGAGCTCTCGATCTCCCAGCCCTTGCCGTTGAGATCGGTCGCGTGCGTCGTGCGCAGCGTGGTGTAGTTGCTCAGGCTCGTGGCGAAGTCCCAGACGAGCTCCTTGTCGTCGATGTGAAAGAAGGGGAAATTCTGCGGCTCGTAGCGTCCGTCGGCGACGACCCAGATCGTGATGCCGACCTTCGCGCCCGTGCCGATCGCGGCCATGCGCAACGGAAGCGAGAGCGACGCGCCGGGCATGGTGACGCGCACGGGCCGCATCGCCTGGACGCCCTGGTTCGGCAGGAGCTTCATCGCGAGAAAGTCGAAGCCCTCCTTCACGTACTGATCGATGATCGGCTTCACGTCCGCGGGGATCTGGAAGCCGTTGTCAGCGAGCCACTTCTCGAGCGAGCCGGAGTCCGTGGAGTGCAGCTGCACGGTCGCATACGGACCGACGTTCTCGGCCTTGGTGACGGTGACGCCGCCGCCATTGGAGTCGCTGGCGCTCGAGGCCGAAGCAAACCCGCCCAGGTTTCCGCACTGCGGAGGAGGCGGGCAGTTGGTCTGCGGCGGCTGGATCTGCGTCGCGGTGAGCGTGTCGACGGAGTCGAAGAGCACGTCGGCGGACAGGCCCACGTCCACGGTGCCGTGGATCGGGAGCACCCAGGCGAACGACGTCGGGCTGCCTGCGTAGCGGATCTGATCGTAGAGCGTGGTCTGCTTGGGGGAGACGGAGAGCAGCATGCGCTCGTCCGTGATGTCCGAGGCGACCTGCGTCGGCGGGTGGAAGCATCCACCACACGCCTCCGCTTTGCCTTCGACGCCCATCGCGAGAGCGCCTGCGATAGCCGAGATCCCAACCAGAGCGAGCGTCGTTCTCTTCATGGCCACCCCCTAACGCATCGACCATGCCACCGCTGTAGGCGCTTGAAATCATTCATTTGCACAACGGGATCGCATCCGCGGGCTACGACTTTCGCGACAGGGCTTGGTAGGGTGCCCGAATGCACAACTGGTGCGCGCGCGCCTCGGCTTTCCTGTTCGTGTTCCTCGTCGGGTCGTGCACCAAGCCGGACGTGACGGAGCTCACGGTCGGCATCCAGAGCGAGCCGATGGGCGGTGTCGTCTCTTCGCTGCACATCGTCGTGAAGGTCGACGGCACGGTGGTCGCGGACGAGGACGTGAAGCCGCCGCGTGGCTCGCGCGTCGGGTTCCCGCAGCCGTGGGAGAAGACGCTGTCGGGAGCAGGCAAGGGTGACGCGAAGGTCGACGTCGAGGTCGTGGCGATGGGCGATCCGAACTCCCCCACGCCGCTGATTCGTCGCATGTCGTCCACGCATTTCGTTCCCGGCAAGAAGTCGCTGCTCCGCGTGCAGCTCGAGTCGCGCTGCATCGTCTATCCGCCGCCGCCGAAGGACTCCAAGATCCCCGGTCCGCTCAGCGGGCCCACGTGCACCGCGCCGTCGTCGTGCATCATGGGCATCTGCGCGTCCCCGAACGTACCGGTGCAGGTGCTGGAGACCTACGCCGCGAACTGGCCGACGAACGCGCCCGACCGCTGCAAGCCGCTCAACGGCGGGCCGCCGTCGCTGCAGGTCGGGACAGGCCAGGCGTACTACGTGCCGCTGCAAAAATTGCAGACGCTGCAGGCGGAGGCGGGACCGCAGGGCGGTCACCATGTCTGGATCGCGACCCGGATGAAGAACTTGAAGCAGGCCGGGTCCACGACCAAGATCGTCGGCGTGCAGCCAGGAACCAACGTCACGATCCCGCCCACCACGCTCGCGTTCACGTATGCTCCCGACGAAGGCGGCTACTGCAAGCTCTATGGCATTCGCTACCAGCTGGACAACGAGGGGATCGACTACAAGCAATTTCTCGGCAAGCCGCTCGACGTGGTCGTCACGGTGACCGACCCTTCCGGCGCCTCGACCAGCACCACCGCCAACATCCAGATTGGCTCGACGCTCTTGAACCCTTAGCTCAACTCTCTCTTCTCTCTCGTGGGAGGCACGGTGAAATCCTTTCTGGTCTCTTCAGTTGTATTGATGGCGTTCGTCGCCGGGTCCGGGTGTGGCAGCAAGTCGTCGGGCGGCGGAGACGCGTCTGCGGAGGCTGGGCCGAGCAAGAAGGAGTGGCAGGTGCTCGCGAGCGAGCTCCCATCTGCGCTGCTCTCCGTGAGCGGCCGCTCCGACTCCGACATCTTCGCCGTTGGCGCCGACAAGGGACACGGCCCGCTCGTCGTCCACTTCGACGGGCGAAAATGGCGTGAGCTCAAGACCGGCCACAATGGGGACCTCTGGTGGGTGCAGGCCCAGCAGAACGGCCCCGTCCTCATGGGCGGCGCGAGCGGCACCGTGCTCCGCTACGACGGCGCGCGCTTCGAGCGCATGCCGACACCGGGCCTCGGCAAGCACACCGTGTACGGCGTATGGGGCACGAGCGGCGACGACTTCTACGCCGTCGGTCAGGCCGGCGGTCGCAACGGCTTCATCTGGCACTACATCGACAAGAAATTCGTTACCGAGACCATCCCGCTCGACGTGCCTCGGCTCGCCTCCGGTGAGGTCCCCGGGTTCTTCAAGGTCGTCGGCGCGAAGGACGACGTGTGGGTCGTCGGCGCAGGCGGCGCGATCTTGAAGCGCACCGGCACGGGCCCGTTCCAGGTCGTGCCGAGCGGCACGAAGGAGACACTCTTCACGGTATCCGCGACCGGCGATCGCTTGATCGCGGTGGGTGGAAGCGGCAACGGCGTGCTGCTCGACGGCGCGAAGGGCGCGTGGACGAACAACTCACCACCATCGGCCGGCTTGATTCAAGGAATCTTCGCGAGCGACAACGGCGACTGGGCCAGCGGTGAGCGCGGCTTCGTCTACCAGCGCGAGAAGGGCAGCCTCGGGCCGTTCAAGGTCGTCGATCACGGCCTCACCATGCCCCCCGCGTCCTCGCTCCACTCGATCTTCGCGGACGCGAAGGGCGGCGTCTGGTCCGTTGGCGGCAACGTGCTCACGCCCGCGCTCGACAACGGCATGCTCATCCACTTTGGCGACAAGGTGCCCCCGGTCGTTATCGACGACGACGCGAGCATCGCGGAGGGTGGCGCCCCGCTCGACGCAGGCGCGGCCGACGCGGGCGGTCCCGCGGAGTGTCCGTCGGGTACGCTCATCGCGGGCAAGACGGGCTCCGTTGCGCGCCGGTGGGACGAGCAGGCGCTCGCCGCCATCCGCCTCGATCTGCCGCGCCCGACGGTGCACGCACGCAACCTGTTCCATCTGTCCGCCGCGATGTGGGACGCGTGGGCTGCGTACGATCAGAAGGCGAAGGGCGTCTTCGTGAACGAGCGCCACACCGCGACGGACTGGGACAAGGCACGCCGCACCGCCGTGAGCTATGCCGCGTACGGCGTCCTCACGCAGCGCTACAAGAAGGCCATCGGCGGTGCGACCACGACCGCATGCCTGCGCGCGGTGATGAAGGACCTTGGCTACGACGCCGACGACACGCACGATCAGGCGCCGCCCGGCGCGAATGGGGCCGACGATCCGATCGCCTTCGGCAATCACGTCTCGCACGTGATCCTCGAGAAGTTCAAGGACGACGGCTCCAACGAGGCGAACGACTACGCGGACACCACGGGCTACACCACGACGAACCCGCCGCTCGTCTACGACAGCGCGGGCGCCCCTTTGAAGGATCCGGATCACTGGCAGCAGCTGAACCTGGCCGTCGCCGCGACCCAGAACGGCATCATCCTTCCGTCGGGCGTGCAGGCGTACATCGGCGCGCAGTGGGGCAGCGTGCCGCCGTTCGCGATGAAGCGCGCATCGGACACGGTGCCGTGGAAGGACGCGGGCCCCGCGCCGAAGCTCGGCCCCGACATGCAGAAGTGGATCGTCGAGGTGATCAAGAAGACCGCGTCGCTCGACCCGGCTGATCCCACAACCGTCGACGTCTCGCCAGGGGCGTTCGGCAAGAACACCCTCGGTACGAACGACGGCAAGGGCTACGCGAAGAACCCCGTCACCGGAAAGCCGTACGCGTCCAACGTGACGCTACAAGCCGACTTCGCGCGTGTGATGGCGGAGTTCTGGGCAGACGGACCGAAGTCCGAGACACCGCCGGGTCACTTGAACGTGCTGGCGAACGCCGTGAGCGACCATCCGGAGTTCAAGCGCCAGCTCTTCGGCAAGGGCGAGCCGCTCGATCGGCTGTCATGGGACGTTCATGTGTATATTGCACTCAATGGCGCCCTTCACGACGCGGCGATCGCGGCGTGGGATCTCAAGCGGCGCACGCTGACGTCGCGCCCGATCTCGCTCGTTCGCTACATGGGCGGCAAGGGCCAGTCGACGGACAAGAAGGGCGCGGCCTACGATCCCGAAGGCCTGCCTCTCGTGCCGGGCCTCATCGAGGTCATCACCAAGGAGAGCAGCGCGCCGGGAGAGCGGCACGCGCATCTCGGGTTCTACGTCGGTCAGATCGCCGTGAGGAACTGGCTCGGCGAGCCGGGCGATCGCGCGAATCAGGTCGCGGGCGTGGGCTGGGTCCGCGCGGTGGACTGGATCACCTACCAGCGCCGCACCTTCGTGACGCCGGCGTTCCCTGCGTTCATCTCCGGCCACAGCACGTTCAGCCGCGCCGGCGCGGAGGTGCTCACGGTCCTCACCGGCAGCGAGTACTTCCCGGGCGGCCTCGGCGAGTTCGTCGCCTCGAAGGATACGTTCCTCACCTTCGAGAAGGGCCCCACCAAGGAGGTCCGCCTGCAGTGGGCGACCTATTTCGACGCGTCCGATCAGGCGGGTCAGTCGCGCCTCTGGGGAAGCATCCACATCCCACCGGACGACTTCGCCGGTAGAAAAGCCGGCCACCAGATCGGCCTCGACGCCGTAGCCCTGGCCCGCTCGTACTACTGAGGTCTACGGCTACTCGTCCAGCTTGAACGAGTAGCGCGCTGTCTGACCGTCCATCACCATTACGTTCGCTACCTGTGTGGGCTTCCCGTTCGGCGGCTCGCAGCGCAGCTGGTGCGGCCCCGTCGGGACGTCGATCGCGGGGAGGGGAGTGGGACCCTTCTTGTTGCCGTCGACGGAGATGGCGCACCATCCTGCGGACGAGCCAATGAAGAGGCGCCCCATGCCCTTGCTCACCGGGCTCAGCGGCTGGTTCGCCACCGGGAGCGCGTTGATGTCGATCGTCGGCGGGTCGGAGGATGTCTTGGGCGTCGCCTGGCCGATGACGGTGGCGGCCGGGAGCGGGGGGCTCGATGCGATGGCGTTGCCCGCGCCGACGCCGCGGCTGCGGATCGCGATCGTCACGAAGGCGACCACGAGGAAAACGAAGATCATCGCGCCGCCGGCGATGCCCCACACGAGCGCCTGCTGCTTCTTGCGCGAGAACGTCGTGGATGCGAACGCCGGCGTCTGCCACGGATGCGCGTAGCCCGGCGGGGGCGAAGAATTCATGCCATTCGTCGCGCCGCTGCCGCTCATGGGCGGGCCCATGGGCGGGTTGCTATTCACGGGCGCGGGCGGCGGACGATCACTCGGCCGCACCACCGGCAACGCGTTCGTCGCGTCCGGATCGTGACCGGAGAGGAGCGTGCGCGGCGCGGGCAGTCGCATCGGGCTCTCTGCCAGACCCGGGAGCGCGGCGAAGAGCATCTCTCCAACGGCGTCCAGGTTGGGCGCGCGGCGGTTGCGGTCGGTCTCGAGACAGAGCTTCACGATCTCGCGGAGCGACTCCGGCATCATCGGCGCGACGACGTCGATGTCCTTCGGCTGCTTCGTGGCGATGTTCACGATGAGCGCGTTGAAGTTCGGCGCATCGAAGGCGCGTGCGCCCGAAAGCGCCTCGAACATGATCGCGCCGAACGCGAAGATGTCGCTGCGGTGGTCGATCTGGACGTCACCGCGCGCCTGCTCCGGGCTCATGTAGAGGGGCGAGCCGAGCACGGTCCCGGCCATGGTGAGGCCGCTATTGTGATCTTCTTCCAGGAACTTGCTGACGCCGAAGTCGAGCAGCTTGGGGACGGCCGCGCCGCTCTTGTCCTTGTGCAGAAAGATGTTCGTGGGCTTGAGATCGCGGTGCACGACGCCGGCGCGATGCGCGGCAGCAAGCGCGCGTGCGACCTCGACCATCACGAACGCGAACTCGTGCAGGCTCATGGGCGGCTGCTGCCTGCGGATCGCGACCTCGAGCGTGACGCCAGTGAGGAGCTCCATCACCATGAAGAGCGCGCCGTCGTCCGTCTGACCCACGTCGATGACGTCGATGACGTTGGGGTGGTCGATCCGCGCGGAGACCTTCGCCTCCTTCATGAAGCGGGCAGCCGCCTCCTTGGACTTCGTGACCTCGGGGTTCATGAACTTGATCGCGAACTGGCGATCCGTCATCACGTTGGTCGCAGACCACACCTCCGCCATACCACCCGTTCCGAGTAGCTGATTGAGGCGATATTTGCCTGCGACGACCTTTCCCGACTGCATCTATGAAACCGTCATCCCACCATCAATGACGAGCGTGTGCCCAGTCAAGAAACTGGCCGCATCACTCGCCAGGTACAGAGCTCCCCCAGCGATTTCGTGGGGAACGCCGTAGCGCTTCATCGGAGTGCGTGCCAGCACTTCGTTCAGAAGAGACTCATTTTTCAAGATGGCCCCCGCGAACTTCGTATCGATGAATCCAGGCGCGATCGCGTTCACGCGCACCGCATTGCCGATGCCGGCGCCGCCGGCGAGCTCGTACGCGAGCGTCTTCGTCATGGAGATGATCGCAGCCTTCGTCATGGCGTAGACGCCCTGCGCCGGGCTGGCCATGAGGCCTGCGACGCTCGCGATGTTGACGATGCTGCCACCGGTCGCGTTGCGCGAGCGCAGATGCTTCACCACCTCGCGCGTGAGCCAGAAATAGCCCTTCACGTTCACCTCGAACGTCTTGTCCCAGGCGCCCATGTCGATGTCGAGGAACGGGCCGAAGTACGGGTTCGTTGCCGCGTTGTTCACCAGGACGTCGACCTTGCCGAACTTCGCTACGGTCTCCGTGACGAGACGCGCGCAGTCCTCTTCCTTGCCGGTGTGCGCGGCGATGGCGTGCACGTTCGGACCGATGGAGGCGGCGACACTGGCCAGGCTGTCGATCTTGCGGGCAGCGATCACGACCTTCGCGCCGTGTGCGGCGAACGTTCGCGCGATCTCCTCGCCGATGCCACGGCTTCCACCCGTGACGATCGCGACCTTGCCTTCGAGATTGATGACCGCTGACATGAACGCCCGTCCGTAGCACGTAAAGGTGGGGGGCGCGGCTACGATGTGGTCTTTTCTCGCTTCAGCTCGCACGTTCAGTAGGATATGTCCCTACATCGCGCAAGATGTCTCACTTGAGACGGCGTCAAAGGCCCGGAGTTGCTGCGTTTTATTTGTCCCGTCTCATTCGCCGGCGCCGGCGTCGGAGAAGAGATCTAACAGCCACCACAGGAAGCCGTGCTCTGCTTGGTCAGCCGGCAGCTGTCGGACACGGACGTGGGGGAGAGACAGGGTGTCCAGGGTGCTCGGCGCGGGACCGTGCAGCAGGCCCATGAGGCGCGCCTCGTCGACCTTGGACAGCGGATGGGGGATGACGGTCTCGTGGGCGCGTGCTGCTTCCAGCTCCCCCCCGTCGAACCAGATGCCGTGCGTGAAGCACGTGTCGAGCGCGATGCCCTCGTCGCGCTGGAGCGCGGTCATGCGATCCATCGGCTCTGCGCAGCTCGGACAACGCGCGCGTCCGGCGGGCTCGGGATGGGGTGTGAGCTCGGAGAGCCAAGCGGTGAAGACCGCCACGTCGTGCTCCTCGACATTGCGAAGGCGGAAGAACGCGCCACGCGGAGCGAACACGCCGCCACACTCGGAGCAGAAGGCGAGCGTGAGGCCTGGCGCGACCTCCTTCTCCGCGAGCATGCCGTGGCCGCGCGGGCACACGAGGTGCGTGGGATTGCCGCCATGCTGGCCGAAGCGCTGGCCGGGTGTGCGGTAGTTCACGTCGGTCGCGCGCTCACGCCGAGGTGATCGCGCCGAGCACGCGGAAGCGGTCGTAGCGCTGCGTGACCAGCTCGTCCGCCGACTTCATCGACAGCTCCGTGAGCGCGGCGTTGAGCGCCTCGTCGATAAACTTTGCCGCTTGAGCGGTGTCCTGATGCGCGCCGCCCGGCGGCTCCTCGACGATGCGCTCGACGATGCCGAGATCATGGAGATCCGCGGCCGTGATGCGCAGGCTCTTGGCAGCCACGTCGGCCTTGGAGCCGTCCTTCCAGAGGATGGAAGCGCAGCCCTCTGGCGAGATGACGCTGTAGGTGCCGTACTCGAGCACGTGGACGCGGTTCGCGACGCCAAGCGCCAGCGCTCCGCCAGAGCCGCCCTCGCCGATGATGGTGGCGATCACGGGGACGCGCGCACGTGACATCGCCGCGAGGCACGAACCGATCGCCTCGCTCTGACCGCGCTCCTCCGCGCCGAGCCCGGGGTATGCGCCGGGCGTGTCGATGAAGGTGAGGATGGGCAACGAGAAGCGGCTCGCGAGCTCGTACATGCGCTGCGCCTTCCGGTAGCCCTCGGGATGCGGCATGCCGAAGTTGCGCTTCACGTTGTCCTTCGCGCCGCGCCCCTTCTGGTGACCGACGAGCACGACGCTCTTTCCGCGATAGCGTGCAACACCGCACACGAGCGCTGCATCGTCCGCGAAGCGACGGTCGCCGTGGAGCTCCTGGAAGTCCTGGAACAGGTACGGCACGTAGTCCATCGTGTACGGCCGGTTCGGGTGCCGTGAGAGCTGCACCTTCTGCCAGGGGTCGAGCTCGGCGAAGAGCTCGCGCGCGACCTTGGACGTCTTCTCCTCGAGCTTCCGCAGCTCGGGGAGGTACTGACGGTCACTCTCGGCGAGCTCACGCAGCTCGCGTACGCGGGTCACGAGCTCGACGACGGGTTTTTCGAACGGAAGAACGTACGACGCCACGCTTCACCCCTAGCACAAGGGCTGCTCCTCTCTCCAGGCCAGCGCCGCTTGAGCGAACTTGTCACCCGACTTTGGCGACGGCGCTGACCTTTTCCTTCTTCACGTTGAAGATGCGGAGCGGCTTCTCTTTGCCCTTGAGGGCCGCGGCGGGGAGCTCCTCACAATCGAATCGATTGCCGAGGCGCGCGTGCGTGGTCTCGCTGATGATGATCTGACCCGCGAGCGCGATGCCGCAGAGGCGCGCGCTCGTGTTCGCGGTGTCGCCGATGACAGTGTAGCTGAGCGCCTTGCTGCTGCCGACGTAGCCGGAGACCAGCGGGCCGGTGTGGATGCCCATGCCGATGGCCAGCGCGGGCTGACCCTGCTCGATGCGCTTGCGATTGAATTTTCCGAGGACGTCCATCTGGTCGAGCGCGGACTGCACGCTGCGGAGCGGATCATCGGGATGCGCGGCGGGCGCGCCCCAGAACGCCATGATGCCGTCGCCCATGAACTTGTCGAGCGTGCCTTCGTACTTGAACACCTGCTCGACCATGAGCTCGAAGTACTCGTTCAGCAGGTCGAGGACGAAGCCGGCTGCGGCGCCCTCGCTCATGCGCGTGAAGCCGCGGATGTCGCTGTTGAAGACCGTGCACTCCTGGACGTAGATGCCGCCCTTCTTCACCTCGAGCTTGCCGGAGATTACTTGCTCCGCGACGTTCGGCGAAAGGAGGCGGCTGAAGCGCTCGCGCGTGACGATCTCTTGTTCGACCTTCTTCGCGAGGAGCGTGTTCTCGATGAACATCGCGGCCTGGTTGGCGACGGCGTTGATCAGCTCCAGATCTTTTTGCTGAAACTGAGCGAGCGACTCGGAGTCGAGCCAGATCGCGCCGAGCACTTCGTCCTCGTGACAAAGCGGAACGACGATCGCGCTCGAGATCCGGTTCAGGATCATCGATTTTCCCTTGGACGCCGCGAAGTCCATGGCGGCGTCGTGCGTGAGCACTGCGGCCTTCTCCTTCACGACGTGGCTCAGGATCGTGGAGCTCACCTGGATGGGCGCATCCGTACCGTCGCGCCGATTTGCGCAGCGCGGGAGCAGCTCGCCTGTCCCCTCGCGGAGGAGAATGACGCCGCGGTCAGCGTTCACGAACTTGAAGAGCGCCTTCAGGATCTTCTGCAGCAGCGGCTCGAGCTCGCGCTCGAGGCCGATGTCGCGAGAGAGCTCCCACGTGACGCGGAGGCGCTCGTAGTCCGCGCGGAGCTGCACGGGGTCGTTCTTGATCTGTTCGAACGCTGGGAAGCCCTTTGTCTGCGCCGCGATCTGCGCGCCGATCGCGCGCGCCGAGTCGAGCACATCAACGCGCGTTCCCGACAGGCTCGGCGGGCGTCCGTGCGGATGAGCGGGCGGCTGCCCACCCGGGCCTCCTTGCTGGAATCCCGGCGCGCCGGGCGGCGGCTGATTGAAGCCCCCGAACGGCTGCGTGCCTCCGGGCGGCCCACCTGCACGAGACATCGGCTGGCCGGGACCGGGTTGTCCCTGGTTGATCGCAGAAGGAGGCGGCGGGTGCGCGGATGCCATGCGCCCCTGGGCGCCCTGACCTTGCGGCTGTACCTGCGAAGCGGGTACCGGCGGGCGCCAGTTCGACTGCGGCGCTGCGGGTTGACCACCCTGCTGCATGCCCCCGGGCTGCATGGGCTGCATCGGCCCCGCGTTGTGGACGGCGCCAGGGCCCATCGCCGGCAGCTCGACGCCAAGACCGGAGCCGTCGTCGTAGCGAGCGCGCGTGGAGCCGAGAGCGATCTCGTCGCCGTGTCGCATCATCTGCTCACCGCGGACGCGCTCACCGTTGATGTACGTGCCGTTCAAGCTCCCGAGGTCGCGAAGGACGAAGCCGCCATCGCGCTGCTCCAGGATGCAGTGCTCCTTCGAGACGATCTTGTCGAGCAGCTGGATCGAGTTGTTCGGGTGACGACCGAGGCTATTGATCGGCCGCAGCTCGATCGCTTGAGTGCCTTCAGCGGTTGCCAGGATCAGGCGTGCCATCAGATCAGGTTCCAAATCTATCCCGGCTCGCTGCGGACGGACAGTAGAAGTTTCTCTGGGCACGTTTTCCCCGCGATCCGGCCTGATGACATTCCAGCCGCAAGCGCGCTAGCCTTGAGAGGAGAGGTCCACCCAGGAAGACATGTCCCAGCGCCGACCCACGCCGTCCACCACTGCCCTTGGTTCCAAGCCCAAGAGCAGGGCGAGCAAGCCGACCCTGATCGCGCCGAAGGAGTCCCTCACGGACGACAACGTCCGGGCCTGGAGCGATCCGAACACGCAGAGCCTGGCGCGCGCCGCGTTCCGCGTTTCGGACGAGGCCGTGCTCTTCAACACGGATCCCGCGCTGTTACCCGAGAAACCGAAGGAGAGCCCCGGGCTCTTCGACATGGTCGGGAACGTCGCGCGTCGTGCCCTCTCGCTCGGCCTCGCGTCCCGCGAGCCAAGCTTTCATGTGTTCGTCGCCGCTGCGCCCGAGGTGATGATCGAGGATGACATCCGCAGGTTCGCGGAGGCGTTCGTGGCGGGCCAGAGCCCACCCGACGACATCATCTACGTCCACGATTTCGAGCACCCGGAGGCCCCGCGCCCGATCCTGCTGCCCGCGGGCGTCGGACCGCTGCTCGTGCAGGTCATGGACGGCCTCATCACCGCGCTGAAGGAGACGATGCCCGAGGTGGCCCACACCGACGAGGTGCAGCGCGCACAGCGAAAGCTCTCGCGGGCACTGGAAGCGAAGAGCAAGGACCTCATCACCGGGATCGAGGTCGCGGCCAAGAGCCTTGGCTTCGGCATCAGGAACAACCCCCAAGGTGGGATGCAGACGTTCCCGGTGCTGCACGGAAAGCCGCTTTCTCCCGAGCAGTTCGAGGTCCTCGATGAGTCCACGAAGCGTGCGCTGTCGGAGGCGGAGGACAAGCTCACGCAAGAGGTGGAGCGCGCCGCCGATCTGGTCCGGGAGGAGAGCGCGAAGTTCTCGGCGGCTCGCAACGAGGCCATGCGCAAGGCCGCGGAGCGCCTGATCGATCGCGCGATGAAGGACATCGTCGCCAAGTTCGGAAAGCTGGGCGACGAGGTCCAGCGCTACCTGGTCTCCGTGCGCAGTGCGCTCGTGGAGGGCTGGGAAGATCTGGTCCCGCAGGAGCCGGACGGCAAGCAGCAGGGCGGCGGCGAGGGAGAGGACACCCCGGATCACGATCCGGAGCATGCGACGCGCCTGCAGCGGTTCAAGGTGAACCTGCTCATCGCACATCCCGAGGGCTCCGCGCCTCCCGTCATCTACGAGACGAACCCCACGTATCCAAACCTCTTCGGGTACCTGGAGCGGCGCGCGCGTTTCGGTGCGCTCCTCACGGACTTCACGCGCATCCGGCCGGGCGTGCTCCATCGCGCCTCTGGCGGCGTGCTGGTCGTGCGCGCAGCCGACCTCATGGCGGACCCGATCATCTGGGAGCGGATGAAGCGCGTGCTGCGCGAGCGCCAGGTCGGCGCGGAGGACCCGCTCGGCCCGCTCGGGCTGTATGCGACCACGCTGCGTCCGAAGAGCGTGCCGATCCGCGTGCGCGTCGTGCTGGTGGGCACGCCGGATCTGTATGCGGCGCTGCTCGACGCAGACCCGGATTTTGCCGCTCTGTTCCGCGTGAAGGTCGAGGTGGAGTCCTCCATCCCCCGCACCAAGGAGCGCCTCGTCGCGCTGGACTCGTACCTGATGCAGATGGCCGGCGAGCGCGGCTGGGGCAACTTCGACCGCAAGGCACGCGCGCGTCTGCTGGATCTGTCCACGCGCCTCGCGGGTGACAAGGAGAAGCTCTCGCTCTCGCTCACGCCGCTGGAGGAGACAGCCGCTTTCGGGAGCGCGCTCGCCGCCGTCCGCGCGGGCGAGGAGGGGTCCGCCGGTTCCGTCACCAAAGAGGATATCGAGACGGCATGGCGCGAGCGCCGTGATCGCACCGGCGCGGCGGAGCGACAGATCCGGGACATGTCGCTTCGCGGAGATCTCGCGCTCGACACCCAAGGCGCACGCGTCGGCGTGCTCAACGGGCTCTCCGTCTACTCCGCGGGTGACGTGGAGTTCGGTCAGCCCATGCGCATCACCGCGGTCGTCGCGCTTGGACGCGAAGGCATCGTGGACGTGGAGCGCGAAGCGCAGCTCGGCGGCTCCATCCACGCGAAGGGCGTGGCGATCCTCCGCGGCTACCTGGGCCGGATGTTCGGCCAGGAGCGCCCGCTCAGCCTGCGCGCGCAGATCGCCTTCGAGCAGAGCTACGGAGAGATCGACGGCGACAGCGCGTCCTCGTCCGAGCTGTATTGCGTCCTGTCGGCGCTCGCCGACCTGCCCATCGATCAGGGCGTGGCGGTGACCGGCAGCGTGAACCAGCTCGGCGAGATCCAGACGATCGGCGGGCTCTGCGCGAAGATCGAAGGGTTCTTCGATCTCTGCGCCGCGCGCGGCTTGAACGGCAGTCAGGGCGTGCTCATGCCCAAGCCGAACCTGCGCCATCTCGTGCTGCGCGAGGACGTCGCGAAGGCGATCCGCGACAAGCGCTTCCATCTCTACGCGGTCGAGACGGTCGCGCAGGGCATCGAGGTGCTCACGGGCGTCCCCGCTGGCGAACGCGACGCGACTGGTCGCTTCCCCGCGCACAGCGTCTTCGGTCGCGTCGAGCGCCGCATCATCGAGATCGCCGAGCGGCTACGTGAGGCCGAGGGCCAGATGCCGCGCAGGGCAGAGGCACGCGAAGGCGACGAGGGCAGCAACACCGACCTGGGCGACGGCAACGATTTTCGTGGCCGGTGAGCAGGCGACATGGACCTGACAACGTTGACCCGTCCCGAGCTCGCGGAGCTGCGCGCGTACGTGCCGGAGCGGCACGACGGAATCGTGGCGAAGCTCGACGCGAACGAGGCGCCGCCGCTGAGGAGCCGTGAGCTGTCCGAGATCGCGATGCGCGCGATGTCGAAGGTCGCGATGGAGCGCTACCCGGACGCGCGCGCGCTCGAGCTCCGAGAGGCGATCGCGGCCCGCTCGGGCATCACTCCCGCCGAGGTCTTCGTCGGCACGGGCTCGGATGAGGTGATCGCGCTGCTCTGCACGGCCCTCTCGCGGCCCAGAGGTCGCAACCCCGCCGGCGTGGTCCTTTCGCCGTCGCCTTCGTTCGTGATGTATCGCGTGACGGCGCGCGCGCACGGCTTGAAGGCGGTGGAGGTGCCGCTGGATGCGTCGTGGGACCTCGACGTGCGCACGATGTCGCTCGCGATCGAGACCATGCAGCCGAACGTGGTGTGGATCGCCACGCCGAACAACCCCACCGGCAACGCGATGTCCGCCGAGAAGGTCGAGGCCGTCGTGGCCGCCGCACCGAACGCGCTCTGCGTCATCGACGAGGCGTACGGGGACTACGCGGGGAAGAGCCTTCGCGGTCTTCGTGCAGCAAACGACAACGTGGCGATCCTGCGCACCGTGAGCAAGCTGGGTCTCGCGGCGCTGCGCGTGGGGTGGCTGGAGGCGCGCGCGGAGCTCGTCGCGGAGCTCGACAAGGTGCGCCAGCCGTTCAACGTGAGCGCCGTGAGCCAGGCCGCCGTGGCCGCGGTCCTGCGTGAGGGCGGGGAGCACCTGCAGCACGTGGTCGACGCCGTCGTCGCCGAGCGCTCGCGCATGTCGGCGGCGCTTGCGAAGCTCTCCGGCGTGTCAGTCACACCCAGCGAAGCTAACTTCCTGTGGCTCCGGACCGAGAGGCCAGCGGAGGAGGTGCACGCGGGATTGCTCGCGCACGGCGTGCTCTGCCGGAGCTTCCACCAGAGCGGCGGCCGCCTCAAGAATCAGCTCCGCGTGACCATCGGCCTTCCCGAAGAGAACGACCGCTTCCTCGTTGCGCTCACGAAGGTGCTCGCGTGAGCTCGACGCGACTGGCCGCCGTGGCGCGGCCATGTGGCCTGCGCGTTGCGCTCGTTGCGCTCGTTGCGCTCGTCCCGCTCGGGGGGGCGTCCGGGTGTGGCGTGGAGGAAAACGTGGTGCGCGTCGTCGACGGCGACGTGATGGTGACGCGCTACGTCCCCGCGGAGGCGTACTCGGCCTTCCTTGCCGGCGTCCTCGCGGAGGCGGACGGCCGCCCGGAGCTCGCGTATTCCCGCTACAAGGACGCGCTGTCGGTGGACGACAGGGATCCGCTCGTGTGGGCGCGCCTTGCTAGCGTTGCATGTAGAATACATGGACATCAGAAGGACGCCGACGAGGCCGTCGCTCGGGCGCTCACTCTCGACCCGTCACTGTCCGTGGCTCTCGCCGCAGACAGTGAGTGCGCCAGCGCGCGGAAGGACACCGCACACGCGACGTCGGCGCTGCTCTCCGCCGCGTCGAGCGATCCTCGCAACGCCGAACTCGACGCACGCGTGAGCCGTGAGCTCGCACCGGACGCGGCACGCGCGCGAATGCTGTCGGCTACGCGCGCATTCGAGGACCGGCCGGAGGCATGGGACGCCCTCTTGCTGTGGTCCACGGAGCACGGTGATGCGGTGCTCGCGGTCCACGCTGCGCGCGGGCTGTCCGCGGCACGGCGGCAAAGGTTCACGCCGTTGTCTCGCGCAGCCGTTGCGCTCGCCGGGCAAGGCGCCATGGGCGCGGCGCGCGAGGTCGCGTCGAACGCAGTCCTCGGAAAGCCAGACGGCGTGACTGTCGCGCCGTTCATCGCGCGTCTTGCCGTCGACCACGCGATCCTGACCGCCGATCGCGCGCATGTCGAGGGCGTCGCCGCACATGCCCGCGTGCGGCTCGGAGAGGTCGCGGCCCGCGGCCTCTTGCTCGGCAAGCCAGACCTGGCGCGCGCGCTGGCATCGGACGTGATCGCGGCGGACGCGAAGGACGCCGACGCAGGTGCCGTGCTCGCGGTGCTCGGAGCCAATGCGGACCCTGCGCATGCCACGCCGGAATTTCATGGCGCCGGCGAGCTCTCCACTGCGGCGTTCGTGGCGCTCGCGTCCTCGCTCGCGTTGCGCGCCGGGCCCAGTGTCGCGTCGCTCTTCGGGCACCGCGCGAAGCATGCTCCGCTCGATGGGCGCGACGCGCTCGTGATCGACCTGGCGGTCGAGCTCGCTGCGACGGACGTGATCGCGCCCGAGACAGACGCGGAGCGGCTCGAGCTCGCGCTGCGCCGCGGTGAGCCAGCGCCGTTGCTGCCCGATCTGGACGCGCGCCACGAGCTCCTGGCACGGCTGCTTCGTTCGGGTACCGAGCCAGACGCACGCGCTGCGTTGCTGCTCGCTCGGGCTTCCGACGTTGTCGGTCGCGATCCTCTCATCACGTTTGCCACGCTCGAACGTGCGCGTCGTTCGCGGCCGCTCACGGAGGCAGAGCGCACGATGCTCACGCGCTCCGCGCCGCACCCACTGCTGCTGGCGCTGCGGGTCAACCTGGACGCACAGGCCACGAAGACCGAGGACAAGCGGCGCCTGGCTGCATTCGCGCGCACGCCCTACGAGCACAAGCTCGCGGAGATGTGAGGCTCAGCGCGGAGGGCGGATGGAGCTGCTTGGTGTTGGAGCGACGTTCGAGCTGGCGCCGCCGTCGCGCTTCTTCTGCGTGACCAGCAGGTCCGCCTTCACGACGACGCCAGCGCGGATCTCGATCGGCTGATTCGTCTCGCTCGCGAACGCGGGGTGTGTCGCGTTCACGGTGAGCTTGCCGACTGGCACGCCGTCGATGCGGTAATGGCCGTGGGCGTCGGACACCGTGTGGAGCGGGTGGAGCAGCACGTAGACGTCGTTCAGCATGAACGTCTTGCCCAGGTGGTCAGTCAATCCGAACCGGCCTGGCCGCTTCGGGTAGAGGGAGATCGGATCCGGTGCGCGCGGCACGGCGACCATCATGACCGCGCTCACGCCCTGATCGATGAGTGGCGCGATGATCTCGGGCCCCTTGTTCTTGACGTCCAGCTTCTGCCCGAACGTGAGGGTGATGGTGCGCGGCGTGATCGCGCAGCCGTCGATCTCGATGTTGACCGCCTCGTGCTTCTCCGGAACGTAGAAGTCCTTGTAGCCAGTGACGGCGACGATCGTGTCCATCAGCTCCTTGCCCTGGGCGGTGGTGTCGCCGAGGCGGAAGCTCTTTCCGTATACCGCCTCGCCGCGCGGGCACTTCGCGGGGTCCGCCTTCGTGGGCGTGTCCGTTGGCGGATCGCCGACGTAGGAGATGGTCCCCTCGATGCTGCCCGTCGGACCCGTGTATGCGGGCGAGCTGTATGGATTCACCATCGCGAGGATGCTCGCCGCAGGGACGGGGATCGCCTTCATCACGACCCCCGCATCAGGATCGGTCCCGGGCGCTGCGTCGTTCGACGTGCCGGCTGCATCCGTCCATGCCGCCTTGGGAGGGTCGTTGCAACCGATCGTACCGATCGCAACGACAGTGATGAACGTGAGGAGCGCGGGGCGCATCCGGCTCAGCCTCCGAAGACCCCAGCAGCCTTGACCGCCACGTCGAGCGACGAGCCGGGGGTGAGGCCGAGGACGATCACGAGGATGGCGCTGATGAGCAGCGCGGCATTCACGTAGCCGCTCTTCATGGGCACCGCGATGGGCGCGCCCGCCGCCGGCTCGCGCATGTACATGTAGACCAGCACGCGGAGGTAGTAATACGCCCCGATCACGCTGTTGATGAACGCGATGATCGTCAGCCAGTAGAGGCCGCCGTCCATGGCCGAACGGAAAATGAACCACTTGCCAAAGAACCCAGCGGTGGGTGGGATGCCTGCGAGCGAGATCAGGAACAGCGCGAACGGAAGGGCAGCCGCCGGGTGGCGACGGCCGATGCCTGCGAGGTCCTCGTAGCTCACGGACTCTGCGCCGCGACGGCCGCACAGGATGAGCGCGCCGAACGCGCCCGCCGTGGAGACCGTGTACGTGAGCAGATAGAAGAGCACGCTGGCGCTCGCCTGCGAGCCCGAACGCATGGTGCCGACGACGCCGACCAGGATGTAGCCAGCGTGCGCGATGCTGGAGTACGCGAGCATGCGCTTCACGGACTCTTGCCGACCTGCGATCAGGTTTGCCACCGTCATCGTCATCACGGCGATGGTCGCGAGCGCCGGCGGCCAGCCCGAGGACCAGCTCATGAACTTGGCGTCGCCGAAGCAGGTGAGGAGGACGCGAAGCATCATCGCGAACGCGCCCGCCTTCACGGCGACCGCCATGAAGGTGGTGGCGGGGGTGGGCGCGCCTTCGTACGCGTCCGGTGTCCACATGTGGAACGGCACGGCGGACACCTTGAACGCGAGGCCGACGATGATCAGGACGAGCGCCATGACCGTCATGACCGGGTACTTGGTGCCCGACTTGATGGCGCCGCCGATGCCTGCGAGATCCGTGTGACCCGTCGCGCCGTAGAGCAGCGCGAAGCCATAGAGGAGGATCGCCGCGGCGAACGAGCCGAGGAGGAAGTACTTGAGCGCGCCCTCTGCGGAGCGCGCAGAGGTGCGGCGGAACGCGGTCATCGCGTATGCGCCGATCGAGAGCGTCTCGAGCCCGAGGAACAGCGTCAACGCGTCCGTCGACGCCGCGAGCATCATTCCGCCGAACGTGGCGAACAGGAGCAGCGAGTAGAACTCACCGCGGTTCATCTTGTGCTCGGGCAAATATCCGCCCGCCAGCAGCGAGGCGAGCATGCCAGCGAGGCAGAGCAGACCGTCGAAGAAGAGCGTGAAGCGGTCGATGACGATCCAGGGCGCGAGCGCCTCGAGGCCGGGGATGTCCTCGACGCCGTAGAGCCAGACGCCAGCGCTGAGGGCGAGGCCCGCTGCGAAGACCATCGTGGTGCCCATGGCGAGGCCGTTGCTGCGCCTGGAGAGCGCCTCGACCATCATCAGGAGCAATGCTCCGCCGCCGACGACGGCAAGAGGAGAGAGCGCGAAGTAGAGCATCATTGCTTTGCCTCACCATTCGCTGCTGCGGGGTCTGCCTTCGCTGCCGCGGGGTCCGGCTTCACGTATGCCGGAGGAGCGTCCGAGCTTCGCGGATTGAGGACGATGGGGCCGGTGAGATAGCGCTGGTTCATCGCAGGCGCGGGCTCCAGGCGTGCGGAGTAGTCCGACGCGACGCGCGAGACGGCGTCACGCATGCCGGACAGGAAGATGTTCGGGAAGAGGCCGATCACGAAGATCATGATGATGAGCGGCGCGACCGCGATGAGCTCGCGCCCGTTGATGTCGGACACGTGCTTGTTCTCGCTCTTGGTGATGGGGCCGAAGAACATCTTCTGGACGGCAGTCAGCATGTAGAGCGCGCCCAGGATGACGCCGATCGCCGCGCCGACGGACTGGATGCCCGCGACGTGACCGAGCTTGTTCGAGACGAACGTGCCCGTGATGATCATGAACTCGCCGACGAACCCGTTCGTGCCGGGCAGGCCGATGCTGGCGAGCGTGGCGATGACGAACATGGTCGCGTACACCGGCATGGTCTTGGCGAGGCCGCCGAAGTCCGCGAGCTGGCGCGTGTGACGACGATCGTAGACGACGCCGACGAGGAGGAAGAGCGCGCCGGTGGAGATGCCGTGGTTCACCATCTGCAGCACGGCGCCTTCCATGGACGCCTGCGTGGCAGCGAAGATGCCGAGCATGACGTAGCCAAGGTGGGCGACGGATGAGTAGGCGACGAGCCGCTTCACGTCGTCCTGTTTCCACGCGCACAGCGCGCCGTAGAGGATGCCGCCGAGGACCGCCACACCTGCGAGCGTGGCGCCGTACTCACCGCTCGCCTCGGGGAAGAGCCCGACGCAGAAGCGGAGATAGCCGTAGGTGCCCATCTTGAGCATGACGGCAGCAAGGATCACGCTGCCTGCCGTTGGAGCTTCGGTGTGGGCGTCGGGCAGCCACGTGTGGACTGGCCACATGGGAACCTTGATGAGGAACGACAGCGCGAACGCGCCGAAGAGCCAGATCTGGATGTGCCGCGGAAGGACCAGACGCTGGAGCTCGAAGTAGTCGAAGCTGGTCATGCCGCCGGGCGCCGCTTTGCCGAACGTGTACGCCAGGTACAGGATGGCAGCGAGCATCATGAGCGAGCCGAACATCGTGTAGAGGAAGAACTTGATCGCGCTCTTGATGCGGTTCGTGCCGCCCCAGACGCCGATCATCACGTACATCGGGATGAGCATCACCTCCCAGAAGACGTAGAAGAGGAACAGGTCCATCGAGATGAACGCGCCGAGCATCCCACCCTCCAGGAGCAGCAGCGCGAAGCACCAATCCTTGATGCGCGAGTTGATCGAGCCGAAGGACGCGTAGGTGGCGATGGGCGTGATGAACGTGGTCAGCATCACGAGCCAGAACGAGATGCCGTCGATGGCCACGTGATAGTGGATGCTGAAGTGCAGCGACTCGCTCTCGATCCAGGGGATGTCCTGGTTCAGGTGGTAGCCGCGGCCCCACGTGATGCTCATGAGCGGGAGGCTCACGGCAAGCGTGACGAGCATGATGCCGAGCGTGGTCCACTGCAGCGTCTTGTGCGCCTGACGCGGCATGAACAGCACGGCCACCGCGCCGAGCAACGGCAGCGCGAGCAGCCAGGAGAGGAGCGTCTTCGGCTCCTTCGGAATCTCCGCCACGTCCGTCGCGTCGACGGCAACGGCAGGCATCATGCGGCTGACGAAGATCACGGCGAGGCCCGCGAAGATCGCGAGCGGCAGGCGAACACGCCAGCCATGCTTCTGCGGGATGAGCGCCGCGACGATCGCCGGAACGACGACAGGCGCCGCCAGGCCGATGATGTCACCGCGGTTCACGAAGAACAGGATGGCCGTGAGGACCGCGAACAGAACGAGGATGGTGATCGAGGGGACCACCCACGCGTTCGGCGCGCTGGTCGCGGGACCGGCGTCGGGAGTGTTGTCGTGCTTGGAATCTGCGGCGCTCATGGGTTCTGCCCCAGCTTCATGTTCTTGTCCGGGTCAGCGGGCCGTTCGACCGTGAACTCCTTCGCCCGGGTGAGACCGAACGCGTTCACGACCTCGAGCTTCGCGGTGATCGTCTTGCCGGCCTGTGGGTGAAGCGTGAGCTTCGTCTCTCCGTTGAAGATTTCGTTGAGCGGCTTGCCGGTCGCGTCCGGGAACCAGCGGTAGCCGTAGCCGTAGCCGGGCGCCGCCTCGAGCACGTAGTCGCCGTTCTTCTCGGTGACGATCGCGTCGGGGTGGGGGACCACGAAGAAGAACCCGAGGGCCGCGATGCCCACGACCATGACGGCCGCGTACACGTGGACCACGCCGTTCTGGACCGTGCGCAGGATGGTGCCGAGCGCCGCGACGATGAGCGAGGTGAGACGAGCGATGATGCCGTCCACCACGGTCTGGTCGAACGACGCCGCGGTGTCCGCGAGCGCGTCGGTGCCGTTGATGATCGTGGCCTCGTAGATCTCGTCCACGTACCACTTGTTGAGCGCGCCCCTGTAGAGAGCGCCGGCGCTCTCCGCGAGCTGCTTTGCGGGCTCACCCTTCTTCTGGATGTACATCCAGTAGGCGAGGTAGGAGCCAACCGCGAACGCCGCGAACGCGCCGAGCGTCAGGTAGAGCTCGATGTGGTGCGCGTTGTCAGCGACCTTGACGCTGCCCTTGGCGGCCTCGTCGAAGACGGGGTCGAGCCACTTGTCGAGCGGGAGGTTCTCGAGGTGCAACGTCTCCTTGAACACAGAGGGGTTCAGGAAGCCTGCGAACAGCGAGAGCGCCGCGAGGATCATGAGCGGCACGGTCATCTGCCACGGGGACTCGTGCGGGGCGTAGCCCGGCGTCGAGAGATCTTCCTGGTGGTGATGATCGTCATCGTCATCATCGTGCGCGTCCGCACCGTGCGCGTCATGGCCACCTGCGTGCTTGGACTGAGCAAGACCCAACAATGCCGAGGGGCGGCCGATGGTCCATCCGCGGAACTCACCGAAGAAGGTGAGGAACAGGAGACGGCACATGTAGAACGCCGTGAGGGTGGCTGCGGCCAGACCCACGAAGTAGAGCGTTGGGCCGATCCACGTGGGCGGCTCGTAGAGGTGGAGGTGGCCCTTCGACAGCGTGGATACGCGCTCCGCGTAAGGCGACACCGGATGGTTCACCCAGGCTCGGAAGAGGATCTCGTCCTTCGAGAAGAAGCCCGAGGTCAGCGGGAAGCCGATGATCGCGAGCGTGGCGAAGGTGAAGGTCCAGAAGGTGTAGGGCATGTGCTTGCGCAGGCCACCCATGAACCGCATGTCCTGAGACTTCTCGTCGTCGTGGACGCGCGCGTGCATCGCATGGATGACGCTGCCCGCACCGAGGAAGAGACAGGCCTTGAAGAATGCATGCGTGAGGACGTGGAAGAAGCCCGCCGTGAACGCGCCCACGCCGACGCCCATGAACATGAAGCCGAGCTGGCTCACGGTGGAGTAGGCGAGGACCTTTTTTATGTCGTTCTGTACCAGCGCTATGGTCGCTGCAAACAGGGCCGTTGCAGCGCCTATGCACGCGATGAGCACCATCACGAATGGTGACAGCACGAACACGAACGACATGCGACAGACGAGATAGATGCCTGCCGTGACCATGGTGGCCGCATGGATGAGCGCGGACACGGGCGTCGGACCAGCCATCGCGTCCGGGAGCCACACGTAGAGCGGCAGCTGCGCGCTCTTGCCGGTGCAGCCGAGGAGCAGGGCGAGGCCGACCGCCGTCGCTGCGCTGATCGTGACCGGGTGGTGCGGCTGCAGGAACGCGAGACGACCGACGAACTCACCGCCGCCGATGGGCCAGAGGTGGATGCGCGTGTTCTTCGCAGTGGTCACCAGCGAGCCGGCGCCGTTCTCGATGCCGGCCCAGTCGAGCGCGCCCGTGTAGTGGACGAGCAAGAACATGGCGCAGATCAGGCCGAAGTCGCCGATGCGGTTCGCGATGAACGCCTTCTTGCCGGCGCTGGCGTTTGGCGTCTTGCCGTACCAGAAGCCGATGAGGAGGTATGAGCAGAGACCGACGCCCTCCCACCCGACGAAGAGAACCGGAAGGTTGTCTCCGAGGATGAGAAGCAGCATCGAGAAGATGAACAGGTTCAGGTAACAGAAGAACCGCCAGTAGGCCTTGTCCTTCTCCATGTACGAGCTGGCGTAGAGGTGGATGAGGAAGCCCACGCCCGTGATGACGAGCATCATCGTGGCGGAGAGCGTGTCCACGCTGAATTTCAGATCGATGGGGACGTTCGTCTCGCGGCCGCCCGTGGTGTGCATCCACTCCCACGCGAGCCACGAGAGCTTCACGTGCTCTGCGTGACCGCCGTGCGCGGCCTCGGTCGCGGTGGCGGCGCCGTAGAGCGCGCTCACCGTGAGCAGCGCGGCGACGAAGCTGATGGCGATGGCGCTGAGCGCCATGAGCCGGACAGCGTCCTTGCCGAGGCGCTTGCCCCACACGCCGTTGATGAAGGCGCCGAGCAGCGGCATCCCGAGGATGACCGCGATCAGCGAGAAGTCGTTCTGTGGAAAGAGGGAGAGCAGCATGGGTTCTTGCTCAGTTCCGGAGGAGGTCGGCCTCATCCGTGCGGACCGAGCGCCGCAGACGGAAGAGGGAAAGGACGATCGCGAGGCCCACGGCGACCTCTGCGGCCTCCGCTGCGATGAGGAAGAACGCGAAGATCTGGCCGGTGTGATTGTCGGTCATGCCGCGGTTGAACGCGACGAGCGCCAGGTTCACCGCGTTGAGCATGATCTCGATGCTCATCAGCGTGACGATCACGTTGCGACGAGCGAGGAAGCCGACGCCTCCGATGAGGAAGAGCACGAAGGAGAGCGCGACGTAGAACTCGACGGGGATCACGTGGTCACCTCTCCGGTGGGCTTGGTGGTGCGCGCATCGTCTTTCGCGTCTTTCGCGTCTTCCCCGTCGGGCCCTCGCGAGCTCAGGATCTCGCCCCGGCCGTTGTGAGAGTCGTCGGTGCGGTGCTTGCCGCGTGCGACCGCGACTGCGCCGACGATGGCGACCATGAGGAGACCGCTGGAGAGCTCGAACGGGACGAGCCCGTCCGAGAAGAGCACGCGGCCGATGGTGTCGATGGTGCCGAAGTCGTTCGGGGGTGCGTCGAGCAGCTTCTTCATGGCCGGCGCGGTGTGCCACACGTAGTACGCGCCCGTGAGGCCGCTGCCAGCAAAGAGCGCAGCGCCGAGGCTGCGCACGATCTGTCCGCGCTGGTCGCTCGGTGACTGCGATGCAGGTCCGAGCAGCATGATGACGAACAGGAAGAGGACGACGATCGCACCTGCGTAGACGATGAGCTGGATGGCCGCGAGGAACTCCGCGTGAAGCGCGAGGAACAGACCGGCGATCGCGACGATCATGAGGAGCAGCCCCATCGCGCCGCGAATCGGGTTCTTGGCGATGACCGTGGAGAGCGCGCCGATGATGGCGAGCGCCGCGCAGAGTCCGAAGAATGCTTGTCCGAGGAGCATCGTTCAGTGACCTTCCATTCTGGTAGCGAACTCGGAGCCCATCGCGAGGGTGCCGTTCTTCGCCTTCGTCTTCTCGCCCTTCACGTACGCCTCGAAGTCCTTGCGGAACTTCTTGAGGAAGCCGAGCGCGGGCATCGCCGTGCCTTCGCCGAAGGCGCAGATGGTGTTGCCCATGATGCTGTTGGCGACGTCGTGGAGCTGATCGAGCTCCTCCATGGTGCCTCTGCCGTCGAGGATCTTCTCGGTGATGCGGAGCAACCACGCGGAGCCTTCGCGGCACGGCGTGCACTGACCGCAGCTCTCGTGGCGGTAGAACTGCATCAGGTTGTGCATCGACGCGACGGGGCACGTGCCCTCCGCCATGACGGTGATGCAGCAGGTGCCGAGCATGGTGCCGAGCCCGCGGAACGTGTCCACGCCGAGCGGCACGTCGAGCACGCTCATGTCGTGCCACTTGTGGAGCGGGTTCTTCTCGTCGGGTGCGGAGACCTTCTCGTCCGCGCGGAGGATCGGCGTGGAGGAGCCGCCGGGGATCACCGCAAGGAGCGGCCTGTCGCCGAGGACGCCGCCGCCGAGATCGTAGATCAGCTCGCGCATGGTGACGCCGACGCAGAGCTCGTGGACGCCGGGCTTGTTCACGTGGCCGTTGACGCCGAAGAGGCGAACGCCGCCGTCCTTGATGTCGTGCAGCGTCGACAGCTTCGAGAACTCCTCGCAGCCGAGCCGGAACGCCGTGGGCACCGCCGCGATCGTCTCCAGGTTGTTCACCGTTGTGGGGCAGCCGAACGCGCCTGCCTGCGCGGGGAACGGCGGCTTGAGGCGCGGCTCGCCGCGGCGACCTTCGAGCGAGTTGAGGAGCGAGGTCTCCTCGCCGCAGATGTACGCGCCCGCGCCGGTGTGGACGTGGACCTCGACGGGGTAGTCCTTCCCGAACGGCGTCCTGCCGAGGTAGCCCTTCGCGCGCGCCTCCTTGATGGCGGCCCAGAGGCGCTCCTTGGAGAGATGGAGCTCATCACGCACGTAGATGTACGCGACGTGCGCGCCGATGCCGTAGCAGCCGATGATGCAGCCCTCGACCACGCTGTGCGGGTTGAGCTCCATGATGGTGCGATCCTTGTGCGTGCCGGGCTCGCCTTCGTCCGCGTTGATGACGAGGTAGGCGGGCTTCGTGGGGTGGGGCCGCATGAAGCTCCACTTCACGCCCATCGGGAAGCCTGCGCCGCCGCGGCCGCGGATGTTCGCCTTCTTGGCCTCGTCGACGACCTGCTCCTTCGTCATGGACGTGAGCACCTGCCGCGCGGTCTTGTAGCCCTCGAGATCGCGCTCGTACGCGGCGAGGGTCCAGCCGTCCTTCTGGCCGTACGTCTTCGTGAGGTAGTTCGTTACTTTCAACATGGTGTCGTTTTTTACTCAGCTCACTTGCGGAGCGCTTCGAGCAAGCGGTCGACGGTCTCTGGGGTGAGGTTCTCGTGGTAGTCCTTGTCGACCTGCATCATGGGCGCGGTGCCGCACGACGCGAGGCACTCCGCGGAGCGCAGCGTGATCGCTCCATCCGCTGTGGTCTCGCCCGCGTGCACGCCGAGCTTCTTCTCGCAGTACTGCAAGAGCTCTACGCCGCCGCGAAGGGCGCAGGGCAGGGTGCGACACACCCAGACCTGATGCTTGCCGACCGGCTTCTGGTTGAAGAGCGTGTAGAACGTGACGACGCCTTGCACGTGGGCGGGCGGCAAATCCAGGCGGTTCGAGACCCAGAGGACCACTTCCTCGGAGATCCAGCCCTGCTGCTCCTGACACAGGTGGAGCAGCGGAATGCACGCGCCCATCTTCGTGGGGTAGCGCGTGAGAATGTCAGCAAGCTGCTTGTCGCGGTCTTCGGTGAGAGCAAACGCCATCCGAGATTCCTCAGTGAGCCAGAAAACCAGTCCAGGCCAATCCGAAGCCAATCTGAAAAATGCGCAAAATGCCGCACAATCCGCAAATTTGCGGGGATTTGCGGGCGAACGCTAGAGGCGCAGAGGCTCGAGTGTCAAGGCGTGTTTCGGGTTTCGCGTGGCTCGCTCGCGCTTCGGTCGCGCCATGGCCGCCCAGCGTTTGTTTTGTTGTTCTGTTGTTGTGAATCCAAAGGCGACTTGGCTATTCTCCCCGCCGACCGGGCTGACTCCTTTTTGTCGGCCGCGCGATCTTTACCAGCGGAGGTACCTTCGTGTTCTGCCCGAACTGTGGATCCAACAACCCCGACACCGCGACGACCTGCACCCAATGCAACACGGCGCTCAACAAGCCTGCGGGTGGTGGGGGACCGAAGTTCAAGGGCACGATGCTGATGATGAATCAGCCCGGCGCGCCGCTCCCGACGCCCGGTGGTGCACCCGCCGCCGCCAAGCCCATGGCCGGCCCGCCGAGCGCTGGCGCTGCGCCGCCCGCTGCGAGCAAGCTCAAGGGAACGATGGTCGGCGTCGCGCCGCCGGTCGCCGGTGCAGCTCCCGCCCCGATGGCCGCGCCGCTCCCGACTCCCGCTCCGATGTCACCGATGGGCGCACCGATGGGCGCACCGATGGGCGCGATGGCCATGTCGCCCTCCTCTCCTGATCATCAAACGTTCGGCTCCGCGGCGGGCGTGAACCCGCTCGGCGGAACGATGGTCGCCGATGGTCCCGGCCCCGCAGGCTTCGGTGGTGCGTTCGGCGCGCCCCCGCCTGGCGCAGCTGGCGCGGCACCGCCTGCAGATCCGTTCGGTGCTGGTGGCGGCGGCATGGGCATGGGCGGCCCGCCCCCTGGTGCTCCGCCCCCTGGTGCGATGGGCGGCCCTCCGCCCGGTGATCCGTTTGGTCCGCCCGGTGGTGCGTACGGCGCCCCGCCCCCAGGTCAAATGGGCGCACCTCCGCCGATGGGTGCGGACGCGTACGGCGGCGCTCCCGGCGGCATGGGCATGGGCATGGGCGCCCCCGCTCCGATGGGCGGTCCGCCGCCTGGCGGTCAGCCCTACGGTGCCGCGCCTCCGCAGGACTTCGGTGGTCAGGTCAACCAGGGCTTCAACCAGATGGGCCAGGCCTTCGGGCAGGGCGTGAACGACATGGGCAACGCGATGGGCATGACGCCCTACGGCGCGCAGCCCGGCGGTCAGATGATGGGCGGAATGCCCGGACAGATGCAGGCCGGCGGCGTGAGCGACAAGACGCACAACCTCACGCTCATCCTCGCCCTGGTCCCGACGTTCTTCGGCTTCTTCGGAATCCACCGCTTCTACACGGGCCACATCGGCATCGGCATCGCGCAGTTCCTGACCGTGGGCGGCTGCGGAATCTGGCAGATCATCGACATCATCATGATCTTCACCGGCAAGTACACTGATAAACAGGGGCGGCCGTTGCTGAAGCAGTGACGCTTCGGAGGTAGTTGCTCGCAGGAGGCGATCGGGAGACCGGTCGCCTCTCTGCTTTTTGTCACCCAACGTTGGCGTTGGCGCGCAGGCACCGTCTCGCTCGCCCCTGTTATCCTTCGTCCTGGTAGGGCGGTTCCCGCCCCTCATTCCGCTCCGCGAAATGAGCCTCCCCACGAAGGCTTCGCCAACGTCGTGCTTTGCACGACGGGGTTGGTACTGGCACCCAGGATCGCGTCCGCACGCGGCCGCTCTCGAGCATGGCACGTCAAAGTCGGCGTCGACGCCGAGGTCGAAGTCGAGGTCGAGGTCGAGGTCGAAGTCGAGGTCGAGGTCGAAGTCGAGGTCGAAGTCGATGTCGAAGTCGAAGTCGATGTCGAAGTCGATGTCGATGTCGGGGACCAAGGACCGCGGGGGCCGCCATTCTGGCGTTGGGTGGCGCCATTACTGGCGTCGGCTGCTAGCGCTTCTTTCGGGGGGTGCGCTTGGTGGGTGCTGTGTGAGGGGCCCAGTTCGTCTGGTGGAGGAGCGTGCC
>JANXLV010000023.1 GCA_025355005.1 Myxococcales bacterium | reverse complement strand
CGAGCGTAGCGTCGAGATCCAGTCACTGGATTTTTTGATCCGGCGACTGGATCTGGGGGTGCGGCGAACTATCTGGCTGCGTCGCCCGCGGTCCGTGGCAAGAACAGGCGCGCCACGGGTAGCTCCACTGCCGCGAACGGCGCGACGCGCGCGCTCGCGCTTTCATCGAACGAGCCCGCGTCGACCCAGCGCCCCGCTTCGAGCGTGAGCGCTTCGAGCGTGCGCGCCTCGGGGTCGACAATCCAGTAGTGCGGGACGCCTTGCTCTGCGTACAGCCTCCGCTTGGTCACGCGATCATGCGCCTCGTTCGATGGGCTGATGATCTCCGCGATCCAATCCGGCGTCACGGTGATGGGGCGATCGTTCGGCTCCGGTAGACGTTCGCGCCGCCATCCCGCGAGGTCCGGACGCACGACGTGGTTGCCGAACTGCACATCAACGTCGGTGAAGATCCACCACCCGCCCGGACCGCCGAAGCCGTGTTCATGCTCGAACGGACCCGCGATGAAATAGACGAGCGCGCCCTGTGCCTTCGAGTGCCTCGGCAACGGCGACTCCGCAGACACCACCACGCGGCCGTCGATGATCTCGGCGTGCATCTTCTCGGGGTACGCGCGGAGATCGTCATACGTGGCGTCGCGTCCGTCGGGCGGGGGCATGGTGTCTATTGTACGTGCGCTGGTGGGCTGCGGCATAGGCGGTCGAAAGGCACCGCGCGTGCCAGGCGATCAGATCAGTAGTCTCGTGTTCTTGGCAACGCGTGCGTGTCCGCGGGTCGACCGCGGCAGTCCAGGTGGTCACCTGCGCCGAGCAAATCAACTGCGCCTGCGTTTAGTCACGAGTATCGGAGTGTGGCCGTTTCACGTGGGCTGCGGGCCATGCTCTACGGATGACCGACTCTCAGTCACCGTCAAAGCTCGATGTTCCGCATGAAGTTGCTCCGTCAGAGAAGGCGCAGCCAACCGCGCGCGCGAAGTCCCTGCCGCGGCGATTGCCTCTCGCGGGCGACCCTCCGGAGCAGGTGCCCGCGCGCATGGTGAACGAGGTCCTTTATTGCGAGCGCCTCCTCTACCTCGAGTGGGCGCAAGGCGAGTGGGACGACAACTACTTCACCGTGGACGGGCGCTCCGTGCACCGCCGCGCCGACGTGCCTTCGGGCGCGCTGCCCCCGAAGCCCGGAGTCGATGGTGACGCGTTGACGGTCGAGGATCGCGATCGCCCTTACCAGGCCTCCTCCGTATGGCTTACGTCGGCGGCGTTGGGCCTTACCGCGAAGATCGACGTCGTGGACGGCGACGGGAGTGGCGCTGTGCGGCCCGTCGAATACAAGAGAGGCTCCGCGCCGGACGTCCCCGAAGGCGCCTATCTCCCGGAGCGTGCGCAGGTCGCGGCGCAGGTCATGTTGCTGCGCGAGCATGGCTACACGTGCGACGGCGGCGACATCTACTTCGCAGCATCCCGTAGGCGCGTTTCGATCCGCGTGGACGCGGAGCTGGAGGCCACAGTGCTTCGCGCGATCGCGCGCGCGAAGGAGATCACGCGCCTCGCCGAGGCCCCGCCGCCGCTGGTGGAGAGCCCGAAGTGCATGGGCTGCTCGCTCGCCGGGATCTGTCTGCCTGACGAGGTGGAGCTCCTGCGCGCACTCGACGACAGCGCGCCATGGGCAACGCACACCGGGGCCGCGGAAGGGCCCGCCTCGCCGGCCGTGGAGCTGCGGAGGTTGGTGCCCGCGCGCGACGACAAGGTGCCGCTCTACGTCCAGGACGTGTATGGGCGCATCGGTCTGGACGGGGACGAGCTGGTCGCGAAGACGAAGACCGGCGAGACGCGCGCGCGGCTCTCCAACACGTCGCAGGTCTGCTTGCTGGGAAACATCCAGATCTCCAGCCAGGCGATGCGTGCGTTGCTCGAGCGGGGGATCCCCACGGCCTTCTTCAGCCAGGGTGGATTCTTCTACGGCTATCTGGCCCACCTCGGGTCCAAGAACATCGAGCTGCGTGTGGCGCAGCACCGCGCCGCACAAGATCGCGAGTTCTGCATGCGCACGGCGCGCAGCCTCGTGGCGAGCAAGATCATGAACTGTCGGACGATGCTTCGCAGAAACGGAGAGGCGCTTCCCCCGCGCGTCCTCGATGATCTGGAGGCGTCCGCGGAGCGCGTGGAGAAGACGCTCGTGCGCGAAGAGCTGCTCGGTGTGGAAGGGACCGCGGCACGCACGTACTTCGGCGCGTTCACGTGCATGCTGAAGGGAAACGAAGATCTGGCGCGGCGCTTCGAGGAGCTGGGCCGCAACCGTCGTCCCCCGCGTGATCCCGTGAACGCGCTGCTCTCGTTCGCGTACGCGTTGCTCACGAAGGAGTGGACCGTGTCGCTCTTGCTCGCAGGGCTCGAACCGCTGCTGGGCGTGTACCACCAGCCGCGCTTCGGCCGGCCGGCGCTCGCGCTGGACCTGATGGAGGAGATGCGTCCAATACTCGCGGACTCAGTCGTCGTGAACGTGCTCAACACTGGCGTCGTCACGGCGGACGACTTCGTCGTGATGCGTGAGGCGGTATCGCTGAAGCCCAAGGCTCGAAAGAACGTGCTCCTCGCGTACGAGCGGCGGATGGACCAGCTCGTCACGCATCCGGTGTTCGGGTATCGCATCAGCTATCGCCGAGTGCTGGAGGTGCAGGCGCGCATCTTCGCGCGGACGTGCACGGGTGAGATCGCCGCGTATCCCGAGTTCAGGACAAGGTGAGACCATGCGTCAGACCTACGTCGTGACCTACGACATCGCGCACGCGACGCGCCTCCGAATCGTCTATCGCGTGATGCGCGGCTTCGGCGACCACATCCAGCTGTCCGTGTTCCGGTGCGATCTGTCGGCGCGAGAGCTGGTGGAGCTGCGGGTGCTGCTCGCGGAGGTGATACACCGGGACGAGGACCAGGTGCTCTTCGTGGACCTTGGCCCCGCGGACGGCCGCGCGCTCACGTGCATAGAGTCCATGGGGAAGTCCTACACGGCGCCAGAGAGATGTGCGATCGTGGTGTGAGCCGCGCGGTGCGGCAGTGAGATCCAGTCGCTGGATTTTTTGATCCGGTGACTGGATCTGGGGATGCACAATGGCGAGCAAGAAGCTGGACGTGGCGAAGGTGGTGAGGGACAAGCCGGCTGCGCGCGCGAAGATGGCGGCGCGCGCAGAGAAGCTGCTGCAGGACATCGCGCATCGCAAGAACCGCATCCAGAAAGACTTCTACGAGATCGGCATCGCGCTCCGCACGATCCGCGACGACAAGCTGTACGCCGCGCTGGGCTACGCCACGTTCCACGCGCTGCTCGAGGCGCGCAACATCCTCGGGCGTTCGCAGGCGGCGAAGCTCATCACGATCGTCGAGAACCTTCCGATGGCGAAGGCCGTCGAGCTGGGCGCGGAGAAAGCATACGGCATCGTGAAGCTCACGCAGGCGACCCCGCAACGCGACACAGCCGTAGCGGTCGCAGAGCATGGCGTGCGTCTGGGGAACAAAGTGCGGCGCGTGAAGAAGCTCTCAGCGCGTGCCGTCACGGACATCACGCGCAAGGTGCGGGCGCAAGGCGTGAAGGCGTCGCCCGAAGAGAAGGACGCGCGCCGCATCCTTCGCGAGGCGCACGCGGTATTCAAGAAGCACGGTCTGCGCGTCCGCGGCGACGTGAAGGAGAGCGCCGGCGAGTTCCACGCGGAGCTGACGCTCTCGCTTCAGGCGCTGGACGTCATCGCGCGCGCGGTCGTGCGAGCGGTGAAGTGATCGGGAAACCCGGGCACCCGCTCGCGGGAGCCACTGTCCTTTGACAATCCAGAGGTTGCGAGATCCAGCCGAGGATCCGCGCGACCTTTTCTCCGAAACGAGTCGCCCAATTTCAAGGCGCTCGAAAACCGCCTCGCAACCAAGCGAAGCGACGCCGCAATTCAACGCGGCGGATCACCGGCTCGTTCAGGGCCGGCTCCATTGAAGCCCCTTCACGCGCATGTTCACCGCGACGGAGAAGGAGGATCACCGGCTCGTTCAGGGCCGGCTCCATTGAAGCTTGAGAAACGCGTTTAGCGTCACTACGGTGTAGAGGATCACCGGCTCGTTCAGGGCCGGCTCCATTGATGGTACCAATCACTGCTTTCTGTTGAGCCATTGCTTCAGCACATGCTAGACTGCAAGCTTCTTGTAGAGATGGCAAAACAAAGAAATTGAATAGGCTCATTAGTTCGGGTAGAGTATTCACATATCCAGCAAAGATTGTCC
>JANXLV010000008.1 GCA_025355005.1 Myxococcales bacterium | reverse complement strand
TCCCGACGCGGCAGCCGCGCCCTTGCGCCTGCGGACCAGGTAGCCCGATGCCACGGCGCTACCCGCGGCAATGAGGAGGCTCGCCAGCAGGATGCTCATTCATCCAGCTGTAGTGACAAAGGCGGCCCTTCGCAACGCCTGATGGGCCCGCGGGACGCCTCAGCGGTAACGTGTGCACTCTACATTCATCTCGGTGCCGAGGCGTCCGCCGCTCGCGAGCGCGGGCTCGAACGAGAGCAGATCGCCGCGCTCGGCCTCTGCGAACGCCGCGTTGGGAGCGGTCCGCTCGCGATCGAGCAGGCGCGCCTTGCCCCGGCCGATGCCGTCGGCGTGCTCGCCGCACAGGAAGAGCTCCGTCTTGCCCTTCGTGCGAAGGAGCGACGACGTGACACGGAGCGGACGCGCGCTCGCCTCGCGAAGGGTGCGACCGTCCTTCCGCAAGATCAAATAGCTGAACGTGAGCCCCTGCCAGCGCAGACCCGCGGAGCGCGCGAGTGGAACCAGGAAGGGCGGCAGGTCCGTTGGCAAGTCCTCGTGGCACCAGTCGTGCGCCGACGCGAGCGCGGGGCACGCCTGCTGGTGCAGGCACGGCGCGAACACCCCGAGCTTTTTCCCCGCGAGAACGGCGTCGCGCACGGCATGGAGGTGACGCGTGCGGGACGCGAGCGCGGGCTCCACGATCACGAGCGAGCCCTCGGGCGAGAGGAGCCGCGAGAGGTCGACAAGCCACGTCGCGTGATGTGCGATCCGCTCCGCCGGCGCCGTTTCCGCGTCCATCTCGCTCATCACCTGCCCGCAGACGATCACGTCGAACGGGCCCTTCGTGCGGGCCGCCGCGGCCGCGGTCCCCTTCTCGAGCTTCACCGATACGCGCGGCCCGGTCGCCGCGTCCGGCAGTGCGCGTCTCACGAGCTCGAGCCCGAGCTCCATCGCGGCGCGATCCGTGTCCATCCACGTCGCGTCCACTGCGAACGACGCGAGGCCCTGCGTGACCGCGGCCCGCGACAGCGCGCGGACGATCCCGAACGTCATCGCGCCGAGACCCGCGCCCACATCCAGGAGGCGCAGTGGACGATCCGCACGCGGCAACAGCGCGCCCGTCGCCACGAGCTCACGCACGGCCGCATGACCCTTGGGCACGTCGCGCGGGAAAGAGAACGCGAGGCGCACGGGAAGCAGATTCGCAGCCTCCTTGCCGTCCGTCGTGTTGTAGACCTCCGACAGCTTCGCGAGCATGGGGCCGAGCCGTGCGGTGTCCGAGGGCGCTGGGTAGCCGTGCGCGCGCGCGACCTCCGAGAGATGCGGCTCGAGCTCGTCGCCGAGTGAGAAATCGTGGGGCTCGTCCATGTCCCGCCCAGGACTAGTCCACTCGGAGGCGAGCGGTCTACGCGAAGGACGCAGGATCGACGCCGAGGGGGCCTGGCGGGATGCGAAGGCTCGTCTCGAACCCTTCGATGCTGCCAGGGCAGCGCACGCGCTCCACCATGCCGAGCGCAGATGGCACCTGCTCCAGGTATGGCGTCGCGTCGACGGCGGTGAGGTCCGGCTCGTATGGGTCACCGTCGTCACCGAGCGAGACGAGAAGCTCCGCGGTGCGGGCCAGCGAGAGCCGCATGGTGGTGACCGAACCGTCGCGCGCACGCCGTGCAAGCGCGCGGCACGCAGCCGCCGCGAGCAGGTAGCCGGTCCCGTGGTCGAGCGCCTGCGCGGGCAGCGGCACGGGCATGTCTGCCCCGAGCGCCTGTTGCCCACGCGCGGCGATCCCGGCGCTCATCTGCACCAGGCTGTCGAAGCCGCGCCGGTTGTGCCATGGACCCGAGAAGCCGTACGCGTCGTGCGTGACCACGGTGAGCGCCGGATTCGCCGACGCGAGGACCTCGGGGCCTAGCTCCAGGCGGTGGAGGGCGTCACTGCGCAGGCCGTGCACGAACAGGTCGGCGTCCGCGACCAGCGAGAGGAACCGCGCGCGCCCCTCGCGCGATCGCAGGTCGAGCGAGGCGCGTCGCTTGCCGCCGGTCGCGTCCACGAGGAGCCCAGGTACCTCGTCGAAGCCCGGGGAATCGATCCGCAACACGTCTGCGCCGTGGGCCGCGAGCATTCGCGTGCAGATCGGGCCTGCGATCACGCGCGTCAAGTCGAGCACGCGCAGACCCGAGAGCGGTCTTTCGAGCGACGCCATCCGCATCGGCGGCGGTGGCGCATCCGCACGCCTGACCGACGCCAGCGGCTCCCCGGAGACCGCCAGCCCTTGGGGATGTGCGCGCCACTCGTCTCGCGTGCGGAGCATCGCCGCGGCGCCTCCCTCCGCCACGACCATCCGCTCGACGTCCTCCGGCTCGAGCGAGAGAACCCGCGCACGCACCGCCTCGCGCGTCTCGGCAACCCGGAGCGCGCGGACCACGGCTGCACGGTGGTGCGCATAGTTCGTGTGGAGCCGCACGACGACGCCGCCGCGCGCGGGATAGTCGCCCGACAGTGGATCCCATACGGCCGGCACCTCTCGCTCGAGCGTTCGCGCGTATCGTTCGCTCCGGAACGCGACGGCCGCGTGTCGCCGATTCACACGGACCATCCGCGGCGGTTCCAGGGTACGCGCCGCGTGGAGCTCGGATGCCGCAAGCGTCGCGACGCCGACACACGCCGTCGCAAACGCGGCGACCGCGTATGGCGATGGAAGCCCGCCTTTTGCCCCGTCGATCGAGAACGCGCACGGAGGCAGACCTCGGAGCGTCTCGTCCTGCGCGCGCGGCGCCACCTCGTTCCAGAGCTTCTGCATCAGGGTTCGTTCGTCAAAGACCATGCGTGGACTGTTCGGTCCGCGCCCCAGTTAGTCAATGTTGATTAGTATCAACGTTGATGACACTCTATGCTGATGCCACGTCCCCTCACCGTCCGAGAAGCTGCGACTCGTCTGGGGGTGAAGCGTGAGACGCTCTACGCGTACGTGAGCCGCGGCGTGCTCTCGCGGACCATCGGTGCCGACGGTCGCACGAGCCGCTTCGATCCCGCCGAGGTGAACGAGCTGGCCCGGCGCGGGCGTCCGCGCAAGGGCGTGGAGAGGGTGGGTGAGATCGACGTGTCGCTCGCGACAAGCATCACCGCGGTGCACCCGGCGCGGCTCCTCTTCCGCGGCCACGACGCGACGCTGCTCGCGAGGACGAGCACGTTCGAGGCGGTGAGCGAGCTGCTGTGGACGGGAGCCCTACCCTCGAAGGTCACCTGGCAACACAGCAACGTCGCGACGAAGATGGCGCGCACAGTGGCGCGTGCTCTTCCGCCCGCCGCCTCGCCGATCGATCGATATTCCGCGGTGTCGGCCGCGATCGGCCCGCTGTTCCCGCTCCGCGGCGACACACGACCAGCGGCCGTGTTGACCCACGCTCGCGAGCTCATCGTGGCGCTCGCGACCAGCATGGACCAGCGCACGGAGCGCACGGAGCGCGCGGCGCTGTCACCCGGAACCAGCATCGCTCAGCACCTCTGGCGATGCCTGTCGCCTCTACCGCCGACCTCGGCCCGGGTCGCGCTCCTCGATGCCGCCCTGGTGTTGCTGTCGGACCACGAGCTCGCGACATCCACCATCGCCGCGCGCGTGGCGGCGTCGACCCGCGCAGACCCGTTCTCCGTCGTGCTTGCCGGCCTCGGCGCCATGAACGGCCCGCTGCACGGCAAGGCCGCGCTCCGCGTCCAGCAGCTGCTCCGTGATGCCGAAGGCTCCTCCGCGGAGGCCGCGCTGGCACGTGCCGTCCAGTCACACCCGAACCTGCCCGGCTTCGGTCACCCCGTCTATCGCGGCGCCGATCCGCGCGCGGAGCACCTGCTCGAGGTGCTAGCCAAGGTGACCCCACGCCGGCAGCGAGCCCTCGTAGAGGACGTCCTTCGCGCAGCCGCCGCCGCGGGCGCGGCACGACCGAACGTGGACTTTGCTCTCGCCGCCATGGCTCACGTCATGGGCATGCGGATGGGCAGCACCGAGGCGATCTTCGCGCTCGCGCGCATCAGTGGTCTCGTCGCGCACGCGCTCGAGGAATACGGAGAAGAACCCCTCCGTTTCCGGGCACGCGCCATCTACATTGGCCCATAGACCGATTGGAACCGATTGGAACCGATTGGAATCGATAGGGGCACGACCCGACCTCGTCGAGTCCGTGCCCACGCCCCCTCAGAACGTCCCGCCGCCTTGTGTTGCGAACATGGTTTTCTCCTTCCCTCTCCGAGCGGGCACCACGCAACTAGGGGGCCAAGACGAACCCGCAATTTTCCCGGGTATCTGGAATAGGCACTGTCATGATGTGTTGACAGTCCGAG
This sequence comes from Myxococcales bacterium, assembly GCA_025355005.1. Lineage (GTDB taxonomy): Bacteria > Myxococcota_A > Polyangia > Polyangiales > Polyangiaceae > JANXLV01. The sequence goes on along the minus strand of JANXLV010000008.1, from coordinate 11,431 downwards.
CGTGGCCACTGTCCGAATTGCGGACACCCGCCGCCGGCGCAGCGCGTCTGCGGTCGACACGCCGCAAGCCAGGAGTGCTATTTGCGCCTCATGCTCGTACGTCGCTCCATCGCCCTCGCATTCATCGTCAGCTCGACGGCGTGCTGCGGCGTGTCGCCGCCGAAGAGCCCGCTCCCCACGCCGCAAGCGGCGATCGACCGCGTGCGCGCCACGGGCACGTGCGGCCTCGGGGTGCAGGCCTCCGCGAAGATCGACCACATCGGACCGAAGGGGCGCGCCCGCGGCGACCTCCTGCTCTACGCGATCGCCCCGGCGAGCCTGCGCATGGACATCGTCAGCCCGTTCGGCGTGAACCTCGCGACGCTGACCTCCGACGGGCAACACTTCGCGCTGGCTGACCTGCGCGAGAAACGCTTCTTCGTGGGCAAGGCGAGCGCCTGCAACATCGCGCGCATGACCACCGTGAGCATTCCGCCGTTCGTGCTGGGTGGCCTTCTTCGTGGGCAGCCGGTGCTCCTCAAGCACGAGCCCGTCGCCGTGACGAGCGCCTGGAACAGCGACGGCTACTACACCGTGAACATCCAGAGCACGCGTCAGGCCGACCAGGAGCTGCATCTGGCGCCGCATCCGGAGGACTTCGACAAGCCGTGGTCCGAGCAGCGGCTCAGGCTGATCGACGTCACGGTGCGGCAGCAAGGCATCGTGCTCTATCACGCGGCGCTGTCAGGTCATGCGCCAGCAGCAACGGCGAAGCCGCGCGTGGATCCGGACGGCATCGATCCGCCGGTGCCGCCGTCGGGCCCCGAGTGCAACGCCGACATTCCGCGGCGCATCCACGTGGAGGTGCCAGGCAGCGAGATCGACGTGCTCTTCCAGTACGATCAGGTGACCTGGAATCCGCCGATCATCGACGGGCTTTTCCAGCAAGCGCCCGTCCCCGGCATGCAGACGACGCCGGTGGAGTGCGACGATCCTCAGTGACCCGTCGCGAGGTCGTACTTGTTCGTGTAGCGGCCCTCGCAGTAGTTCGCGGGAACGCTGGTCGCGCCGTTCAGGTGCTTCTTGTCGAGTGAGCAGACGATCGCCGGATAGTCATCCGAGCTCCACGTCTTGAATTTCATCACGTTCGTGGTGGGGCGCGCGACCGACGGCAGCGCGGGGTAGTCCACGTCGACGTTCTTGCCCTGGTAGACGTCCGTCTTGTGGATGACGCTGACCGGAGCGTGCAGCCCGGTGACGCCAGTGCCCTTGTAGATCTTCGTGGTCATGTCGACGCCGATGAGGGCGGCGAGCTCAACGACGTGCTCACCCTGCATACGGTTGCAGCCGTGGGAGACCGGGCCGCGAATGAGCTTCCACTCGCCGTCGGCCGCGGTGATGGGTCCGTGGAACGCGATGCCGCGTGCCTGGTCGTACGGGATGAACGGGAAGCCACCCCAGGTCGCGTGGTCGTTCGTCGGAACCCAGGGGCTCGCGACCGTGATGAGGTAGTTCTTCGGCTGCGCGTTGGCAGCGGCGCCGGTGGCGACCGGATAGACGACGGTGAGCTCGGTGCGACCGGTGGCGAGCACCGTCGTGGTCGCATAGAACGGGAACGCGCCATTGAAGGTCTTCGGCACGAGGCCGGTGACGCGCGCGGTGTGCGCCGTCTGCGAGACCGTGATGGTCGGCGACTCGAGCGCGGGGAGCGGACCCGAGTAGACCCACTGGTCGTTGGTGCCCTTCGCGAGATCGTCCGTCGTGTTGTCGGGGTTCTCTTGCGGGTCGGTGCCATCCATGGCGCAGGCCTGCGTCAGAAGAACGGAGCCGAGAGCGAGGAGCGAGACGAGGAACCCGTTGCGCATGACCGTTGACCTCCAGGACGCAGAGCGGTGCGTCGAGCAGCGTAGCTGCGAGGAGTGTGCCGGTGTCCTACACGGACATACGGTGTCGCATTCACGAGACGGCCTCAGTAGTTACGGCAACTTGCGCGCAGAAAGCGTCGAAAGCTCCAGTGTAGGTGGATCAGCGCAATTCCAGGTGTGGATCATGGACGTTCCGCCACCGCCAAACTTTTCCACCCGAGGGGACGCTCTTTTCGTAAGCGTGCTTACGAAAACGAGGCCGAGGGATCAGCCGGTGCCGAGCTCGGTGGCGAGCTCCGCGGCGAGCGCGCGGCCACGGTCCAGTTCCGACGCTGTGAGCGTGATCGCGCCAACCACTGGATGTCCGCCGCCGCCGTAGCGCTCGCAGATCTTGGAGATGTCGTGCGTGCGAGGCCTCTGGCTCCACGGGTTGTAGCCGATGGAGAGCTTCACCCGCTTGGCGTCGCGCGTGACGACGATCGAGTAGCGGCTCTTCGGATAGAGCGCGTACGTCACGAACTTCGGCGACACCGCGAGGAGGCTCGAGGTGAGGTCGACGAGCACGACGCCGTCCTTCTCCACCGCCGCGGCCTCCACGAGCTTCACGAAGCCATCGAGCTCTGCCTGCTTCGGCGCGAAGAGCTCCTCTATCCTGGGCAGCGTGGCGATCTCGTCGATCGATTTCGAGAGGAGCATCGGGACGAGCTCCGCGTAGAACGCAGCGTCCCCGTAGTTCTCGACCACGGTCATGAGCTTCAGCGCTGGCTCCTTGCGCGCGACGGCCATCTCCGCGCTGGGGAAGCGGGCGGCGTCGATGATGTCCGCCCACCGCACCAGCTCCGCGTGCTCCGCCATGTCGACACCGAGCCGCTCACGAGCCACATCGAAGATGAGCTTCGTGCACGAGCCGTAGGCGGCGTCGTGAAACATGCGCGTCGGGCTCTTCGCCCTCGCAGCCTCGAAAGACGCGCGCTCTTCGGGCGACGGGAACGCGGAGGCATGATGGTCGAAGTAGTAGGTGAGCTTGTCGGAGGCGGAGTAGCGGTAGTCGAGGATCACGTTCTCTTCGCCCACGAGCAGCTTCGGATCCACGCCATTTTCCCCCGGGCCGTAGCCGCAGGCGCGGTAGGTGAAGTCGAGTGGTTCGCCCGGGTGCAGCTTCTGGAGAAGGTGCGTGAAGATGGCGGACGAGCACATCCCGTCGAAACAGTGACCATGTGCGGCTACGACGACGGACTTTGCCATGCCCCTCTTCTATATTCCAAACCGCCGCCGATGCGTATCCACCACGTAGCTTTCCGCACGCACGACCTGCCACGATTGCATGCATTCTACACAAGTCTCGGTTTCGAGACGACGCGCCGCGACGCGCGGTCCGCCTGGATGCGCGCGGGCGATGCGGTCCTCATGCTGGAGCAAGCAGAGCCTGAGGAAACGCAGGATCTATCTGCGTCGAAGGAGCTCTGCGCCTTCCATGTGACCGCCGAGGAGCGCCAGGCGCTCACCGCGAAGCTCCAGGCCATGGCCCACTCCACGGACGGCGCGACGCCCTTCACGACGTACGTGCGAGATCCGGACGGCCGCCGAGTAGGCTTCAGTCACTATCCCTTCTAGGAGCGATTATCTCGGGGCGGGTCGGCGCGGCTGGTGTCGTCAGCACGGGCGGCGCAGGGATGGACCGCGGAGGTGCTTTTGGACCGCGGAGCACGAGCGCGACGACAGCGGCCGCAAGGGCGGCAGCGATCACGAAGCCGATCACGATGGCGGCAACGAGTCCTGTGATCGTCGACCTCTGCGGCGGTTGTAGCGCGAGCGACTGCCCTGGGTGAGCCACGACGGGGAGCGTCGCCTGTGGAGGCGGAGCCGCGAGCGCTGGCGGCGGCGCGCTTCCGACGAGCTGCGGGGGCGGGGTGGACTGGAACGCCGGCGCGTTGCCGAGGCGCGCTGTGCGACGCGGACGACTCTCCGGCGGGATGTTCCGCTCGGTCGGCGCGGAGCCTGCTTCGTAGGGTGCGAGCGCGCGCGCGAGGTCTGCGAGCATCTCCTCACTGCTCGCATAGCGCTCTGCGATCGGCTTGCGCGTCGCGCGCGTGATCACGGCGCCGAGCGGCGAATCGCCCACGACGGCGGGCAGCAACACGGGGTCGTCGGAGGCTTGCCACGTCCACACCCGGATCGCGGAGTCACCCTGGACGATACAGGCACCGGAGACGGCTTCTGCCATGACGAGCCCCAGCGCGTAGAGATCGGTCGCCGGGCCGAGCTCCTCTCCCCTCACCTGCTCCGGTGACATGTAGCTCGGCGTCCCGATCATCTGTCCGAAGCGCGTGATCTTGCGCATGCCGTCGTCGTTGTCGATCGGGCGCGCCACCCCGAAGTCGAGGACCTTCACGAAGTCCTGGGCGCCCGCATGATCAGTGAGGAAGATGTTCTCGGGCTTGATGTCCCGATGGACGATGCCGCGTGCATGCGCTTCCTGCAGGGACCGGAGCACCTGCACTGCGATCCGGGCTGTGCGCTCCGCGTGCACGGGGCTCTTGGCGATCGCCTGCGCGAGCGTGCGACCACGAAGCAGCTCCCACACGATGAACGGCAGGCCTTCCTCGGTCTGACCGAAGTCCATGAGGCGGATCGTGTTGGGGTGCGTGAGCTGCTGCGCGAGCTTGGCCTCACGCACGAATCGCTCCACCGAGCCTTCGGTGAGGACGGCCTCGGCCAGCAGCATCTTGATCGCGACCTCGTGTCCGAGTGGCAGCTGCGTCGCCTGATAGACGACGCCATGACCGCCACGACCCAGCTGCGCGCCGAGCCGATAGCGTCCGCCCACGACATCCCCTGCGCCGAGGTCTCTGGGATAGTTCGAGGCCAACGCTCCCTATCGTACGCCGACGAGCCCCGGCACGTGCACGCCCTTCTCCTTGGCGCACGCGATGGCGTCTTCGTAACCCGCATCTGCATGACGGATCACGCCCATTCCGGGATCGCTCGTGAGCACGCGCTCGAGGCGTGCCGCCGCCTCCTTCGTGCCATCCGCGACGACGACCATGCCTGCATGGAGGCTCATCCCCATGCCGACGCCGCCGCCGTGGTGAAAGCTCACCCAGCTTGCGCCTGCGGCGGTGTTCACGAGCGCGTTCAGGATCGCGAAGTCGGCGATCGCGTCGGAGCCGTCCTTCATGGCTTCGGTCTCGCGGTTTGGCGAGGCGACGCTGCCGCAGTCGAGGTGGTCGCGACCGATCACGATGGGCGCCTTCACCTTGCCGGTGCGCACGAGCTCGTTGAATGCGAGGCCGACCCTGGCGCGGTCGCCGTAGCCGAGCCAGCAGATACGCGATGGGAGCCCCTGGAACTGCACGCGCTCTTGCGCGAGCTTTATCCACTTCTCGAGATCGGGATCGTGCGTGACGAGCTCCAGTACGGTCTTGTCCGTGACCGCGATGTCCGCGGGATCGCCAGAGAGCGCGACCCAGCGAAACGGCCCCTTGCCGATGCAGAAGAGCGGCCGGATGTACTCCGGGACGAACCCCGGGATGTCGAAGGCGTTCGTCTCGCCTGCGTCCACCGCGCACGCGCGGATGTTGTTGCCGTAGTCGAAGACCTCAGCGCCCTTCTTCTTCCACGCGAGCATCGTCCGCACTTCTTCGGCCATGCTTCCCTTCGCGCGCTCGACGTAGCCGTCGGGATCCTCGGCGCGGAGCTCGGCCGCTTCTTCCAGCGTCATGCCCGCGGGGATGTAGCCGTTCAGGGGATCGTGCGCGCTGGTCTGCTCTGTCACCAGGTCGGGCACGATGCCCATCGAGTAGAGCTCCGGATAGACCTCCGCCGCATTGCCCAGAAGGCCGATGCTGACCGGCTTGCCTTCCTTCTTCGCGACCTCGAGACGGGCGAGCGCCTCGCCGATCGAGTCGACGCGAACGTCCACGTAGCGCGTCTCCAGGCGCTTCGCGATGCGCTCGGGGTTCACCTCCACGGCGATGCAGCTCATGCCCGCCATGGTGGCCGCGAGCGGCTGCGCGCCGCCCATACCGCCGAGCCCCGCTGTGAGCACCCACGGCTGCTCCACACCTTTACGTGCAAAGTACACCTTTCGCGCGGCCACGAAGGTCTCGTACGTTCCCTGCAGGATGCCCTGCGTGCCGATGTAGATCCACGAGCCCGCGGTCATCTGCCCGTACATGGTGAGGCCCTTTGCCTCGAGCCTCCGGAACTCGTCCCATGTGGCCCACTTGGGCACCAGGTTCGAGTTCGCGATGAGCACGCGCGGCGCGTCAGGATGCGTGCGGAAGCGGGCGACGGCCTTGCCAGACTGGATGAGCAGGCTCTCGTCGTTGCCGAGCTCCCGCAGCTCACGCACGATGACGTCGAAGCACTCCCAGTTGCGCGCGGCCTTGCCAGTGCCGCCGTACACGACCAGATCCTGCGGCCTCTCGGCGACCTCGGCGTCGAGGTTGTTGTGCAGCATGCGGAGGGCCGCTTCCTGGACCCAACCCTTGCAAGAAATCTCGGTGCCCCGCGGAGAGGTGATCGTGCGCGCCATGAGGCGTTTTGTTAGCCCGATTTTTCTTCGCGCGCGAGGACGAAGGCGCGCCCATCCCACGTGTAGAACCTGCGCTTGACGTCAGCCGGGAGCATCGGCAGCAGCAGCGGGGCGTTTGCGCTTCCGGCGCCCGGGATGAGCGGTGCAACCGCGCCCGGCTTGAAGTGCGAATCCACGCGCCACGGCGCGTCTGCCTTGATGTCGATGGCGCCATCATGAAATGTCACGGAGCTCGACATTCGTGGAGGCGCGTTCGCCTCGCTCCCGCAGCACATCGCCGAGACGGCGATCTCCTGGGCAAAGCGCAGAGCGGGGCCGTCGGCACCGAACGACCAGACCTCCATCACGAGATGGCGGTAGCCGTTGCGCAGCTCACCCTCGTTCACCCACGCACGCACCACCACGTCCTTCTTGTCCGCGCGCGTGAGCGGCACGGCGGCTACTCCTTCGACGTCGCTCTTGCCGAAGTCGCGGTACCAGAAGCCCGACACGTCCGGCGAGATCACGAGCGCGTACTGGAAGACGTCCATGATCCATTCGTCCGCGGCGCCGGCTGCGACATCTGCGTGCGTGCCCCAGCCCGGCGTGCGCTCTTGCTGGACGTAGCGCGCGAGCTCGTCGTTGTTGTGCGCGAAGAAGTCACGCGGCGAGCCCTTCTGGAACACGAAGCCAGCTGCGGGCATGTCGGAAGGCACTGGAGCGATCGCGGCGCCCGCGTCGGCGATGGGAGACGACGCGAGCAGAGGAGCGCCGGACAACGCGGGAGACGCGGAGGAGCCGGCCGACGCAGCGTTCCCGGTGCCCGAGGACGACACGGTGGGCCTCGCCGACGTCGCGCCTGGTGGCGTCCGGTTCTTCTCGCGAGCCTCGCGTGCCTCCCGCGCCTCGCGTGCCTCCCGTGCCTCGCGGGCCTCGCGTGCGCGCTCTTCACGCACGCGATTCGGCGGCGGCGGCAGGCACGCCGTGAGGAAGATCAGTGTGAGGGCCGTTCTGGTTCGCACGTTGGGCATCACGGAGCGGGCGCGGCGTCGGGCCCCATGCCTTCGAGCGCCAGCTGCAGTCGCGTCAGATCGTCGGCGCCGAGCACGCCTGGGTGTGCGTCGACTAGTGCGCGTGCCTCCTTGAGCCAGATGCTCGCGGGGCCGCGATCGCCGAGGGCGTTGTGCACGAGGCCACGGTAGAGCGCGTACTCGCAGCGCCGTTGCTCGTCCCAGATGCGCTCGTCGACCTCCAAGGCGATGAGCTCCGCCTTCGCCTCCGCATAGCGGCCCTTCCGGAAGTCGCCCTTGGCCTCTGCGAGACCGCCACCGCATGCGCAGACACCCGCCGCGAGGGTCAATGCGATGAAGGGCGCGAGGACTTTCACCACGCGGCGAGCCTACCAGATGCCCGCAAATTCGGACCAGTTCACGCCGGGCGCTTTTTTACCCGTCTTCCAGCGCTTCGCAGGAGGTCGTCGAGGGTGGATTGCTCCGGCTGCGCCTCATCCCCGTCGAGGAGCAGACCGAGCGCGGCGAGATCGCGAGTGGACTCCTCGGGCGTCGTGATCGGCCCCTTGGCAGCACGGTCCCAGCGCTCCGCGAGCGCCTCCGCGACGCGCGAGACCAGGACGCGTGTCGTCTCGCGGTCGAGCGCGGAGAGGAAGATCGCGTCCGGGTGGCTCCGCTCGAGGATGCGCGCCTGCAGCGGCTCGACGTGGTCCATCTTGTTGTAGACCGCGATGCGCGGGATGTGATCGAGCTCGAGCTGCGTGAGGAGCAGCTCCGTCGTCTCGATGTGATCGTCCTTTGCGGGATCGCTCGCGTCGATGATGTGGAGGATGAGGTCCGCGTCGGCGGTCTCCTCGAAGGTGGCGCGGAAGGCCGCGAACAGGTCCTTGGGCAGCCGACGGATGAACCCGACAGTGTCGGTGATGATCACCTCGCGCTCGCCGTAGCCAGCCCAGCCCACCTTGAGGTGGCGCGAGCGCGTGTCGAGCGTGGCGAAGAGCTTGTCCTCGGCGAGGACGCTGGCGCCCGTGAGCGTGTTGAGCAGCGTGCTCTTGCCCGCGTTCGTGTAGCCGACGATGGCGACGGTCGGGATCTCCGCGCGCATCCGCTTGCGGCGGCGCTGCTCGCGCTGCTTGCCAAGCTTCTTCAGCTGGTCCTCCAGATGAGTCACGCGCTCCTTCGCGCGGCGTCGGCCGATCTCGAGCTTGGTCTCACCCGGGCCGCGACCGCCGATGCCACCAGTGAGGCGCGACAGTGCGTCGTCCTTCTGCGCGAGGCGTGGAAGGCTGTATTTCAGCTGCGCGAGCTCCACCTGCAGCTTGCCGTCCGCGCCCTCTGCGCGCTGCGCGAAGATGTCCAGGATCAGCTGCGTGCGGTCGATGATCTTGAGGTCGCTCTCCTTCGCGATGGCCGAGGCCTGTGAGGGCGTGAGCTCGCGATCGAAGATGAGGACGTCGCAGTCCGTCTCCACCGCGCGCAGGATCACGTCCTCGAGCTTGCCTTTGCCCAGGACCAGGCGCGGGTCCACGTGGTCGCGCAGTTGCGTGACCGTGTCGACGACGTCGACGCCTGCGGTGCGGGACAGCTCGCAGAGCTCGCGCATGCTCTCCTCCGCGAGCTCGTGCGCGCGGCGATCGGATTTATCTGCAACATGCACCAATATCGCGCGGCCATCCTTGGCCTTGACGGCGCGCGCGCGGGAGTGCTTGCCGAACTCCGCCTCGAGCGCGCTCATCAACTCACCGACGTGGACCTTCATGCCAGTGAGGGCCACGGGCTCGTGAACGCGGTATGGCGCGTCGCCGTCGCGCTCGAGCGGGACGTTGTGCGCGTACTGGATGCCCTTGGGCTCGCCGCGCGGAGAGAGGAGGATCGCCGCGACCAGGTCGAGCCGCATGCGTACGAGGTCCGTGAGATCGTCCTTCGTGAGCGCCTCGCCGCGGACGTGCGTGTGCACGAGTCGCAGACCACGAAAGCGGCCTTGCGCCGCCCGAAGACGCCCGATGTCCGGGAGCATGAGCTTCCCCGCGTCGCCCACGACGACGTAGTCCACCTGCCCCGAGCGATGCACGAGCACGCCGACCTGGCGGCCAGACTCCATCGACGCTTCGATCAGCGCGCGCGTGAGCTCTGGCGTCGAGATGTTCTCGATCGGCACCTTGCGGCGGTAGAGCCGCTCGAGGGTCTTCGTCGCGATCGGCGACAGCCCGGTCGTATTTCCGTAGAGCTCTATCTCACTGCTCCAAAAGGTCGGCCGCCATCACTTGCAGTTGGAAGCATACGCGGGGATGTCCCAGTGCCACGCGCCCGTGACCTTCGGGTAGTACATCGCGAACGAGTAACACATCTCCTGCGCCGTCTTCTCGCCGTAGGAGACGGGCGCGCCGGTGTTGTTCAGCCACTGGCAGTGCGTCGTGATCGTGTCGTTCGTCTGGATCTTGGCGGCGATGGGCAGCCAGAACTGCGACTGGAAGGACCAGTTCGTGACGGTGCCCAGGTCCACGTCAGGCCCGCCAGCGAGCGGCGTGAGCTTGTTGTCGTTCTTCGTGCCGAGCTGGTGCATGTGCGGCATCGCCGTGAACAGGGTCTTGCCGGAGAGCTGGGCCGGCACCTGCACCGTGCACGTGCGATCGTAGGGCAGGCCGTTCGCGGGGATCGTGAAGGTCTGCGTGCCGAACGCGACGACGTCCGCGTCGTACTGGCGGGGCGCGGACGTGCACGCGTCGATGCCGGTCGAGTCCACCTCGCCTGCGAGCGCGTTGATGTTGCTGTAGTGCACCTGCACGACGTAGTGGTTGCTCGTGCCCGGCGTGAGCGGGAAGCCGGCCTCCTTCGGGAGGTAGAGGTTCTTGCCGCCGGGGGCCCAGATATAGACGATGCGCCAGCCGGCCTTGCCGCCAGAGCTGCACGCTGCGGGGGTCGTCGGCTCCGCGGCGTCTGCCTGGAACACGAGGATGTGGTGGACGATCTTCGAGTTGTCCACGTGCGGTGCGAACGCGATGATGTGCTTCGGGTCCGCCGTGGTGACCTCGTAGCCGTAGCAGGTGTAGATGTCGGCTGTGGCCTGCGGCATGGTCCACGGCATGGTGGACTTCATGTGCACGTCCGGCGTGCAATCGAGCGGGTCGACCACGCCGCCATCAGGGTTTTTGGTGCCCCCGCATGTGTCCGCGGACTTGGGCGCGCCCGCCGCGATCCAGGAGTCGATGATGGTGGTGTCGCCCGCGTTGACGCGCGCGTTCGGCGGCGGCGGCATGGGCGTCTTGTTGTCGTGCATGCGGGTGCCGACGAGCTCGTAAACCTTCTTCGTGGGATCGCTCTTCGCGGGTGCCTGCAGGTCTGCCCACGTCATCAGCGACATCGGCGAGCCGGCGATGGGCGTGCTTCCGTGACAGCTGCGGCAGTTCTTGGCGAGGATGTCGTCCACCGCGCAAGGCAAGCCCGACGGGCCCGTCTGGGTTCCGGGACCACTCGCCCCGTCCTGCGCGCCAGGACCGCCGTCGTCGCCACCGCCACCGCCACCGCCCTGATCAGAGTTGCTCGAGACGCCGCCGCAGTGAGCGAGAACGCCAAACAAGAGCAGCCCGGCGGCCAGGTAAAGGGAGCGCATTGCTGGTGTTTCTAGCACAGCACCCGCAAAAAGCCCGCGACTGCTGCCTGGTGGGCATTTCCGGCCCTCACCGCTACCGATGTCTCGCTGGGCCGCGCACAAAACCGAGGAGGGCCGTTGAGAGACACGCGATCCGCAACGCGTGAAACCCAGCGACCCTCTTTTGGTGAGTGGTGAAAATACCCACTCATTAAACCGCGGAGGGCCGGTGACTCCCACGCGCTCCGCAACGCATGAAACTCAGCGACCCTCGTTGGTGCTCTGCTCTCTACTGGTGTGGTCTTGCTCGTTGGTAGTGCTCCTTCTGTCGCGGAACGTGTCAACGCGTTTGAGACAGGTGACATGAGAATTCTATGTGGCGAAGGAGGTGGTGAGAGCCGTAGTGCGTAGCGCGGTGGTGGTCATGGACTTCTCCCTTGTGGTGATCGCGAGGACGTCGATGGCGGTGCTG
>JANXLV010000350.1 GCA_025355005.1 Myxococcales bacterium | reverse complement strand
GCACAAGGCCCGCACATTGACCGCTGAACAAGCAGGTTTTCCTGCGAAAGGCTGGGACACCGTAACCGCCGGTTCACGGGAGATGTGGACTCGGCGTCAGAGTCGGGTGAGACTTGCAGGGTATATCGATGGGAACGCGAGGGGCGCACGGGGCGTTTTGCTGGGACAGGGAATCTTTTCGGGGGCTCCTCCACCCTATGATAGCTTCCTAGGTCGCGCATGGACGTTCGGTGTGAGAAATGCCAGACGGAGTACGAGTTCGATGACGCGCTCGTCACGGGCAAAGGGACCTCGGTCAAGTGCACGCAGTGCGGGCACCAGTTTCGCGTCCAGGGCGCGGGTGTCGACGATCGCTGGGTGATCGAGTCGGAGGCCGGCTCGTCGCACACCTTCACATCGATGCGTGAGCTCCAGCGCGCGATCGCCTCGCGCGTGGTCGCACGTGGAGATCTTCTGGTGCGGAACGGCTCGCGCCGCGCGCTCGGATCCATCGTCGAGCTCGTCCCGTTCTTCGACGAGCAGCCGCGGGCGCACGCGAAGACCATCCCTGGCGTCGAGGCGCCCAGCCCGAACTCGTCGCCACTCGCAACGACGCACTTCACGGAGCCCGCAGGCAATCCGAACAAGGGCAACACGAAGAGGCCGCCGCCCGTCGTGCAGATCGGTGTGTCGACGGATCCCGTCCATGCGCCGCCCACCGTGCGCGATCCGAACACGCGGCCGCCGCCGGCGAATCACACGCCGAACCCGATGACGAACACGGTGAAGTTGCCCGCCGTTTCTCAGCCGCCTCCGGTGCCGATGCGCTCGCGCACCGCCACGCTCCGGCCGCAGGAGGGCGTGGCGCCGCCGCCGATGCCCCACGTGAAGCGCCTCAAGGACGGGCACCCGTCGGAGCCCGTCAGGCGCTCGAACCCGCCGCCTCCGCCATTCTCTGACACCGGCCTGGACAGCGTGGATAGCGGGAGTGCGCTCGAAGAGGACATCGACCGCGCGGAGCTCCCGATGGGAGCACCCAAGATCCCCCGTCTGCCACCTCCCGACATCGACTTCTCCACGCCTCTGCCGCCGGTCGCCCGCACCGGCACCAGCGTGCCCGTGTCGAAGGCTGCGGGCCCGACCGACCCCGAAGAAGAAGATGATGATGCGGCGCCGAACCTCGCCGCGGCGCTGTCACGCAGCGGTGGTGGCGGTCGGCGTTACACCGGCTTCGTCGTGGCGCTCCTGTTGATGTGCGTCGTTGGCGGTGGCGGCTACTATTGGATGAAGACGCATCCCTCGGGCGCGTCGACCACCGACACTCCCGTCGCGAGCACAACCCTCGATCCAAAGGCGCAAGAGTATCTCTCCGCGGGTGAGCGCGCGCTGTCGGAAGGCAACCTGGAGCTCTCCAAGGAGAAGCTCGACAAGGCGAGCGCGCTTGCCGAGAAGGACCCGCGCGTGCTCGTCGCGGTGGCTCGCCTCGATGGCGCACGCGCAGAGGTCCCCTGGCTACGCCTTCGAATCTTGCCGCCCGAGGCGAAGGACGACGCGACCGTCGCCAGGCGCGATCTCGATGACACGGTCACGCGCGCGAAGGCCTCCGCGGAGGCCGCATCCGCTGCGGATCCCGCGAGCATTGCAGCGCTCCGCGCAAAGGTCGACGCGTACCGTCTCGCGAGTGACAAGGCGAAGGTGCAATCGTTCGTGGGTGAGCTCGCCGCAAAGCCGAAGGACTCGGAGACCGCGTTCGTGCTGGCGATGGTCGATTTGCAAGAGCCCGACTCGGTGCCGCTGCCGAACACGATCAGCCGGCTCCGCGAAGCCACGGAGATCGATGGCTCTGGTCGCTCGCGCGCGTCGCTCGTCTACGCGCTGGCGCTCGCGGGCGATCCGGCGTCGGCACGCACGGAGCTCGATCGGCTCGCCGCGCGCGAACGACCGCATCCGCTCCTGACCCAGCTGCGTGCGTTCATCGCGCGCGCGCCATCCAAGGTGGCCGGGAAGGGTGACGGCGGCCTCGTGGCGATGGGCACCGACCCGGGAACGTTGCCAGTCGCCTCTGCAGGTGGCGGCGGTGGCGGCGGTGGCGGTGGCGGTGGCGGTGGCGGTGGTGGCGGGGCAGACGTGCCGCTCACTGGCGACTCTCGCGCGCTCGTGGGCGCCGGTGACAGCGCGCGCGCCAAGGGCGATCTCGCGCGCGCCAAGAAGGCGTACGAGGCGGCCCTCGAGAAGAATCCCTACGACTCCGAAGCGCTCGCGGGCCTTGGAGAGGTCGCGCACCGTGAAGGCGATCTGCCAACGGCGAAGGCCGAGTTCAAGCGCGCGATCGCGGTGAATCCACGCTTCCTGCCCGCGCTCGTCGGCCTTGGTGACACCGAGTGGGAGTCGGGCAATCAGGCGGCCGCGCAGCGCATCTACAAGGAGATCACGGACAACTATCCGGACGTGGCGTACCCCGCGCGCGTGAAGGAGCGCGCAGAGACGAAGGCCGCCCCCGCGCCGCCGACGCCGCCGCCGACGGAACCCGAGAAGAAGGAACCACCGCCCACTCCGCCCGCCGCGCCTCCGCAGCTGACCGTGCCGGCCACCGCGGTTCCGCCAGCCGGCGGCGCGCCGTGAACGGCGTGGCCCGCGCGGCCCGCATGTTCCGCGGCGCCAGCGTGGCGCTCCTCTTGGTCGGCCTCGTGTTTGGACAAGCGGGCTGCGAGGGGCGCGCGCCCGAAACGAACGCCAAGGGAGAGGCGAAGGTCGAGAAGCGCCACTCCGGTCCCAAGGTGGCCGTGCTCGATCTGTCCTCGGGCGCGCCAGAGGAGACGGATGGCGGCTTTCTGGGCCTGCCCGCGAAGCATCGGAGCTTCGGCGAGCTCATCGCGGCGCTCGACGACATCGAGCGCGACAAGGAAGTCCGCGGGGTCATGGTGCGCTTCGGTAGCGGGCAGATCGGCCTCGCGCGGTCCGAGGAGCTCGGTGATCGGCTCTCCAAGATAAGAGAGAAGACTCCCATACATTGTCACGGGGACGGTTTCACGAACGCGACGCTGATGCTCGCCGCGCGTGGCTGCACGAAGATCTTCGTGGCGCCGTCCGGCGAGGTCGAAGCGGTCGGCATCGCGGCGCAGCTGATCTACCTGCGCAAGCTCCTCGCCGAGGAGCTCAAGGTCGACATCGACTTCTTGCAGGTCGGCAAGTTCAAGGGCGCCGAGGAGCCGCTCACGCGCGACGGACCCAGCCCGGAGGCTCGCGAGTCGCTCGAGGCCGTCCTGCGCGATCTACGCGCGATCTGGCTCGACGGTATCAAGGCCGGGCGCAAGCGCCCCGGGATGGAGGACGCGGCGGAGGACGGCCCTTACGGCGCCCAGAAGGCGAAGGCCACCGGCCTCATCGACGACGTGAAGTACAGCGACGATGCAGCGACAGCGCTGCGCGACGAGGTCCACGCCGTTCGCGACGAGACGTTCTTCGGTCGCGGCGCGTCCGCCGATCGCCCGGACGACCTCGATGACATCGTGCGAATGCTCGCAGGCAGCACCGATGAGAGCGGTCCGATCGCGCTCGTTCGCGCCTCCGGCAGCATCTCGATGGAGGGCGGCGGCTCGCTCGGTGGAAGCTCCGGAATCACCGACAAGGAGCTCTCGCCCATCATCGCCAGGCTGGAGAAGGACGACGCGGTGAAGGCCGTGGTGCTCCGCATCGACTCTCCCGGCGGCTCCGCGCTCGCGTCGGACCTCATGTGGCACCGCCTGATGAAGCTCCGCGCGAAGAAGCCGCTGGTGGTCAGCGTCGGCGACATGGCGGCGAGCGGCGGGTACTACCTGGCGTCCACCGCCGACGTGATCTTCGCCGACCCTTCGTCCATCGTCGGCTCCATCGGGGTGGTGGGCGGAAAGCTGGGCATCGGGACCGCGGTCGGCCGCTTTGGCGTGCATGCGGAGACGTTCCCGGCGAGCCCGAAGCCCGGCGCTGGCGCGCGCGCCGCGTACATGAGCGCTTTCAGTGCGTGGGACGATCCCACGCGCGCGCGTATCCTGGAGAGCATGACAGAGGTCTACGAGCTTTTTCTCGCGCGCGTGTCGGAGGGCCGTAAAATCACGGTCGAGACCGTCGCCGCGAGCGCGGAGGGCCGCATCTTCAGCGGGCGACAGGGCAAGGAGCGGAAGCTCGTCGACGAGCTCGGCGGCCTCACGGAGGCCATCGCGAAGGCCCGCGAGCTCGCCAAGCTTCCGAAGGACGCACGCGTGGCGATCATCTCCGGCAATCGAGGATTCCTCGGGGGAGGCGGCGCTGACGGGGCCGACGAGCGGGTGAACGGCGCTGCGCGCGGGGCTGCGCAGGCGCAGGTTCACGTCGAGGCGGAGGCCGCCCGCCGGCTGGCGCCGGGCCTCGTGCCGTTCGCCGAAAACCTGCTCCAGCTGGGGGCAGGCGAAAGAACGCTAACGGCGATGCCTTTCGCGCTCGAAGTTCGATAGATTCGGGGAACATGCAGCCAGCTTCCGTCGGCAGAGTCTCCATGAGACCGCGCGGCTCCCAGCGGCCCCTCGTACGGAGGACCGGCCGCCGTGCCGACTACGCGCTCTTGCGCGCGAAGATTGACGCCGCTCACGCCGCAGCGGATCTTCCCGCCGAGCGCGACGCATGCCTGCTGCTCGCGCGCCGACTCGCGGCGAAGGGCCGTGATCTGGGCGAAGCCACGGAGCTCGCCGCGCGCGCGCTCTCGATCCAGTGGGACGCGGAGACTCAGCGCGAGGTCTCGTCATGGCTCGAGAGCCTAGGCGACCATGCGCTCGCAGCGTCCTCGCTCCGGCGCGTCGCGGAGACGGTGACGGACCCACGGAAGGCCGTCTCGCTCCGCATCAAGGTGGGCGTCTTGCGCGCGCGCGCAGGCGACGCGTCGGGCGCGGCAGAGGCGTTTCGCGAGGCCTCCCAGCTCGAGCAGTCGGATAGTCTTGCGCTGGAGCTCCTCGGCACCCTCGCTGCGTGGGCACCGTCGGAGGTGTCACCGCGCACTGCCTCGGAGGCGTACGCGATCGCTGCCGAGCGTCGCGCGCTCGCAGGCCAGAAGGACGCCGAGCTCGAGGACCTGCTGCGTGGTTTCGAGGCCGATTCGTCGTGCCCGATCGTCTCGTTCGCGCTCGCGGACGCGCTCGGGGCCGCGGGCAGGCACGGCGCCGCAGACGAGGTGCTTCGCGTGCATCAGAGTGTCTGCCAGCGACCCGGCGGCGTGCGCGACGATCGCGTGCGGCGCGCGCTTGCCGCAGGAGAGCCGCAGCTCGCGCTCGCGGCGGCGGTGGACGCGGGTGATGACTCGAACGTGAGCGGCGAGGAGACCGACGGCTTCGACGATCTCCTCCAGCGCCTCTCGCTCTTCGAGCCCATCGCCGCGCGTCTCGAGGCGCGTGCGTGCATGGTGTCCGGCGCGTCACGCGCCCGGGTGTTGCTTTCGCTCTCGCGCGTCACCGGTGGGCCGCTGGCCAGTCCGCTGCGTTCCGCGCGCGCGTGGGCCTCGGCACTGGCCTCCGACCCCTCCGTGGAGCTCATCGTCCGCGGACAGGAGCTCGCACCCGACGCCGGCCCTGTCGTGATGGATGCGCTGACGGACGTCGTCCTGGGCGACGCCGCGAAGGAGGTCCGCCTGGCCGCCTCGCGCGTGCTCGCAGAGCTGGCGGAGGAGCGCGCGGAGACGGCGCTCGCACATTTCGCGTACGAGCGCGGCGCCGCTCTCGATCCGGGAAGCTCGCTCTACCCTGCAGGTGTCCTGCGTCTCCAGCCAGCACTGCAGCGGCTCCGCGAAGAGGCGGAGATCCTTCGGCGCTCGCTCGAGGTGACGGAGGGCACGGCGCGCGCGCCGCTGCTTGCGGCCTTCATCGGGCAGATCCGGTCGATGCCGGACGAGATGCCGGCGCTCGCGCAGTCCCTCACGGAGCTCACCGCGCTCGCACCCGCCGATCGCACCGCGCGAGGTGAGCTCTTCCGGCTCTGCCTGCGCAAGCACGACTGGACGGTTGCGAAGACGTTGCTCGCCGCCGAAGACAGAGGCCGCGAGAAGGCGGAGTACGCGAGCGCCCTCGCGTTCGAGCTCGGACGCGCCGGTGACATCATGGCGGCCAGCGAGATCCTCACGCTCGTGACGACCAACTCGGAGCGCGTCGCGGCGGCCACCTGGATGCTCGGTTCCGTGAGCGGTGACGAGTCCACGCGTGCTCGCGGATTGCTGTCGTTCGCAGACCACAGCCCCGCTCAGGTGCGCGCGACGTTGCTTGCGCTCGGCGGGGGCCTCGCCCTGGCCGCGCGTGATCGCGAAGCTGCGCTGGGCGCCGCAGAGGCGGCGTGCCAGGCAGATCCGCGCTGCGTGCGCGCCGTCGTGCTGCTGTCGGAGTGCGTCGCGCCGGACCACAAGCGAACCTACGCGCAGGTGATGGAGCGCGCGCTCACGCTCTCCGTGCCCCGGAGCCAGCTCTGCATGAAGCTGGCGCGCGCCCTCGCGGACCTCGGGGAGGCGGACGGAGCCATCGCGTGGACGCGGCGGCTCCTCGCGCTGCGCCCGGGTGATTTGCAGGCGATCGACGAGCTCTCGAACCTCATCCTGGAAGGACGCGACGCCGGAAAGATCGCCGACACGCTCGCCTGGGTGCTCTCCCAGCCGGAGCCATCGCGCTCGCTCTCGGAGCTGGGCGCGCGCGTGCTGGGACGGCTCGCGGACCTGGATACCGAACGCGCCGTGGTGTTTGCGCGTCGTGCCCTCGAGGTGCTTGGTGTTCGCCACGAGCTCCTTCGCGACGCGCTGCTCCTCACCGCGGAGCGCGCCGGCAACGCCGCCCTGATGGCGACCGTGCTGGAGCGTTGGCTTGGCTCGGGCGCTGCTCCCGCGGAGCGCGCGGACATCTATTCTCGGCTAGCCAAGGCCTATCGTGCGATCGGCGATCGCGACGCCGAGGCGCACGCGATCGTCCGCGCGCTCGACGAGGGCGCTCGCAAGGAGGACGTGCAGGCGTGGGTTCGCGATCTCTCCATCGCGACGCTCTCCGCCGAGGGCGAGCTCTCGTGGCTCTGCGCCCGCGTGCTGGTCGCGGACGACGAGTCGCGGGCAGAGGCGAGCCGCGAGTATGCTGCAGCGCTCTTCGATCTCGCACAGGACCATCGCGGCGCCGCGCGGGCTCTGGTCGACGCCGGCGATGACGCAGAGTCGACCGTGCGCGACGCAGTGGAGCTCTTCGGCCTCGAGCGCGCGCTCTCGCTGCTCTCCGAGTTTGCGGGTGAGACGAGCAAGGTCGAGACCCGCGCCTCCATCCTGAGGGAGTCCGCTCGCGCCGCGCTCGTTGCTGGTCGCAACGGCCTCGCATTCCAGCTCGCCGTCGCAGCGCTGGAGGCCGATCCGGAGCGCGCGGTGCCACTGGAGATCGCCGAGGCGAGCGCGCTCAAGGCCGCCATGTGGACGGAGCTCACGGAGCTCTACGACCGTGTGGCCGGCCGCGCGCTAGGTCGCTTTGGTCGAAGGGCTGCGCATTTTCGCGGCGCCCGATTCTTCGAGACGATCCCGGATGACCGCGTGAAGAGCCTCGCGTTCAAGCACGCGAGCCTGGCGTTTGGCGCGGTCCCATCCGAGAAGACGCTCGAGGTGCTCGCGCGTACGGCGACGCTCGCAAATGAGCGCGAGGCAGGCGCGCGCGTCGTCGCCGAGGTTGCGGAGAGCGTGCGGCGCGCGCCGACGCGGGCCGCGTGGCTCATTCGCGCCGCAGAGGTCGCGCCTGAGGACGAAGACGGACTGCGCCAGCGCGTGGACCTCCTGCTCCGCGCGGTCGTGTCGTCGACGGAGCGAGCCACGTTCGCCCCGCTGGTCGAGACGGCGCGAAGGCTCCTCGAGTTGAGCCCGGGGGATCGCGACGTGATCGCGCTCCGCACCGAGCGCGCGGCGTCGGCGCTCGGCAAGAAGACCGAAGGTCCCGAGGGCGCGCGGCTCGCTCTCGCGTTCGCGGAGCTCGCGGTCTCCGTGCTGTCGGACGCGAACCTGGCCTGGCGCTCGATCCTACGCGCGATCAAGCAGGATGGAGACATCGACGAGTACGAGCGCCTGCTTCCGTATGCAGAGATCCTCGCGCGCGACTCCGAGGTCGCAGCATCAATGAAGACCGCGATGGGCGAGGCGGAGAAGCCGTATTCGAACGTCGGCCTCGCGGCGCTCAAGCTGCTCGGGCAGATAGGCAAGCTGTGCGAGGCGCACGACGTACGCGCGCGCGCGCTCGTCATGGCTGTCGAGCGCGAGTCCGACGACGACAGCCTCGTTCTGGAGGCCCACGAGGCTGCCGTGCTGTCCATGAACCCAAGCACGCTCGCCCGGCTGGAGAAGAAGGTCGGCACGAAGCGGCTCGACGAGGTCGTACCGAATCGGCGCCCGAGCGGCGAGATGCAGGCCGTGAAGCCGCCGTCGAAGCCGCCGTCGAAACCAGCGGCCCACGACGAAGGCGCGCAGTCGGAGGCACCGTCGCAGGCAGCCATCAGCTCGGTCGGGCCGGAGTCGCCGTCTCCCACCCTCGCCGAGCCCATGTTCGACCCGATGCCCATGCCGCAGAGCGGGGCCGGTAGAGCGCCGCCGTCGCTGGCGATGGAGCCGGTCGCGTCGATGCCCGCCGACACGATCCCGGGCGTGGGTCAGGCCGTTGGTCAGGAGTACGCGGAGAGCGCGGTGATCGAGGAGCCTCACGGTGGCGACCTACCCCCGCCCGCCGTCGACGATGCGGTTCCCGTCGCGCTGTCCACGCGCGCCCCGCCGATGTCCGTGGTCGATGACGGCCTCGAGGAGCAGCTCGCGCTGGACGAGCGATACGAGGAGCTCGCCACCGTGCTCGCGCGTCGCGAGGCGCGCCTTGTGAGCCGTGGGGACGACGACCGCGTTCGCGCTCTGCGCTTCCGGCTGGCAGCCGTTCTGGAGCAGCGCGTCGGCAACATCCATGAGGCAAAGAAGGCGCTCGAACGCATCCTCGAGGACGATCCGGAGAACGACGGCGCGCTCAGGTATCTCGCCGACCTCTGTGAGCGACATCCAACACTCGGGCTCATGGAGTCCGCGGCGCGCGCGCTGCTGGCGCTGCTCTCGTCCGCGACCGACGAGGAGAAATCCGGCATGACGCTGCGCCTTGCGCGCGCGTACATTGCCCTGGGTCGTGTCGAGTCTGCGGTTGCGCTGGCACGCACACTCACGGATCCCGAGTCGTTCGACGCTCTCGATCTGGCCGTGGAGCTGGCGCGTGCGACGGACGCTCATTCGGACCTGGGTCGTGCGCTCGAGGCACGTGCGTACGCGGAGCAAGACGACGTGCGGCGCGCGCGCTTCCTGGAAGAGGCTGCAGGCGCCGCCCTTGCCGCTGGCGAGCTGGACGTGGGGCTCGCGCGTGTCCGCAAGGCGATCTCGATCGCCCCACTGCGACCGGAGACGGCGCTGCTCAGCGCCGAGCTCGCGTACCGTGCGCGCGGCGTGGGCGCACCCGACGAGGCGCGCGCGATGGCGGAGTCGCTCGCCGCCCTGGGCGAGATGGACACAGCGCACCGGGAGCTCGCAACATTCCTGCGCGCAGAGGCCCTCGACGCGGTGATGGGGCGTGGCGCGGGGCTCGACATCTTGCGCGCATACCCGAATCCGGCTGCGCCGCTCATCGCGCTCGGCATCGCGGAGCGGTATTCGCGCACGGCGCGCTACGCAGACGCACTCCCGCGCTTCGCGCAGGCGCTCAACGGCGATCTACGCGGCCTTCGTGCGCGCGAGCGCGTCGCCCTTGCCGCGGCAGAAGCAGCGCTGAAGGACGGCGATGTGGGCGCGGCGCAGCTCTATCTGGAGCAAGCTGCGAGGGATCCGGCGCTTGCGGAAACGATCGCGCAGCGACGCATCGAGCTCGAGCGGCTCTCACAGCGTCCCACGTTCCCAAACTACCGTGACGTGGAGGATGACGAGGCCGTTCCTCTGTCGCTCATCTCGAGCCGCGCCCCCGGCACCGCGAGCGACGCCGCGAGCGACACCACCGCCCCCGGCGCGGAAGAGGCGCCGATTCCGCTCCGATCCACCGCGGTCGCGCGGGTAGAGCCGGAGGCACCGATCATGCTCGAGCAGGCAGCTCGGGTGGAGCCAGAGGCGCCCATCGCGCTCGAGCCAAAAGCTCGCGTGGAGGCGGAGGCGCCGATCATCTTGAAGTCCGTCCTGCTAGACGGCGCGCGTGTCGTGCCCACCGCGGAGGAGCCGCCTCCGATCCCCGACGAGGTCCTGGCCGCGGCCATCCGCCAGTCGTTCTACCCAGAGGCGGTCGACTCCGCGCCACCGACGCAGGTCGACATTGCGCCGATGGGCGGGATGCAGCCGACGCCGGTACCCACGACCGTGCGCGACGCCGAGCGAGAAGCCGCACCGCCAGCAGCCGCCATTGCCGAACCTGCGCAGGAGGGGCCGACCCAGAGCAGGTCGACCGAAAGCGCAGAGGCCGACCTCACGGCCAGGGTGCAGAAAGGCTCGTTCGAGGCCGCCGAAGAGCTCGCGAAGCGCTGGTCGAAGAACCCCGACCGCGCGCGCGACGTCCTTCGAATGCGCTGCAAAGCCGTCGAGCTCGGGCCGTTCGACCTCGGGCGCCTGCAGTCGCTCTACGGCGCGGCGCTCGCCGATCACAACCAGAACCACGCGCGCGCGGTGGAGCACGTGCTTCGCACGTTCGACCCCGGTGGCGGTCCGCTGACGCCGCCGCCGCTGGGCGCGCAGACCGAGCACCCGGGTTTCCTCGCGGTGCTCACCGGTCCCTCACGCGATCCGGCGGTGGTTGCGCTTCACGTGCTCTGGGACGGCGCCAGCGGCCTCTTCGCCAAGAAAGCTGCATCCTACAAGCTCACGGGACTCGAGCGCCTGGTCGCCGGTCCGGCCACCGCGCTAGGCCGCATCTACGAGTTCGCGATTCGCTTGCTCGAGGTGGGGAACGTACCCGTCTACGTGAAGCGCCCGACGGAGCCGAAGGGTGGGCAGTCCACGCGGCCGAGTGGCGCGCAGAGCGTCGCGTTGATGCAACCACCCGCCGCGGTGCTCGAGGTGGAGCCGCGGCTGTCGCTCCCCGAGCTCGCGTACATGCTCGGCGAGGCGCTCGCGTCCGCGCTGCCGGAGAATGCGATCGCGCTCGGCCTCGGTGAGGACGACCTCAACACCACCTGGAAGGCGCTGGCTGCCGCCTTCGGGCCGCCGGAGGACAGCAAGCGGATCGACCGCGCCAGCATGCCCCTCGCGGAGTCGTTCTGGCAGACGCTGCCGCCGCGGTCGCAGCGTAGGCTCTCGGAGCTGGTGCTCCCCGTGCACGATCAGCCCGTCGCGGAGACGATCGCTCACGCACGACAGAGCGCTCGCCGCGTGGGCCTCTTCCTCTGCGGCGACTTCTCGATCGCGGCGCGCCGCTTGCTCGAGTCCCACAAGATGGACGCAGCCGCGATTCTCTCGGACGCGCATGCGTTCGCGCGGGCCACGCGTGATTTGCCGGACCTGCTCGACCTGGTGCGTCTCGCGGTACAGCCGGAGTACGCGGATGCTCGGTGGACGCTGCCGCCGCCGGGCTCGCAGCGCTACTCGACGGGCGCGCTCTCGCTGCGTGGAGCTGCAGTGTGAAGCTGCGGGCCGGCATCGTGGCGGCCGCCGTGATTCTATGCGGACTGTCTGCGGTTCGTGTGCTCACCGGCTGCATCATCGCGGATACGCCCGACGACCTCCCGAAGCTGCCGGTGTTCCGCCCCACGATTCTTCATGGCTCCGTGGTGCCGCCAGACAACCAGATCCTGCGTTCGTTCCCCGAGAGGTTCGTCGTCCCGGTGGAGCTCGTCGATCCCACAGCCACCTTCCAGTGGCACGCGTTCATCGACTACGATCCCGTTACCGGCGACGGGATCAGCGACGTCGGCACCAGCTCGTTCGACCCCGCGAGCGCCGACGGCGGCGTGCGGACGCTCGAGATCTCACTGCAGTCGCCATCGGATCTCTCGCGGTGTCATCTCATCGAGATCCTCGTCGCCTATGGCTTTCGCGGCGACTTCGATGGCAGGCAGGCCCACACACCGAACGCCATCGGCGGTGACAGCGTGTCGTGGTTCTTCGCGCCCAACGGCGATGTGCAGCGATGCCCGACATTCGACGCCGGCCCCGAGAGCGGCGCCGACGCTGGCGCGACCGACGCAAGCGGGAGCCAGGTACAATGAGGCGCGTCGCTGCGCTCGTCCTCACTGCCGCGTGCATCGTGGCCGCGTGCGATCCCATCGTCGGAACGCCGCCAGCGGCGATACCTCGCAACGACTGCCCGGGCCACTTCTGCGAGGCGTACACGCAAGAAGGTACAAAGCCCCAGTGCAGCGCCGGCCGCTGCGAGGCCGGAAAACCGACCTACCCGTACCTGCTCGTCGTCGACGTGCCGACGACGTCGTTCTTCGGCGCGGGCAGATCGTTCCTCCTCGACAGTCGCAGCTTCGTCGGCGCCAAGGGAACGCCGAAGTGTCCCGCGCTCACGTGTCTTCAGCTGCCACCACTCGCCATCGTGCAGACGTCGCTCGGTGTGGACAAGTCGTCCGCCGCGGCGCTGGGCCTAGGTGTCCCCAGCGCGGGTGCCGCGCCCGCGGCCGCCGGCACCACGTTCGTCCTGCTGCCGCCTGACGCGACGGAGAAGCGGACCGCGCAGGACATCGGGATCCCCGTCGTCGACTTCAACTCCGACCTCGCTGCTGCCGCTGGAGGCGTTCCGGAATCGTCCGCGGAGATCGCGCCGGGTCGCTATCAGCGAATCGTGATGCCGCAGGATCCGGGCGTGCCGCCGATCGTGTCGTCGCTCGAGCACGTGGCATCAGGTGTTTCTCACGAGGACATCGTCATCGGGTCCACTGGCTACCCGCTCGACGAGCCGCCGGGCGGACGCACGCGGCTCGCGCACCTCTCGCGTATGGGTGGGCTCGATGGCTTCCGCGTTTGGCTCGAGGACGCTGTGACGGAGACGCGCGTCTCCACCGTGCACACGCTGGTCGGTGAAAACGCCAGCGCGCGCACGGACACGGTGAACCAGAACGACGGGAGCGTTCTACGCGCCAACGTGAACATCGTGGTCGCGCCGCCGCTCGACTCGGTGGGCATTCCCGCGCTGAAGAACGGGATTCTCCAGGGTGTTGGCTTCAACGACGTGGTGTTTCCCGCGCTCCCTCCGCCGGCGCGCGTCCGCGGTATGGTCGTGTCCCCGTCGGGCGCCGCCGTCTCTGGAACCGTGATCCTGGACAGCCAGGAGATCGCGCTCGTTCCACCCGACAGGCCGGTGAGCTACATGCGGTATCGCACCACGCTCCAGACGGACCCGCGCGGCGCCTTCGCGACCGTGCTGCCGCCGGGGTCGTACGCGGTCACCGTGATCCCGTCCGTGACCACCGCGCTTGCGCCGCTGCGCGCCACGACGGTGACCGTCGCATCAGACGTGGTGCTCGCGCCGTTCGTGGTCACGGAGCTCTCACGCGTGTCGGGGCGCGCGCTCCTCAGCGATGGCCGCCCGCTTGCGTTCGCCGAGGTCGTGGCGCAGCCGTCCGTCGTGCAGCCGGATCACCCCGACGCGCTTGCGCGCCTGCGGCCGTGGCTCTTTCCGCGCGAGGCGCGCGCCTTCACCGACGCAGACGGTTACTTCATCATCCGCGCGGAGGAGGGAACCTTCGATTTCGTGGTCACGCCGCAGCCGGGCACCGGCTTCGGACGCATCGTCAGCCCATCGCGAAAAGTCTCCCCGCCGCAGACGTCGAGCGCCGGCGGTACCGCTGATGCCGGCTCGCCGGACGGAGGCGCAACGGGCAACGATGTCGGCACGCTTGTCGTCCCCGCGCCCCTCAAGGTGGCTTTCGCCATCCTCGACCCGTCGAACAACCCCGTCCCCCAGGCTGTGGTGCGGGCGCTGACCCTGCCGACCGGGCACAGGGAGTACGTCGAGATCGGTTCTGCCCTCACGAACGCACAGGGGCAGTTCGAGATCCTTCTGGGCCCGGTTCCTAGGTAAAAACGCTTGTTTGGATTCAATCGACGACTGCGCGCGCCTGGGTTAGCATCGACTTTGTAGATGGTGACGGAAGACAAAATCAACCTGCTCGCGCGCGTGGCGAAGAACCACAGTCCGGTCGCGAACGGGAAGCCGGTCTCGATCCTGGCGCTCGCCGCCGCTTCGTACGGCTCGCAACCCGAAGGTGACAGCACCGTGCCCACTGGGTTCGATCCCGCCGCGGCGCAGCTCTTCGAGAGCATCGTCGAGGGCGCGTATCTCGTCGCCAACGCGGACGGCGTGTTCGACGCCGAAGAGCGCAAGACGTTCGAGCGCGTCGTGAGCGTGGCCTGCGGTGGCGCGGTCCTCCCGAAGCACATCGAGGAGCTCGTCGGCGATCTCAAGGGCCAGCTCGAAGAAGACGGCATGGAGCAGCGCATCGCGCGCCTGGCGGAGCCGATCCACAAGCCCGAGCACGCGCAGGAGGTCCTCCGCATCGCGGCCCTCATCGCGCAGACCAGCGACGACGTGAGCGTGGTGGAGCGCAAGGTCCTCGAGGGGCTCGCCACCGCGTGCAAGCTCGGTCCTGGCGCCGTCGATATCGCGCTGCGCGAGGTCAAGGAAGCTCTCGCGCGCACCGGCGCATAGCCACGAACTCTGCGACGCCGCTAAGAGGTGAGCGCAGCCACCGCGTCCATCAAGAGCCCCGCGTCGCTGTCGCGGCCGTCGGCCTTTGCGTCGGTCGCTGCGCGCGTGAGCGCCGCCTTGAGCGCCTGCCCGGTGGCTGCGACGTCACCCTCGTCCAGCCGCGAGAACGCAAGCGCGACGAGCTCATGTGCGCGTCCCAGATCTGCAAGCAGCTCGGCGAGCTCGATCACGACCGCCGCGTCGCGTGCGTTTGCACGGAGCGCGTCGGTGAGCTCCACCGCCCGGCTCTCCGGGTCTACGCTGCGTGCGGGCTCCTTCAGCGGAGCACGTGTGGTCTCCGGCGGCGGCCCCACGACGGTCGCTTCGGCGCTCGGGTTCACCTTCGCGAGCACGGCGCGATGTCGTTCAGCCGCGCGCGCATCATGGCGAACGTCTTCTTCGAACGCAATGGCGGCGAGGAGTGCGTCCGTGGCGTTCGCGTCGGGCCGCGCCTCCGCGAAGTCACGTATGCGCGCGTACGCCGTGGATGCGCCAGCGGTGTCCTTGAGCTCCGCGCGCAGCTGGGCCTCCAGCGCTCGCGCCGCGACGAAAGCCGTGGAATCAGGCCCGATCGTCGTGAGTCTCGCCACAGCCTGTGAACGATCGCCGAGCGTGGCGAGCGCGCGCGCCAGGGCGAGAATGGCGTCGGGCAGGGGGGCTCTCTCCACGGCCTCCGACAAGAGCGCCGCGCCGCGCGCCGTGCGTCCTTCCGCGACCAGCGCCATGCCGAGGCGAGCGAGAGCCTCCGCGGAGTCCGGCTCGTAGCGCAGTGCTCGCTCGAGCAGGCCGCGCGATTCCGTGATCGCGCCCGCGTCATGGAACAGTGCTGCGGCGTGGACGAGGACGTCGTGCTTGTCGCGTGCGCCTCGCGCGGAGGCCTCGAGCGCAGCGACGTCCCCGCGCGCCGCATCCACGTGACCCACGCCGAGCGCCCGACCCATGCGCTGCTTGCGAAGCGCTGACAGGTGAGGGGCGCGCGCGATCGCTCGATCCAGAAGCGCCATCGCCGAGCGCGGGTCCTCCGTGAGCTCCGCCGCGTACGCAAGCATGAGCGCGGCCACGGCATTGGAAGGCTCCGCGTCCGCCCCCGTGAGCAGCGCAGCGACCGCGTCGTCACGCCGGCCCGCGCGCATCAGGAGCTCTCCACGGAGCGCACCGACGTAACAGGGCCGTGTCGGATCCGCCTCCGCGAGCGTGGCGAGAGAGCTCTCGGCGCGATCGCGCTCGTACGCGTCGATCTCCGCGAGCCGCACGCACAGCGCAGGCGAGCGCGGCGCCAGCGACAGCAGATGGAGCAGCTTCTGGCGTGCCTTGTCGGTGTCCCTCGCGAGCAAGAGCACGTCTGCATCACGCGACAGCGCGGCGGACTCCAGGTCGAGCGCGGCGCGTGCGCTGGCCTCGCGGGCGTCCGGCTCCTCGGAGAGACGCAGGAGCACTCCGATGGTATTCCATGTAAACTGCATGCTTTGCAACGAGCCCGCATCGGGCACGCGCGCGCCAGCCTCGGGCAGCACGGCACGTGCCACCACGTCCGGGATGTCGTCGAAGGTGGCGATGGCACCCTCGACGCGGCCGTGCGACGAGACGAGCCTCGCGAAGGCACCGAGCGCGAGCGCCGTCGCCGAAGTCGGGAGCCGCGCGCCTCGCGCCTGCGACATCACCAGAACGAGGGCCCTTCCGCGGCTCTTCGGCGCGATGTCGAACGCCAGCGCGCGCATCGTGTCGGGGCAGGAGAGCGCGATCGAGATGACGTCGAGCTTCGCGCTCACCGTTACCTCTGGCGGGCGCGGAGAGAGGACGCCGACGAGCTGCTCACGCGCGAACGCGGCCAGGCGTTCGTACGGCAGCGAAAGCAGGAGGCGCGCCATGGTGCCGCGTCGGTGACGAAAGCGCGCGACGCCGCCCGACACATCCAGCGGGAACTTCAGGCCGGGCAGCATGAACGACAGCTCGAGCGCCTCGAGCGGGCCGAGGGGCACCGGCGCGGAGAGCGAGAGACCGAGGCCGTCCTTCGCGATGGAGAGCGAGAGCTCCACCACGGCCGGCGAGGATGCCGGGGATGCCGCGTGGCCCGGTGCTCGGGCTTCAGGCTTCTTCTTGCGTACTTCGCGCATCCAAAAGGGAAGCGTACCCTCCCTGCTCGACTTCGACTAGAAAACGCCTGATGAGCGCAGCGGGACCCGACGCCGTGACGCCCCCCGGAGCGCGCGCTGACGAGCATGCATCGCCGATGCGTGCGCTCTTCGGCGCTACGTCGGAGCTTTCGCAGGCGCTGTCGGGCTTCGAGGCACGGCCAGGCCAGGTGGAGATGGCCGAGGCGGTGTTCGCGGCGCTCTCGCGTGACGAGACGCTGTTCGTGGAGGCCGGTACTGGAACGGGGAAGACGCTTGCGTACTTGCTGGCCGCGGGGCTCACGCACAAGAAGGTGGTGATCGCGACGGCCACCAACGCGCTGCTCAGGCAGATCGTGGACAAGGACGCGGTGATCGCCTCACGCGTGCTGGCCGCGCGCGGAATTTTTCCACGAATCGCGGAGGCGAAGGGCCTTGGCAACTACCTGTGCTTGCGGAGGCTAGGGGAGGCGCGGCTCGCGCCCGGAAATCCGCACGCCGGCGACATCGGGCGCATCGCGGAGTGGAGCAAGAGCACCGCGCGCGGTGACAAGTCGGAGCTGTCGTGGCTGCGCGACGGCGCGTCGGCGTGGGCGGACGTGGCGTCGTCACCGGACACGCGAGTGGGGCCGTTGTGCGAGCACCACGACGAATGCTTCGTCACACGCATGCGCCGGGACGCGGACGCTGCGGACGTGATCGTGACGAACCACCACCTCTTCTTTGCCGATCTGGCGCTGCGTCGCTCGGGCATGGCCTTCTCTGGCGCGCTTCCGGCATACGACGCGGTCATCTTCGACGAGGCGCACAAGATCGAGGACATCGCGACCGAGTTCTTCGGCTTCTCCGTCTCCAACGCCAAGCTCGCACGGCTCGCGCGTGACGCGAAGGGCACGCTCGTCGCCAGTGGCGTTCCCATCGCAGACGCCACGCGCGCGACGGACGGTCTGCTTCGCGCGGGAGAGCAGTTCTTCGGGGCGCTCCCGCGACCAAGCGGCGCCGAAGAGCGCGCGGTGCTCCGCTCGGATGCGCTCCCAAAGGCGGCAAAAGAAGCCTATTTCGCGCTCGACACCGGGCTCGAGCTGCTCACGGCGCTTGCGCTCGAGAAGTCGGCCGTTGGGGCCTCCGAGCGTCTTGCAGGTCGGGTCGACGAGCTCCGCGCGATGCTCGCGCGCATCTGCGATGGCGGGGGCGCAGAGGAGCGGAGCGGCGCCGTCTGCTGGGTACAAACCGCGGAGCGCAGCGTCTCCATCGGCACCAGCCCCGTGGAGATCGGTCCCACGCTTTCGCGCCTCCTCTTCGAGCGCATCCCGGCAGTGGTGCTCACGAGCGCCACGCTCACCACGCAGAAGGGCACGTTCGACTTCCTGCGCGACAGGCTCGGCGCGCCTCCGGGGTCCGCGACCTTGAAGGTGGACTCGCCGTTCGACTACCAGACCAACGCGGGACTCTACGTGGCAGATGATCTGCCCGACCCGCGCGAACCGTCCTACGAGGTCGCCGCGCAGAAGCGCTCGCGTGAGCTCGTTGCGCTGTCCGGTGGCGGCGCCTTCGTGCTCACGACGTCGCACCGCATGCGCGCGGTCCTCGCCCGCGGGCTCGAGGGTCATGTCGCTGGTGAGCTGCTCGTGCAGGGCGAGATGCCCAAGGAGGAGCTGCTTCGCCGTTTTCGCGAGCGCGAGGACAACGTGCTCGTCGCGACGATGGGCTTCTGGGAGGGCGTCGACGTTCGTGGCCGCGCGCTGCGGCTCGTCGTGCTCGACAAGATCCCGTTTGCTGTCCCGTCGGATCCGCTGACCGTGTTTCGTTCCGCGCGCCTCGAGGCCGAAGGAAAGAGTCCGTTCGCCGACTACGCGCTTCCGGAGGCCGCGCTGTCCTTGAAGCAGGGGTTTGGTCGGCTGATTCGCAGCACCACGGACGCCGGCGTCGTCGCGGTCCTCGATCCGCGACTCGCCACGAAGGGCTACGGAAAGGTGCTCGTGCGTGGGCTCCCGAACGCAAGACGCCTTTCAACGCTGGACGAAGTGGGCGCCTTCTACGCGACCCTTTTGGCGCCCCCCGCCGCGTGCTAGATCGGCGTGACCATGACCGAGATCAACGCAGTCCTTGCACGGGAAATTCTCGACTCACGCGGTAACCCGACGGTGGAGGTCGAGGTCCAGACCGACTCCGGCCACGGGCGTGCGTGCGTCCCCTCCGGCGCGTCCACCGGCGAACACGAGGCGATCGAGCTCCGCGACGGTGACGCCGCCCGCTTCTTCGGGAAGGGCGTGCAGAAGGCAGTCCACAACGTGAACGCCGTGCTCGGCCCCGCCATCATCGGACTCGACGCGCTCGACCAGGCAGAGGTCGACCGCGTGATGCTCCAGGCGGACGGCACGGCGAACAAGGGCAAGCTCGGCGCGAACGCTATCCTCGGTGTCTCCATGGCAACGGCGCGCGCTGCGGCCGACGCGGTCGGACTTCCGCTCTGGCGCTACCTGGGCGGCGCGCAGGCGAACGTGCTTCCCACGCCACTGATGAACGTCATCAACGGCGGCGCGCATGCGGACAACGGGCTCGAGATTCAGGAGTTCATGATCGTCCCCGCGGGCATTTCGACGTTCCCGGAGGCGCTGCGCGCGGGCGCGGAGATCTTCGCGTCACTCAAGAAGATCCTGAAGTCGCAGAACCTGACGACCTCCGTCGGTGACGAGGGCGGCTTCGCGCCGCGCCTGGGCTCGAACGAGGAGGCGCTTGCAGTCCTGGTTCGCGCCATCGAGGACGCGAAGTATGCGCCCGGCAAGGACGTATTCCTGGCGCTCGACTGCGCGGCGAGTGAGTTCTACGACAAGAAGGCGAACAGCTACACGTTCGACAAGAAGCAGATCTCGGGCGACGAGCTCATCGCGACGTACGAGAAGCTCGCGCAGAAGTATCCGCTCGTGTCGATCGAGGACGGCTGCGCCGAGGACGACTGGGATACGTGGAAGAAGCTCACCGACAAGATCGGCAAGAAGGTGCAGCTGGTTGGCGACGATCTCTTCGTCACCAACGTGACGCGCCTCAAGCGCGGTATCGAAGGTGGCTACGCGAACGCGATCCTGATCAAGCTGAACCAGATCGGCACGCTCACGGAGACGCTCTCCGCGATTCACATGGCGCGCGAGGCGGGCTACCGCTCGATCATCAGCCATCGCTCGGGCGAGACGGAGGACGCGTTCATCGCGGACCTCGCCGTCGCCACGAACGCGGGACAGATCAAGACGGGAAGCCTGTCGCGATCGGACCGGGTCGCGAAGTACAACCAGCTGCTTCGCATCGACTACGAGCTCGGTGTGGGGGCCCGTTATGCCGGGCGTGCGGCCTTTCGGAGCTGACTCCTTATCGAAGTGCCGAATAATTCCGCGAGCCTGTTTCTCCTTGGTGTAGTCTAGCGGTTCGGGTGGGTTTTTGTGCCCACGTTCCGCCTGATGAAGACCATCGAGGAGATGCTCCGGAATCTGTCGAGGCCCGAGGTCCTGGAGTTCGGGCTCGTGTCGAATCGGCTTCCTAGCGTCAACATCGGCGGCAAGTTCGAGCCGGTGGATGACAAGGCGCCGACCACGGACGCCGTGCTCGAGATGCTCGTCGCCATGGGCGGTAGTCGCTACGTCGAGAGCCTGTCGGCGAAACCCACGCAGTGGACGTCTCGCATGGATGGCGTTGGCGTGATCGCCATCGCGGCGATCATGCGCGAAAACGTCGTTCAAGCGCGCTTCACGGTCGCGCGCCGCGAGCCCGGGGTCGGTACGCGCCAGTCGGCACCGCAGATTCCGGCTGTCGAGGCTCGCCCGCCGGCGCAATTGCCAGCTGTCGAGGCACGCGCAAAGCTTCCGGCTGTCGAAGGACGCTCCTCCGGCGGCCTTCCCGCGGCCTCGGCGACCGCAGCAGCTCCGGCGCCAGCGGTCATGCCCGCACCGGCCGTGGAGCGAAAGCCGGAGGCGAAGAAGCAGACGTTCTCGCGTGCGGCTCCAGAGCCGCGCGGTCCGTCTGGCGAGAGGAAGCACGACTCCGACACGAATGTGATGGCACAACGTCCGGTCGCGCAAGCCGCGCCCGCCGCGCCGGCTGTCGCCACGTCGCCCCGCGCGTCGCAAGCCATGCCGTCCGTTACGGCGCGTGCGTCGGGGGCCATGCCCGCCGCAGCACCCGCGGCACCCGCGCCTCCGCCACCTCCCCCGGCGTCATCTCCCGAGCCGCTGGCCTTCGGTGACGACGACGACAACGAGCCCACGGTGCAGACGTTCGCGCCGAGCGCAAGCTCATTGCGGACCTCGCCCGAGGCGCTTCAGGCTGCGAAGGCGGCGCTCGCTGCGGGCTCCGCGCCTCCGGCCCCGCTCGCCCCTTCGTCACCCCCAGCCACAGCGCCCACCGCGCCCGCGGCGTCCCCCGCGCCACCGCCAGTCGCAGCGGCCGCGATACAGCCCATCCAGCTCCCGCCGGTGGTCGCGCGTGCGCCCGATCCGAGCCGCGGTGCCCCCGCGCCTCCTCCGCCTGCACCAGCGGACTCGGAGGACATCCCGCGTCCGAAGCCCGCGCGCACGCGCGAGGCCGCTGCACAGAACCAACCGCAGTCGCCTGCAACGAAGCCCGCCGCGGTGGCCCCTGTCCCGCTGCCGGTGCCCCCGCCTTCGCCTGGTTCCGCGCCGCAGGTGTCTGCAGCGGCGCCGCCTCCGCCGCGCGAGCCCCGCTTGCCCACGGGAACGTCGCCGTCGCTCCAGGGACATCGCGCTGGTGCGCCGCCCGCGCCGCCACCACCACCGGCCATTGGACCAAAACGCATCGACACACCGACGGGCTTCGTGCTGGTGGAGAACCCTCCTCCGGCGCGCCGGCCCTCGCTGCCGCCGGAACCGCCGCCCGCCGTGGCGGCACCGCCGCAAGCTCCGCCTCCGCCTGCTCCCATCGCGCCCCCGCCTGCCGTGGCACCTCCAGTCGTCGAGCCGGCCGCCGCGGCGCCGCCAACGTGGGAGGCCTGGGATGCGCCCACGGAGACGGGTGAGATCGGTGATGCACACACGCTCGTGGCCCCGCCGCTCTCGGAGCAAGAGCGCGGCGGCGTATCGAGCAGGCCCGCGTCCATCCCGGCTTCCGTCTCCCCGTCCATGTCCGCGCAAGCGGTGCCGCTCGGTGTCGAACCGGTTTCGTCCGTCGGCGCGCCCGTGGTCTCGTCGGGGGCGGCAGTCCCGTCCATGCGCGATTCGGCCGTCGAGTCGGCGCGTGACGTCGCGCCAATGACCCCGACACACGTCGGACCCACCGTCGGAATCGCGCCATCCGGTCACATCCCGAGCACGGAGCTCGCGCAGAATTTCGGGACGCTCGACCCCATTGGCGACGACCCCAGCGTCGAGCGCGCGGTGATCTTCTCGTTGCCCAAGCAAGGCAACGTGGACGTCGACGCTCTGCTCGCGAAAGCCAAGGCCGAACGTGCGACCGACCTCCACCTCGTCGGCGGCCGCGCCCCCATGGCGCGCATCGGCGGCGAGCTTCGGCCGCTGTCGGAGGTCGTGCCGCTGGAGCTCGTTGCAGGCGTCGCTGATTCGTTGCTGCCGACGTCCGCCGCCTCTCAGTTCCGTCGTGAAGGCGCAGCGATGTTCGTGGTCGAGCACCCCGCAGCGGGTCGTCTGCGCGTGCACCTCGCGCGCGCGCGTGGCGCCACACACGTATCCATCCGCTTCATTCCGTCGAACACGGCACTCGGCGCGCTCGAGCTCCCGGAGCGCGCGATCTCCCTTTCGCGTGCCGCACACGGCCTCGTGCTCGTCACCAGTCCGAAGGGACACGGCGCAACCACGACCGCGGCCGCGATCGTCGACGCCATCAACGAGAGCTCTGCACGCAGGGTCGTTGTCATCGATGCGCCCGTCGAGTTCCTGCATCCGCGCAAGCGCAGCCTCATCACACACGTGGACGTCGGCGTCCACGCGCGAAGCTATGGCAGCGCCGTCGCGTCGGCAGTGAAGGCAGACGCGGACGTCATCTGCATCGGCAACGTCGAGGACACTGGCACGATGCGGCTTGCGCTCGCTGCCGCGGAGGAAGGCCGGCTCGTCATCGCCACGATGCGCGCGAAGAGCACCAGTAGCGCGCTCGAGCGCCTCGTCGAGAGCTTTCCGGTGCAAGAGCAGATGCTCACCCGCGCCACGCTCGCGAGCACGTTACGTCTCGCGCTCGGTCAACGGCTAGTGCCCAGCGCGGACCGCACGAAGCTCTTCGCCGCGCACGAGGTCTTGCCCGAAAGCATCGCGCTCTACACGATCATCCGGGACGCCAAGTGGTCGCTCCTTCCCACGCTCCTCTCCAAGGGTAAGCCGCTCGGCGTTGTTCGCCTGGAGGAGGCGCTCGCCGATCTCGTGCATGAGGGTGAGGTCCCCGTCGACCTCGCTCGGCCCCTGGCGCTCTCGCCGGCGGACTTCGATTCGCTCGTGAGCGCTGCTCGCGCGGGGAAGAAGGGCTGACCATGGCAAAGGTCGACACACTCCTCGAAGCGCTCCTGTCCCTCGGCGGCACGGACCTGCATATCGCGCCGGAATACCCGCCGCTTGCGCGTGTGCGCGGCGAGCTCGCGGCAGCATCCGATCAGGTGACCTCGCGTCGCGACGTGGAGAACATTCTTCTCGAGCTGCTGACACCCGTGCAGGCCGCGGAGCTCTCCGACAAGCACGAGCTTGTCTTCACCCACAACCTGAAGGCCAGCCGCTTCCGTGTTCGCTACGGCACTGTCTCCTCTGGCCTCGAGGCCGTGTTCCGGCTCCTACCGCCGAAGGTCCAGACGCTGTCGGAGCTGGGGCTACCGGAGGTGCTGTGGCGTCTGTCCGACCGGCGCTCCGGGCTCGTGATCATCGCCGGGCCCGCTGGCTCCGGAAAGTCGTCCACGATGTCCGCGATGCTCGAGCAAGTGAACCGCTCGCGCGGCTGCAGCGTCGTCACGATCGAGGACACGGTCGAGTCGATCTTCGAGCCCAATCGCTCCATCTTCACGCAGCGTGAGGTCAAGCGCGACGCGCTCGACCTGGCCTCTGCCATCAAGCAGGTCGCCACCGACGACGCGGATTTGTGTGCAATCTACAACCTTGCAGGCGAGAGCGGGATTCGGGCGGCGGTGGAACTCGCGGCCACGGAGCTTCCCGTCTTCGCGTGCATGAACGGCGGCAGCGTCGTCTCGGTCGTGGAGCGCCTCTTTGCATCCTTCGCGGAGGCGGACCTTCCTCGCGCACGCAACCTGCTCTCGGACGTTCTGGCAGGCGTCGTGGTGCAGCGTCTGGTCCCCACGCAAGACGGACGGAAGCTCGTGCTCGCACACGAGACGCTGGTGCTCGCCGGCGCCGGAAGCAAGGACGCCTACGCCGCCATCCGCGAGGGCAAGACGGAGAAGCTGCCGGCCCTGATGCAGGCGGGCCAGGGACAGGGCATGCAGACACTCGACATGGCGCTGGAACGGCTCATGTCAGGCGGCAAGATCACGCCAGAGGCCGCGCTGCTCACGGCGTTCGACAAGGAGGCGTTCTCGCGGATCGTCGCGCGCCATCGTCCAGATCTCGCGGAGCCGCAGATCTTCTGAGGCCTCACAGGTCCCGTCGTTCAGCAGCAGATGTCCCGTCGATCAGCGCGCGGGTCGCAGCGCCCGTGGAGCGCGGAAGAGGAGCGCCAGCTCTTCGGACACACCAGCGTCGTCGCGCTCGAGCAGCGGCGGCATGATCGTGAGCCCGCCCGGGCGGCCCGGCTGCGCGTCGACGAGCACGAGACGCGCAGGCTTGCTTCCGGTCGCGTGCACGAAGCGCGCGCGCTTTGGAGACAGACCGAACGACTCGAGCAATGAGAACATGGTGCCCAGGCTCTGCGCAGGGTATGAGAAGCACGTGCGACCGCGCGCGCCGGTCAGCTTGCGCGCTGCGAACACGAAGTCATCCAGAGCTCCGACGGTGGCGCGCGCGCGGCCGGGGTTTTGCGGAACGCGCCCCGTGCCCACCGCGACGTAGGGCGGGTTAGCCACGACGAGATCGTACGTACAGTCGGCCTCTGCGGCGAAGTCTCGCACGTCAGTGACGGACACCTGCGAGCGCGACCCGAAGCCGTTGGTCTTCGCGTTCTCTGCGGAGAGCTCCGCGGTGAACGGGTCCGCCTCCACGAAGGTGACGTGCTCGGCGCCGCCCAGGTGCAAGAGCGAGAGACCCACGGCGCCGACGCCCGCGCCCAGATCACACGCGCGACGCACTGGCCGGCCACCCGCGGCAAACGCAGCCAGCAGCACGGCGTCCACGTTCACGCGATAGCCGTCGGCCGGCTGCGTGACCGCGAGCGCCCCGTGAAAGAGCGCATCGCGCGTCGTGGCAAGAGGTTGCGCGGGGCTCTGGGTCACTGCGGCGGTCACTTCTGATAGGGCCGGCGGCCGCGGAACGAGAGCGCAGTGACGGCGCCCGGGAACGTCTGGACGGTGTACGTCCCGAGGAGCTCCGTCTTGCCACCCACGAGGCCCACGGCGCTGATCTTGATGGGGGTGCCGGCGGAGATGTTGAGCATACCGAAGAGACCCAGGTGGCTGGTGCCCAGGCTCGAGCGCGACTTGTCCGGGAGCGGATTTGCCTCGTTCTCGCCGAAGTAGAAGACGTCGGAGTCGTGAGCGACGTCCGTATCGACCATGGCGCCGGCGAGCCGCACGTCACCACAGTCGTGGACCTCGCCCGCGAGCACGCCCTTCGTCGGGTCGATGGTGAAACCGCCAGCGGCAGAAGCCACCGTGTTCACGTCCGTCGACGCGACGCACGACGGGTCGTACTTCGCGGAGTTGTCCGCAGCGACGACGGTGTTCGAGATGTAGACGTTGTAGTCGTAGAGGTCAGACCATTGCGTCGCCGAGCCGCTCGCGTCGCTGGTCTTGATGATGAGCGGCGTCTCGGTGGGCACGCCCGGATAGGTGTAGCTGCGGAGCTTGCAGCCGTCCGCGGGGCATTTCGACGACCAGGTCTCGAGCGTCGCGGGATCTTTCGCGTCGTCCTTCTCGGTGGTGAACGCGGTGCCGACCAGCGTTCCGAGCGCCCCGTTGTCTCCCTGGGTGTAGATCTCGATCTTCACGCTCGCGGAGTCGCCGCCGCTCGAGAACAAGCGCACGATGCCCTTCAGCGTCACCGTCTTCGACGGTCCCGCGGTCACTGGCGCCGCGAGGCAGCCGAGGTCCACCGTGGCGTCTCCGCCCGAGAAGTAGTGGAGCCCCGTGCCACGCTCGATCTCGCTGGTCGGCGCTGCCGTGTAGACGCAGCACGCATTGATGACGCGCGGGTCCTTGCACGTGTTCGGCGTTGCGTTCGTGGCGAACGAGCACGCCTTGCAGAAGTCGGCGTCGTTCAGCACGGGCGGGGCCGCGCAGGAGCCGCCAGCGCCAGCTTCGGCGAACACGGTGGCCTTGCTGCTCGAGCAGGCGAACGCCGGCGCAAAGCAGGCCGCGAGGCTGGTGATGAGGGCGAGTTTGGCGAGGCGAGAGATCATCGAAAGCTCCAGTTTCAAAGCGACAAGCCACGGAGGATAATCACGGACAAACCAGTGCAGAAGCCCGGCCGTGTCTCAATGTCCTCTCGTTTGGAGGACCGCGTGCGCGAAAAGGCTCGCGCGCTCGGCTTCGATGCTGTGGGCTTTGCTCGCGCTGACGAGCCACTTCTTGCGGACTTCGAGCGCTATGAGCGGTTCCTCGCGCAGGAGATGCACGGCGAGATGGGCTACCTCGCTGCTGATCGTCTCGTGCGACGGAGACTCGACACGGAGGACATCCTGGTGGGGGCTCGCACGGTGGTCTGCGTCGCGCGCCGCTACGACCGCAGCGAAGAGGACCTCGCACAGGACCCGCCGCTCGCACGACACATCGCGCGGTATGCGCGCGGTCGCGACTATCACAACGGTGTGCGCAAGAAGCTGCGGCAGCTCGCGGCGTTCGTTCGCACGCTGGGCGAAGGCGTCACTGCGCGTCCGTTGCTCGACGACGTTCCGGTGCTCGAACGCGCGTGGGCGGCGCGCGCGGGCCTCGGGTTCATCGGGAAGAACGGGCTCTTGATCGTGCCGGGTCAGGGGAGCTTCGTCTTGCTGGGCGAGGTGGTGACGACGCTGGCGCTCACGCCCGATGAGCCCGTCGCCGATCGCTGCGGCTCCTGCACGCTGTGCATCGAGGAGTGCCCCACGGACGCCATCGTCGAGGCCCGTGTGCTCGACGCGCGCCGATGCATCTCGTACCTGACGATCGAGCTCCGCTCCGCGATGCCGGAGGAGCTGCGCGTCGCCGTGGGTGAGAACCTCTTCGGCTGCGACGACTGCCAGACCGTCTGTCCGTACAACAAGGACTCCGGCGCGAAGCGAGACGGGCGATCGGGCGCCAAGACGGATGTATTCTCCCCGCATCCGCGCTGGGCGGACACCACGCTCGCAGACCTCGTCAGCGCATCGGCGGCCGAATTCGCCGTTCTCGCGGAGGGGAGCCCGGTGCACAGGGCCACGCGCATCGGCCTCGCGCGAAACGCGGCGGTAGCCCTGGGGAATGCCGCCGTGGACCCGGAGGGGGAAGGCGGCGAGGGAGGAAGAGGGGGAGCGACCAGGGCGACCCTGGAAAACGCGGCAAATTCGCACGAAAGTGAGGTCGTCCGTGACGCCGCGCGCTGGGCCCTCGGCAGGCTCTCGAAGGGACGCTGAAGACGTGCTACTCGATCCGTCATGCGCAATGTGTCGCGCGGCCGGGGGCCCCTGTTGAACTTGTCGGTGAGCCGGCTGGTCGCGTGCTGCGCCGTGGTCGCGGCGCTCGTGTCGGTTTCCGGGGTCGCGCGCGCAGAGGAGTCGGAGCTCGAGGCGCGCCGCACGGCAGTCCAGCAGAACCAGACCGATCCGCGTGCGCGGCTGGAGTACGGACGCGCGCTCCTCGGCGCAGGCCGTGCAGGCGAGGCGATGGTGGAGCTCCGTCGTGGCATTGGCATGTGGAACGCCCGCGGCGGCGAGATCGCTCTGGAGCTGCACTGGGA
This sequence comes from Myxococcales bacterium, assembly GCA_025355005.1. Lineage (GTDB taxonomy): Bacteria > Myxococcota_A > Polyangia > Polyangiales > Polyangiaceae > JANXLV01. The sequence continues at coordinate 55,115 of JANXLV010000350.1, read as the reverse complement.
GCTGGCTCGCGCACACCTGGCCCGCCACGAGAACGGGCAGGCGATCGTCCGCTGTCAGATCGTGCGCGACAAGCCGGGCGGCGGCGCGTTCGGTCGTGCGTGCTCCGCAGAGGCGTGGCTCGCGACGCTGCGCGCAAGCGAGTCGCACACCGAGATCATTGAAGCCCGGAAGTTCACCAACATTCCTACGCGCGTCGACTACTCGTTGCACACGAGCGAGGGCATCGCCTACGCGCTGGAGCTCAAGTACCAGGAAGCGGAGGCGGAGCTGGAGGCTGCGATCAAGCTCGATCCGAACGCGCTCCCCGCACACATCGCGCTAGGTCGTCTGCAGGTGCAGGAAGGCAAGGACGGCTCCGCGCATCTTCGCCGCGCGGTGGAGCTCGCGCCGAACAATGCGGACGCACTGTTCGAGCTCGCGCGCACGCTCCCCAAGGGGCCGGAGCCCACCGTGCTGCTCAATCGCGCGGTCGCGGAGCGTCCTTCGTTCGCGGCGGCACACCGGCTCATCGCGACCATCGAGCTGTCGGCTGGGCATCTCGCACCCGCGAAGAAGGCAGCAGACACCGCGCTCCGCATCGATCCCACCGACATCGCCTCGCACCTCGTCATGGGTGACGTCGCGCTCGCGGAGAATCGCCTGGACGAGGCCCTCCGCGAAGGTCAGGCCGCGCTGTCGCTGGTCGCGAACTCCGCAGCGGCGCGTCAGCTGCTCGCCGATGCGTATGCCCGCAAAGGCGAGATCGACCTCGCGCTCGAGAACTACCAGGCCGCATACGGCGGCGACCACTCGAACCCCGCGTCGCTCGTGAACGCAAGTGTCGCGTGCCTCGCGGCGGGCCGGCCCACGAGCGCGAAGGCATTCGGCGAGAAGGCCACGCAAGAGTTCCCCGACTGGGGTCCCGGGTGGGTGGCGTTCGGGGATGCGCTGGTCGCCAACCAGGACAGCGTCAGCGCGAAGAACGCGTACGATCGCGCGCGCCGGGCGCAAGGCCCCGTCGATCAGGCCGCTCTCGAGCGGAAGATTGCCACGTTGAAGTAGGCGCGCCACTCGCGCTAGAACTGCCTCGATGCATTCCTTGGCCGAGCGGGTCCTTGCACATGACGTTCGCGCCATCGCGCGCGCAATGCGTATGGTGGACGATCGCAGCGGCGCCTTCATCGAGATCTTGAAGGACCTGTTCCCGCATACGGGGAAAGCGCACATCATCGGCATCACGGGAAATCCGGGCGCCGGCAAGTCCACGCTCACCGATCGCCTGATCGCGGCGTTCCGCGCGCAGCAAAAGACGGTGTGCGTGATCGCCGTGGATCCGTCCAGCCCGTACACGGGCGGCGCCATCCTGGGCGATCGCATCCGCATGACCAGGCACGCGACGGACGAAGGGGTGTTCATCCGCTCCGTCGCCACGCGCGGGCATCTTGGTGGGCTCTCGCGCTCCGCCCGCGACATGGTCCGCGTGTGCGACGCGGCCGGCTTCGACGTGGTCATGGTGGAGACCGTGGGTGTAGGCCAGGACGAGCTCGAGATCACGCGCACGGCGCACACGACCGTGGTCGTCATGGCGCCGGGCCTGGGCGACGACGTGCAGGCGATCAAGGCGGGTCTCCTCGAGACCGCGGACGTGTTCGCCGTGAACAAGGCGGACCGCGAGGGCGCCGACGCCACCGTTCGCGATCTGGAGCTGATGCTTGCGCTCGGTGGTGAGGCCATGATCGCGCTCAGCAAGACGCGCGGCCACGGCGCGGTGAAGGCGGCGTCCGCAGATGTTGCGGCGGACGCATTACACGAGCGGCCCGACTCGCGCTGGGTGCCGCCCATTCTTCGCACGGTCGCCTCGCGCGACGAGGGCACGACCGCGCTGGTCCTCGAGATCGAGCGTCACCGCGCGTGGGGCAAGGATTCCGCGACGGGGCGCGACCGCACGCTCGCCCGCGAGAGCGAGGAGATGCGCGAGTACCTGAGAGAGGCCCTCATCGAGGCGGCCGTCGCGGATCTCGGCGACGAGCTCTCGCGCACCGTGCACGACGTGGCGGAAAAGAAGCTGGATCCGTACTCCGCGACCGAGCGGCTGGTCGCCATGTTCCGTCGCGGCCAGAAAGAATGATCATCTCCCAAAACGTCGTCTTCCGGGACAGCCTCTACGTGCTCATCGCAGTGCGGGCCACTGCGCTCACGGGCGACGGCTTCGGACCTTCGGCGTAGCGCTCTTCTTCTTCGTTACCTTGGTGCTGCTCTTCTTTGCTGCCGGCCGGGGTCCGCGAGAAGGCTTGCGACCGATCTTCTCGGCCTTGTCGCCGGCGCTCGGACAGGCTTCTTTCACCGCACAGTTGTCGCACTCTGGCTTCCGCGCAAAGCACACGCGGCGCCCGTGGAAGATCAGGGTGTGGCTGAGCGGGTCCCAGTCCTCGCGCGGGAACAGCGCGCAGAGCGCCTGCTCGATGTCTTCGGGGTCCGTCTTCTTCGTCCAGCCTAGCCGCTGCGAGAGCCGCTGCACGTGCGTGTCTACGACGACGCCCTCAGGCTTCTTCCACATCACGCCAAGGACGACGTTCGCCGTCTTCCGTCCCACGCCCGGCAGCTCCACGAGCTCCGCGAGTGTCTGCGGAACCTCACCCCCGTGCTTCGCGACGAGGATGCGCGCGAGGCCGACCACGTTCTTCGCCTTCTGGCGAAACATGCCGATGCGATCGATGAGGGGCTGCACGTCGATCGGCTCTGCCGCAGCGAGGCTCGCCGCGTCCGGGTACCTCGCGAAGAGGCCCGGCGTCACCTTGTTCACGGCGACGTCCGTGGTCTGCGCGGACAGGACCGTCGCGACGAGCAGCTGAAAGGCGCTCCCGTGGTCAAGCTCGCAGTGCGCGTCCGGATGCATGCCACGCAGCGCTGCGAACGTGGTCTCTGACGCGAGCTGCGCTGTGGATCTCTTCGCCACGAGAAGGGCTACCTCGTCCGGTTCAGTTCAGCTCGCCGTCGGGCGGCGGCGTGGAAGGAGGCATGCTCGTGGGCGCCACGGAGCCCCCCTCCAAAACGCCCTCGATCTCGCCGTCGGCTTCGTCGCCGCTCTCGGCCAGGCGCTCCACGCCAACGACCCGCTCGCCGTCCTCGACGCTCATGATCTTCACGCCCTGGGCGTTGCGACCTGTCTCGCGGATCTCGCCGACGCGCGTGCGCAGCATCTGTCCGCGGTCCGTGATGAGCATGAGCTCGTCCTTGTCGTTCACGAGCTTCACGTCCACGACGGGACCGTTGCGCTCGCTTGCGTCGATGAGGATGATGCCCTTGCCGCCGCGGTTCTGGATGCGGAACTCCTCGATGTTGGTGCGCTTGCCGAAGCCGTGCTCGCACACGGCCAGCACGAACGGGCGCTCCGGCTCGGTCACGGCGAGGCCCACGACCTCGTCGTCGTCGGCCACATCCACAGCGCGCACGCCGACCGTGGAGCGTCCCATCGGTCGCACCTGGTCCTCGGGGAAGCGGATCGACTGACCGAGCTTCGTGGCGATCAGGAACTCACGCGAGCCGTCGGTCAGAGCTGCCGACAGGAGCTGATCGTTGTCCTCGATCTTCACGCCGATGATGCCCTTCTCGCGGAAGTTCTCGTACTCCGTGAGCTCGGTCTTCTTGATCTGACCCTTCTTCGTGAGCGTGACGACGAACTTGCCCTCTTCGATCTTCGGCACCATCGCGATGGCCGCGATCTTCTCGTCCTGCTCGAGTCCGACGAGGTTCACGATCGCGCGTCCCTTGCTCGTGCGCGCCGCCAGCGGGATCTCGAAGACCTTCTTCACGAAGACCTTGCCGCGGTTCGAGAAGAAGAAGACATAGCTGTGCGTGCTGGCCACGAAGAGCTGCGTGACCCAGTCTTCCTCGCGCGCCTCCATGCCGACCTTGCCCTTGCCGCCGCGCTTCTGCGCGCGGTACTGGCTGGGGCTCGTGCGCTTGATGTAGCCCGCGTGGGAGATCGTCACGACCATGTCCTCTTCTTGAATGAGGTCCTCGGCCATGATCTCCCCGGCGTCCACGATGATCTCCGTGCGGCGCGGGTCGTTGTACTTTACACGGATCTCCTCGAGCTCCATGACGATGAGGCTCATGAGCAGGGGCTGGCTCGCGAGGATGCCGCGCAGACGCGCGATCTCGTTGCACAGCTCGCCGTACTCGACCGCGAGCTTCTCTTGCTCGAGGCCGGTGAGCTTGGAGAGGCGCATCTCGAGAATCGCCTTCGCCTGACGCTCGGACAGCGTGTACGGGTTCTTCTTCTTCGCGTCTTCGATCTCGCTCTCGGGGCGACCCGCGCGGCGAACGAACGCCTCCAGGCCGGAGAGCGGGAGCGCCATCAACGCGATGCGCGCGGACTCCGTGTCGCGCGCCTGGCGGATCGTCTTCACGACGAGATCGATCTCCGTCGTGGCCATGCCCATGCCTTCGGTGAGCTCGCGCTGCGACTCCGCCTGACGCAGCTCGAAGCGCGTGCGGCGCGTGACGACGTCGCGCCGGTGCTCGACGAAGCATGCGAGCGTCTCCTTCAGGTTCAGCACCGCCGGACGCCCGCGCACGATCGCGAGGTTGATCACGCCGAACGAAGACTGCAGATCCGTCTGTCGATAAAGCTGGTTGACGATGACCTGTGGGACCACGTCCTTCTTCAGCTCGACGACCAGCCGATACTGGCTGGCCGTGCCGACCTTGCGACCGTCGCGATCGCTCTCGTCGCGCACGTCGGAGATGCCTTCGATCTTCTTCTCGCGAATGAGCTCGCCGATGCGCGCCGCGATCTTTGCCTTGTTCGACTGGTACGGGATCTCGGTGAAGACGACCTGCTCGCGATCACCCTTGCCCTGGATCTTCTCGACCTCGTAGCGCGAGCGCATGAGGATCGTGCCGCGACCGGTGCGCTGCGCTGCCTCGATGCCAGCCCTCCCGTAGATGAGACCGCCCGTCGGGAAGTCCGGCCCGGGAACGAACCGCATCAGCTCCTCGATCGCGCAATCCGGGTTCTTGATCAGGTGGACGGTCGCGTCGAGGATCTCACCGAGGTTGTGCGGCGGGATGTTCGTGGCCATGCCGACGGCGATGCCGCCCGAGCCGTTGATCAGCAGGTTCGGGATGCGCGAGGGGAGGACGAGCGGCTCTTCCTTCGAGTCGTCGAAGTTGGGTCCGAAGTCGACGCACTCCTTCTCGATGTCTTGCAGGAGCTCGAGGGCAAGCTTCGCGAGCTTTGCCTCCGTGTAGCGATACGCGGCCGCGGGGTCGCCGTCGATCGAGCCGAAGTTTCCCTGGCCGTCGATGAGCATGTAGCGCATCGAAAATTCCTGCGCGAGACGCACCATTGCGTCGTAGACGCTGGCGTCGCCGTGCGGGTGGTAGTTGCCGAGCACGTCGCCGACGATGGTGGCGCTCTTCCGGTACGCGGCCGTGGGGACGAGGCCCTTCTCGTACGCGGAGTACAGGATGCGGCGGTGAACGGGCTTCAGGCCGTCGCGGACGTCGGGGATCGCGCGCCCGATGATCACGCTCATCGCGTAATCCAGGTAGCTCGTTCGCATCTCGTCCTGGATGGAGATCGGGATGCGATTCAGGTTCGGTCCGGAGGGGGGCGGAGGCGGCGGCGCGGCGGGCTCAACGGGCTCGGTCATCGGCGCGGACTCTAGCGAATTCCCATGCGGTTTGGACCGTGAAACGCCCGTCGCCGCACGTTCGAAACGTCACGTCCTCCGGGCTCGCCTACATCGTTCCGGCGAGGTGGGGAGCGCTCACATGTCCATGGGGCGAGACCCCATGCGTGAGTGGCTGGAGCCCCCGCTCTCACCATCGAAAATCACCCGCGCTGCGTAGAGATCCGTGCGCACGAACCTTCGCGGCGAACGATCGAACGCGCGCAAAAGGTTCTCGCGGATTCGCCCTCCATGACCGCGGCGCCAGAGGGATCTCCGCGAACCACGTGATGCCGTGTGCACGCAGACGCGGACGGACGCGATGGGGTCGTTCGCAGGAAGTCCATGGAAGGGTTTCGCTTCCATCTCCGCTCCCTCCGATGCGCCTGTTTCGGCTGCCACAAAGATGACTTTGCGCACATCTACCTACTACCATTCCGAGGGCAGGCTTTCAGAGCCTATCTCCTCGGTTTCATGTGCCTTGCGTGGAGGAGGCCGGGGGGACGTCTGGCCGGCACCCGGAGCCGTATTTCGGGATGTTTAGGTTGGCGAGCCAATTGCTTATGAGACAGCAAGGGGACTCGTCTGGGAAGGCGAGCAACGAAATGCGGCAGGCGGTCTTCAGCTGGGTGGTGGTGGCTCTTGGTGTTGGCGTCATCGCGCCGAACATGGGCGCGGAGTCCGTTGCGCAGGCCGAGTCGGTGACCACCGATTCGACGTCCGGCTGGCCGGCGCTCCCGACGGTGGCCGCCGTGAATCAGACGACTCTTCGCGATGGCGTGCAGAACACGCTTCCCGCGCTTCCGCTGGTGAGCGGGCCGGTCGATGCGCCGCAGGACACGCTGGCTGGCATCGGCGTGAAGCCGAGCGCGACCCCGGTGCCCGATGCGGCGCATGGCGGCGGTGGCGCGAGCCACTGCCCGGACAACATGGTCGAGGTCGAGGGCGACTACTGCCCGTGGCTCGAGCAGAAGTGCCTTCGCTGGCTCGACCCCGAGACCAAGATGCGCTGCGCGGAGTTCGCGCCCACCAGCAAGTGCCAGACGAAGACGTCGAAGAAGCATTTCTGCATCGACCGCTACGAGTGGCCGAACAAGGTCGGCGAGAAGCCCGTCGTCATGAAGACGTGGTTCGAGGCCAAGGACTCTTGCACGGCTGCCGGCAAGCGTCTCTGCGGCGACAGCGAGTGGACCGTCGCCTGCGAAGGCGAGGAGCACCTGCCGTACCCGTACGGCTACGCGCGCAACGCGGATGCCTGCAACATCGACAAGCCGCATCCGGAGGTCAACGAGGTCGCCCTCGGCAACCCCGCGACCCGCGATGCCGAGGCCGCGCGTCTCGACCAGCGTGATCCGTCGGGCTCACACGAGTCGTGCGTCAGCCCCTACGGCGTGTTCGACATGACCGGCAACGTGGACGAGTGGGTCGTGAACGAGTCAGGCGCTCCGTACAAGAGCGGCCTGAAGGGCGGCTACTGGGGCCCGGTGCGCACGCGCTGTCGTCCGATGACGACCGCCCATGCGGAGCTCTTCTCGTTCTACCAGATCGGCTTCCGTTGCTGCGAAGACGTGCCCACGGACAAGGGCGTCGCAGGCGCCAAAGGCGGTCCCGCAGGCGCCGGCACTCCGGTCTCGCACGGCGCAGGTGGTGCGGCATCACCAGCAGACAACGTCCCGCGCCCCGTAGCCGGATCCTGAAACAGCGCTGCTGTCGCGTATCATCGAACCATCGTCAAACCATCGCACGAGGAGGCTGCATGGTTTTCGTCGAGGGCGAGCGATGGGCGTGCTTTCTCCCGAGGAGTGCGCGGAGCGACCTCCCGGTCGTGAGCACACCCCGGAGGGAAAAGCGCGGCCAGCGCGAAGCTATCGGCGAAAAACAGCAGCCTTCTAGTCGGAGCCTGCGTCGATGGGGGTGGACGGCGTGGGCTTGCGTCGCGGCGGCTCGCCGTACTCGTTGCGCAGCTTCCGCGCGAGGTCGTCCACGAGGACCTGCTCGTGGTACTTCGGCATCTGCGGGAGCTGAACGACCACGTGCACGGAGTCCGAGTCGCGACCGCGGATGAACTCCATCGAGCCTGAGGAAGGCTTCGCATCCTGTGATTTGTAATCGAAGAGCAGATAGCCGTTCTGTTCGTCCTTCTCGGTCACCTTCATGTTCATGTCCACGCGGACCATGCGGAGCGCCGCGTTCCATGTGCGGTCGAACCCGTAGGCCGAGTCGAAGCTGGACTTCGCGGATGCGTCCGGTCCCGTGAGCACGATGGCCGTCGCGACCAGCGCCCCCGCGCCGCCTCCGACCGCGCTGCCCCGCAGCACAACCCCCAGCACCGTCCGCAGCGCTCTGTGCATCATGCACAGATCACTTATCGAAGCTGCTACCCGCGGGCCAAATTTGTGGAGCGCTATTCCTCGGCGTCGCCGGAGGCTCGTGAGCTCTTCGCGGGCGCTTCTGGCGCGGGGGGCGGAAGAATGGACTCCGGCGCACCGTCGGCGACGCGCTCCGCGTCCTCTTCAGCCTGACGAAGCTGCTTCAACGCGTTGCGGTCGATCACCAGGAAGAAGGCGGCTGCACCGAAGGTCCACAACATCTGGAGCGCGTACAGAAGGAACACGTACGCGGAGCCGGGGCCCGTGATCATCTCGGCGCTGAAGTACATCGCCATGCCGGCATAGATGCCCACCTGGAAGACGCCCAGGAGGCCGGGAGGCCCGGGGATGAGAATGGTGACGCCGAGCATGCCCATCAGCGCACAGGTCTCGCCGAAGGTGATCGCGGACCCGTCCGGGTGCGCGACGCCACAACCCCACGCGAGCAGCCACATGCCGAGCACGTTCAGCCCCCAGTAAGCGGTGGTCTCCGCGAGGAACGGGAGCGCGTCGCGAGGGCGACCCAGAAAGTGGAGCCCGTTCGCGAGCTTCTCAGCCGTCTCTGCGAGCTTCTCTCCGAGTTTCTTCGAAACCAGACCGAAGACGAGAAGGGTGAGCTTCTTCGCCCACGCGCGCGCGAAGTAAAATGCCATCAGCACGACGGTGCCGGACGCGAACACGCCGAGCATCACGAAGCCGCTCTTGCGCACGTACGCGACGGACACCTTCAGGTTGATGACCGTCTCCGGTAGCGGATGCACCGTGGGCACCAGAATGAGCGCGGCGGCCAGTACGAGCGACAGGAAGAGGCCGTCGACCACGCGCTCACCGACGACGGTGCCCGTGGCGCTCGAGAGGGAGATCTTTCCCTTCTCCCGGATCATGTAGGGGCGCACGAACTCGCCAAGGCGGAACGGCATCAGGATGATGGCGGCAAAGCCGATCCAGGAGACCGCGAGCAGGCGGCGTGGCGCGACGTCCGCGAAGGAGCGCAGGAGATACCGCCAGCGCATCGCGCGGAAGTAGCTCATGGCGCTCATCGTCATGAGGTAGGCCGGCAGCGTCCACCACTTCACCTGGCTGAAGCTTCCACCTTCGGGGACGAGCGCGAGGCCACCCTTGCGCATCATGAGCCAGATCGAGACCGTGATGATGACGGACGCGACCAGCTTCCCTTTGTGTGCCCGGAGGAAGCCGGGACCCTTGGTGGGCGGCGGCGGAGTGGACTGAAGCAAAGCGCGGGCATTCTGCACTATAATTGCCGATTGTCCACGCTCCCGTGTTCGCCGTCCGCGTGGACGGCGCGCCCCCGGGCCGATTCCGTGTAGTCTACACAAGATGGAAATGGTGACCGCGCCGGCTGTGTCGGACGCCGCAGCTCGCGGCCCTTCGACCTTCCTCTTCGCGCACGGGGCAGGCGCACCGATGGACAGCGGGTTCATGAGCGTGGTGGCGGAGGGGCTGGCTGCTCGCGGCGTTCGCGTCGTGCGGTTCGAGTTCCCGTACATGGTGGAGCGCCGGAAGACGGGGAAGGCGCGCGCCCCGGATCGAGCCCCCGTGCTCCTCGACACCTTCCGCGCACGCATCGCAGCGGAGCGAAAGCGTCTGCCAGCGGTCGCGCGGCTCGCCATCGGAGGTAAGTCGATGGGTGGGCGCATCGCGAGCATGCTCGCGGACGAAGTCCAGGCCGACGCGCTCGTGTGTCTCGGCTATCCGTTCTGGCCGCCGCAGAAAAACGCCGACGGCGCGGTGTCCCGCGATCGCATCGTCCACCTGGAGACGCTGAAGACGAGGGCGCTGATACTGCAGGGGACGCGTGACTCTTTCGGTGACGAGGAGGCCGTCTCGAAGCTCCGCATCACACCAAGCGTCGCGTGGCTGCCCGACGGCGATCACGACTTCGCGCCGCGCAAGCGCTCGGGGCACACGCACGAGGCGAACCTCGCGACGGCCATCGAGCTCGCCGCCGCGTTCATCCTCCGCGCCTGATGGAGCAGGCCTACGGTTTGTGTGCGAGCCGCTTCTTGGTGCCGTCGGGGACCGTCACCTCGACCCAGGTCTCGCCCACGCTCGTGACGGTGACGTCGCCGAACTTCTTGTGGATGATCACCTGACCGAGATCGAAGTGGCTGTCGGGCGAGTAGGGCGCGGGCGGCTTCGGCGGGAGCGACTCGGGGCCGATCACGCGCTTCTCCTCCACCGGAATGAGCACGCGTCGCAGCACGCCGATCACCGCGCGCCGCTGGTCCGGGCCCAGGTGATACTCCGACGTGAGCGCGATGCGCGCGAGGAGCTCGTGCTCGGTGGCCTCGAGCGCTTCGAAGAGCCCCTTGTGATCTTTGGCGGTCGCGGCCCATGCGGCGTGACGTGCGGCCTCGGGCACGCGGTGGTCGTCGCCGAACGTTTCGTTGCGCGCCTCGGTGCAGGCCTTCGCCGCGGCCTTCGCTGCTGCGATCACCTCGGGGTTCGTCTTGTCCTTGAGCCACGCCTCACCGGTCTCGAGCGCGCGCTGCGGTCGCGCGTCGGCCTTGCGTCGCGAGGCCCACTCGGGGATGAGGAGCTCGCGCACCGCGGCGATCACGGCGACGAGGAGCAGATCCGGATCGATGTCGCCCAGGGCCTCGGAGAAGGCCAAGGCGCCGACGCCGGATTTCGGGTCGCCACGCATGGCGATGAGCTTGTCGAGCTTGGCGGAGAGGGCTTGCGGATCCACGGTGCTCGAATGGTCGCGCGACCTGGGGTGATTGTCCACGAAACACGGCTAACCTGGAACATGTGAGCCCGCTGCGCCTCCTCATCTACGACGCGACCAAAAAGCAGGGCGAACGCGGCCTTCGCGCAGCATGGAGCACGGGGGCCCGCGTCTACCGTGCGCTCGGGCGCGTGGATGCGTACTTTCCCGCCACCAGCTGGGCCTCGGCGCTGTCCTTCCTCGCCACGTTCCAAGAAGGACGTCCGATCGGACAGGTGCAGTTCTGGGGGCATGGAAAGTGGGGCGGCGCGCTGATCGCGGACGACGTCTTTTCCAGGACGACGCTGGGGCAGGGAGGCGCAACCGCGGATGCGCTCTCCGCCATAGAGAGGCGCATGCTGCCGGACGCTGGCTCGCTCGTGTGGTTCCGCACGTGCGAGACGCTCGGCGCGCAGCGCGGTCACGATTTCGCGATGCAGCTCTCGGAGCGGCTGGGCGCCCGTGTCGCCGGACACACGTACGTGATCGCGGCGCTCCAGAGCGGGCTTCATGGATTGCGCCCCGGCGCGCGTCCATCGTGGTCCTTGACGGAGGGCCTGTCGCGCGGCACCGCCGACGCCCCGGAAGAGGCCTACTGGTCGAGCGCCGCGGCACCGAACACGGTGCACTTCATGCACAACGAAGTGCCGCCGGAGTGGTTCTAGAGACTAGAGGCTCCAGTACTTGATGTTGCGATCGACCTTGCTCGGGTCGAGCACGCTCTTCACGTCGACGAGCACGCCGCCGTCCTTCACCCGCGAGACGATGTCTGCCTGACCATCCTTCAGGTACTCCTGATGCGAGACCGCGAGGATCACCGCGTCGAGCGCGCGGAACTCGTCGAGCGCGGACAGCTTGAGCCCGTACTCGTGCGTCGCATGCGCGGGGTTGGCGAGCGGATCGTGGATGATCGCGTGAATGCCGAACTGCCGCAGCTCCGTGAGGATGTCGGGCACCTTGCTGTTGCGGAGGTCGTTGCAGTCCTCCTTGAACGTGAGGCCGAGCACGCCGACGCGCGCGCCCTTCACGGGGATGTCGGCGTTGATGAGCATCTTCACGGTGCGCTGCGCGATGTGGCTGCCCATCGAGTTGTTGATGCGGCGGCCAGCGAGGATGACCTCCGGCTGGTAGCCGAGCTCTTGCGCCTTCATCGTGAGGTAGTACGGGTCGACGCCGATGCAGTGACCGCCGACGAGGCCCGGCTTGAACTTGAGGAAGTTCCACTTGGTGCCAGCCGCCGCGAGCACGTCCGCGGTGCGGATGCCCATGCGATCGAAGATGATCGCGAGCTCGTTCATGAGCGCGATGTTGAGGTCGCGCTGCGTGTTCTCGATCACCTTCGCCGCTTCCGCGACCTTGATCGACGGCGCGCGATGAATTCCTGCATCGATGATGGCCCCATACGCGTCGGCGACGCGCGCGAGCGTGGCCGCGTCTTCGCCCGAGACGATCTTGAGGATCTTCTCGAGCGTGTGCTCCTTGTCGCCGGGGTTGATGCGCTCGGGTGAGTATCCGAGCTTGAAGTCCGCGCGTGGGAGGCCGGAGATCTTCTCCAGGATCGGGCCGCACACGTCCTCGGTCACGCCGGGGTAGACGGTGGACTCGTAGACGACCACGCCGCCCTTCTTGAGCGCCTTCCCGACGGTCTCGGACGCCTTCACGACCGGCGTGAGATCGGGGACGTTGTTCTTGTCGACCGGCGTGGGCACGGCGACCACGAAGAACGTGACGCCCTCGAGGGACTTCGGGTCGTGCGTCATCTTGAGCGACGTCGCCTTAAGGACCTCCGCGGGCACCTCCAGGTTCCGGTCGAACGCGCGGTTCAGCTCGGCGACCTTCTCCTGGTGGACGTCGAAGCCAACGGTGCCTGGGAACTTGCGCGCGAACGCGAGCGCAACGGGCAACCCCACGTAGCCGAGCCCCATCACAGCAATCTTCTCACTCATCGTCGTTCGTCTCCGTGTGGACCGTTTCGCGCCGCTCATGTCGCGCTCCCGAGGATGGCGCGTGGGCCAGCCGAGAGGAGCCGCTCTGCTTCCGCCTTGCCGACGAGGGACTCGAGCCGAAGGATGGCTTGCGCCGTCGCCTCTGCATCCTCCGGCCGGTGCGCGTCGGAACAGGCTGCTTCGTACGCTCCTTCTTCGAGGAGTGTGGTTGCCGCTCGCTCCGCCGCACGTCCGTACTTTCCAATGATTGCACAGACGTCGAGCAAGAGGCGTGCCCCGGCGTCGAGGAACGGATCGAGGCAGTGATCATCCTTCCACACCGGCTGGTATCTCTCCGGATGAGCGATGACGGGGAAGAGGCCTTTGCGCGCGAGATCAGAGATGCGATCGGTCAACCGCAGGGGAAATCCCATCGGGTTGAACTCCACGAGCACACCGCGGCGCTTCGGTGGTCGCGCGGCGTCCATGATCGGATAAGGCAGGCCCTGCCCGGAGACGAGGCGTTCGAACACGGTGTCCTCGAAATAGTGCTCGGATGCGAGCACGGTCTTCGGCACCGAGTCGCCAGCCGCCTCGATGTGCGGGCGCATCGACGCGTAGGCAGCCTCCAGCATGGGGCGCGTGTTCTCGAACATCCCGGGCCGCATATGCGGCGTCGCGCAGACGATCGAGAAGCCTGCCTGCTTGAGGCCCACCAGCATGCGAATGCCGTCCTCCGGGGTCTTCGCCCCGTCGTCGATGGCCGGCAAGAAATGGCAGTGAAGATCGATGAACTCGCGCAAAACACGCCCTTTCTAGCACACGAAGCGTCAAGCCGCCGACAGTGCCGACCGTCAATCGGGTGACTTTCTCGGCCCCCGACCGTTTCCTCGACGTCGCTATGTGTTGCGGGCCCAAGGTCCGGTATTCTGGCCGCTGCATGGCGTCCGTGAATCCCCACACCCGTGAGCTGGTGTTCAAGCTGGTGTTCTATGGGCCGGGGCTCGGAGGTAAGACCACGACGCTTCAGTACATCCACGCCGCCACGAGGCCCGAGAACAAGGGCAAGATGGTGAGCCTGGCGACGCCAACGGACCGCACGCTCTACTTCGATTTCCTGCCAGTACGCGTCCCGAAGGTCAACGGCATGAGCATCCGGCTCCAGCTGTTCACCGTGCCAGGACAGGTCTACTACGAGGCGACGCGCAAGCTCGTGCTCTCCGGCGCCGACGGCGTCGTGTTCGTGGCCGACTCGCAGTCGTCACGCCTCGAGACCAACCAGGAGTCGCTCGAAGATCTCGAGACCAGCCTGGCCGATCATCAGCGCACCTTGAAGGAGCTCCCCCACACGTTCCACTGGAACAAGCAGGACCTCTCCGATCTCGTGCCGATGGACGACCTGAACCGCCGGTACAACAAGCACGGCGCGCCCTCAATCGGAACGGTGGCCACGCGCGGAGACGGCGTCTTCGATGGCCTCGAGCGCATCACCGGTCTCGTCCTCTCCGAGTACGGCAAGGAGGACTCGGAGACGATCCGCGCGGGCGTGCGCGAGGCCTTCAAGTCGCTCGTCGGCACCGGCACCACGGTCGAGCCACCCGCGCAGGCCGTCGCGTCCAAGGCCGCCCCCAAACCTTCGGCCAAGCCAGATCCCAAGCCAGATCGCAAGCCATCTGCCAGGCCAGATCCCAAGCCGTCCGGCAAGCCCGAGAAGATCGACCCGGTCGTCAAGGAGCGCGAGCCCGAGACGAGCACCGACGAAGAGCCGGCTCCAGAGACCGTCGGTCGACCGCTCGCCGTCGCGGCCGGTGTGGCGCGCAGCTCGTCGCAGGTGCCAAGCTTCCCGTCACAGGTACCGAGCTCCGCCGGCTCCTCACCGCGCCCACCCACGGTCGAGGCCAAGCTGTTCTCGTTCATCGAGATGTTCGCCGACGCCGAGCGCGACACCGCACGCAAGGTGGAGCTGTTTCTCGGCATCGGTGATCCGCACGGCGCAATCCTCGCGAGCGAGTCGTTGCTCACCCGGGTATTCGCCTCGGCCGCCGCCATGGGCGGCTCCGAGGACGCGCCGCGCGATCCTGCGATGGTATCGAACCTGCTCGGCTGCGACGGTCGCACCTATCTCGCTATGCGGGGCCTTGCACGCGCGGCGCGTCACCGCGAGCAGCTCACGCTGAAGGATGCATTCGAGTTCTACGTCTTTGTTCTGGACGCCCGGCGACGCCGGGACGAAGCCCGCCGTTTCCGCTGAAGCGGCTCACTTCTTCGAGGTCGGCGGGCCGGGGAGCTTGGCGTCGTACGTCATTCCCGCGGTGGCCAGCAGGATCTGCCGCGCTTCGTTGATGATGCGTGCGCGCACGTCGCTGAGGTCCGCTTCGCGATGCGTGAGGTCGTCGAGCGCCGACGCAGTGGCCATCAGCGTTGTCCTCATCTCCATCAGCTTCTCGAGCACCGACTCGTCGACCGTGCGCGGCTTGATCGCGCCGGCGCCGCGGAGCACCGCGTTCTCGGCTTCCAGGCGCTTGATGCGCCGAGACTGCACGACCACCTCCTCCTCCGCGGCCAGTGCGCGCACCTGCACTCTCTTCGCGGCGCCCTCGGCCAGCTGCAGTCGCTCCGCCATGCGCACCGCACGCTGCAGTGACTCCTGTATCCGCTCATCGTCGGCGGCGCGTTCGCGCTTTGCATGAGCGAGCGCCTCCTCCAGCTCGGAGATGCGCTCCTCGGCGGAGATCGCGGCTCTCTTCGATGCCGCTGCGGAATGTGGGGGCACGGTCTGACCCTTCGCGGGCCGGCTGGTCGGCCGCATCGAGTTCGACGTTGTCTTGGGGCCGGGGCGCTTGCTCTTCGATTCCAAAGCGTATCGATGATCTTCCGAACGCGGCTAGGTGTCCACCGCTCTCCGCACAGGCGCCGGAAAGCTAGCCCAGACCAGCGCGCCCGGGATGACCATGAAGCCGAGCGCCATCAACGCCCCGTTGAAGCTATGTGTTCGATCCACGATCAGGCCCACGAGCGGATTCGCCACGATGTGCGAGAGCGACTGCGCCGCGGCCAACATGCCGCCCGCGCGCGATGTCTCCGTGGGCGCGACCTGCGTGAGGAGGTTCGCCATGACGAGGACGTACATACCTGCGCCGCCCGCCATGGAGATGGACGCGAGCGCGACGACGCCGGCCATCTCGTTCGCGTATGGAACGAACATCAGCGCGCTGGCAAGCGCCGCGGCCGCGAGCATCAGAGAGCGCGGCGGGCGTGCGTCTGGTCCGCGGAGTGCGCTGCCCAGCGCGCCGAAGCCGATCGCGCCGATGTCGAACACCAGCGGCGGGATCCAGAGCACGCGCGCCATCTCCGGCGCCGACGCGTGGCGGCCCTCGGCCAGGTACTGAGGAAACCACGTCAGCACCATCATGATGCAAGGCGCGCCAGTGATGACGCCCACGATCGCGCGAAGGCTCTGCGGACGCAGGTAGAGCGGCGCACGATTCGACGCTGGCTGGGCCTGGGCTTCGAGCTCCACGAGCGGCTTGTCGAAGAGACCGCGCGTGGCCACGAGCCATACGGGGATCCACACGAGCCCCACGACGGCGATCACCACGAACGCGGCGCGCCAGTTGTATTTCGTGGAGAGCCAGAGCGCGAGCGGCGCAGCGACCATCGCGCCGAAGGAGCTTCCCGTGAAGAGCATGCCGACGCCAGCCGTGCGACGCGCGGGCGGTAAGCACCTGCGCATCGCCTGGATCGCGCCCGGAAACGACGGCGCCTCTGCGAGACCGAGGAGCACACGCAGCACCATCAGCGTCATGAAGGAGAGCGCGAGCGAGTGCATCGCCGCGACCGCCGACCACGCGATCACGGCGATCACCATCCCGCGCCGCGCGCCCACGCGGTCGAGCAGACCCCCGGCGAGCGGTGCTCCCACCAGGTAGGCACCCCCGAACGCCGCTGCGAGCAGCCCGTATTGGCCGTGCGAAATGTCGAGATCTGCACGCACCTTCGTGGCCACCGCGGCCAGCGCCTGGCGATCGAGGTAGCTCACGGACATCGCGAGCGTGGCGACCACGGCTACCGCCCACCCACGCATGGGGCTCCACGTGTTCTCCGAAAGTGGCTGTGGGGCCGGCGAGGCTGGCGACAAGATGGGGCAATTGCCTACACGAGTTTGTCTAGATTGCCTCTCGGGTTTTGAGCAGACCGCCATTTTCGGTGTACGCTTACAGGGATGGCGGATGTGTTGCCGGCCGACCCAAAGAGCGGGGATCGCCTCGCTCCAGGCGTGCGCTTGGGCCGCTACGAGCTCTTGTTGCCCGTAGCGCGTGGCGGCATGGCTCGCGTCTGGGCGGCACGTCAACACGGGCAGCGCGGGTTCAACAAGCTCGTCGCCGTGAAGACCATCCTGCCTCACCTGCGTCGCGAGGCGCAGTTCGAGCGGATGTTCGTGAACGAGGCGCGCGTGGCGTCGTTCATCCAGCACCCGAACTGCTGTCAGATCGTCGAGCTCGGTGAAGAGGGCGACATCCTCTACATGGCGATGGAGTGGATCACCGGAGATTCGCTCGCGCGCGCGCTGAAGGTATCGGGCAAGGCAGTCCCCATGGACCCGCGCATCATCGCGCGCGTGGTGGCGGATGCCTGCGCCGGTCTGCACGCTGCACATCAGCAGACCGACGAGATGGGTAGGCCGCTTCACATCGTCCACCGCGACGTCTCGCCGCACAACATCATGACCGGCGCCGACGGCACCGTGAAGGTCTGCGATTTCGGCGTGGCGAAGGCGCTCGGCTCCTTGCAGGAGGCCACGCTTGCAGGGCAAATCAAGGGCAAGCTCAATTACATGTCGCCCGAGCAGTTCATGGGCGCGCCGCTCGATGCCCGCGCGGACGTGTTCGCGATCGGTGTCGTCATCTACGAAGCGACCACGGGTCGTCAGCCCTTCGAGGGCGAGAACGATCTCATGGTGATGCAGAACCTCGCGCGCGGCGTGTTCAATCCGCCGTCGCAAGTGGCTCACAACTATCCGCGAGAGCTCGAGCAGATCGTCGTGCGCGCGATGCAGTCGGAGCGCGAACGCCGGTTCGACACGGCAGAGCAGCTGCGCATGGCGCTCGAGGAGTGGCTCGCGCGAAGTGGTCCGATCGTCACGCAGTCTCACGTCGCGGCGGCAGTGCGCGAACGCATCGGCAACATCATCGACGCGCGGCGAGACCAGATCGCCAAGGCCTCCCAGGGAGGGAAGGGTGAAGGAGCCGCGTGGCCGGAGGTGCCGGGCCACACGCCTTCGAATCTGGGCGCAGCGCCCGCGCAGGCTGTGGCTGGACCGCCGGGGATGCCTGGAGCAAACGCGCTGGGCGCCCCCAACGCACCTCCCGTCGGCAACTCGAAGAGCGGCGTGCGGAACGCGCAGAACCCGCTCCTCATGACGATGCCGTTGCAGTCGTCCACGGTGCAGCAGGCCATCCAGATGGCCGTGCTGCAGGCGACCGCCGCGCAGCACGCGTCACAGTTTCCCCAGCAGCCAAACCAGTACCCAGGTCAGGCCGGCCCGTACGGCCAGCAAGGCCAGCAAGGCTCGCAGGTGCACGCGCCGTTCGGGCCGCCCATCACGCAGTCTCCGCCGGGCAACATGCAGCAGGGCAACATGCCGCAGGGCAACACCATGCCGCCGAGCAGCGGCACTGGCCAATGGTGGGAAGGCTCCGCGCCTCCGCAGCAGCAGCAGCAAGGCATGGCCGGGCCGTACTCTGGCGTGAGCCAGGGACCTGGAACGATCACCGGCTCGGGCCCGCTCTCGCTCGGCCTCCTGGCGAGCCCCATGTCCGGGCCGATGTCCGCTCAGCAAACTGCGCTCACGACCCCACCCAAGGGTGGCGCGGGCTACTACACGCTGGCGATCACGATCGGCCTCGTCCTCGCGTTCGTCATCGGCGGCGGCGCATACGTTGGCTGGCGCTACACACGTACAGCGCCGGCGTCGGACCCGACCGGCACCAAGATCGATGCCGTTCCCACTGCTCCCAACGCCTCTCCGACGATCCCCACCACCACGTCAACGCCGACGGCCGCTGCTCCCACGATCATACCGCCGATCGAGCTTCCGTCTGCGACGCCAGCCGCCACCGACACCCCGCCGGCAACTGGTGGTGGCAACGCAGGCACCACCGGCACCGCCACGTCCGGCACCAGCACCAGCACGGGCACCGGCACCGTGTCCGGAGGGGGCGGCGGGGGCGGCGGAGGCGCACCCAGTAGCACCGCGACGTCCAGGCCGAAGCCGAAGCCCACCGCACTTCCGGACAATCCATACTGACGTGCTCACGTAGTCCTGACCTCGCTGGCATGAGCGCACGAGCGCGTGCCGTTCGGAAACCACTGATGCCCAACGCACGCGCGCTCCTCGTCTCTCTTTCTCTCGTCTGCGCAAGCTGGACCTCCACTGCCGCCGGTCAGGGAGCGAGCCCGGACGCGACAGATCCAATCGCGACTGCGCGCAAGGAGTACGGCGCAGGCAAGGAGGCGTATGCCGCGAAACGCTTCGCGGAGGCCGCCCTCCATTTCGAGGCTGCTGCGGCGATCCGGCCACACGCTGTCACCATCTACACGGCGGCGCTCGCGTGGGACGCCGCAAGCAAGCCGGAGCGCGCGGCGGACGACTACTCCCGCTCCCTCGATGTCGCGGGCCTGGACGCGAAGCAGCAGGAGAACGCGCGCGCGCGGCTGACCTCGCTCGAGGCCGCGCTCGGCACGATCATCGTGAAGGGCCCGGACGGCGCACACGTCCAGCTCGAGGGCCTCTCCGAGACGACGGTGCCGGCGCGTCTCCATGGTCCGCCGGGAGCTCACGTCCTGCTCGCGCGCTTCACGGGCGACAAGCCGGCGGTGCGCAAGGACATCACTCTCGAGTTGAACCAGGTCGGCAATCTCGAGCTCAAGGAGGAGGTGGCTCCGCCACCCACCGACAAGCCGAAGCCCAAGCCGAAAGAGGACGAGCCGCCGAAGCCGACGGAGCCGCCCCCTTCCGAACCAAAGGCGGCGCCCGCAAAATTTCCCTTCATGAAGGCAGCCGGCGTGGGCGCGGCGGGTCTTGGTGTGGGCTTCCTCGTTGGTGGAACGGTGCTTGGCCTCAACGCGCTCTCCGCAAAGGATGCGTACAACGCGGGGCCGACGCAGTCGTCGTTCGATCATGCGAACGGGCTCGCCACGTGGTCCACCGTCGCGTTCGTCGCGGGCGCGGTGTTCACTGCTGGCGGCGTCGCGCTGCTGCTCATTCCGGACAGCAAGGAGTCCAGTGTGAAGGCGGGGACCGGAAGACTGCAGCTCTCGCCTTTGCCGGGCGGCGCATCGCTCTCGGGGGCATTCTGATGCGCACCATCTCTCGCCAGGCTCGCGTGGGGGTTGCGATCGGGATCGTGTGTGCCGTCGCTGCCGGCTGCTCCCTTGGGCTCGATCAATCTCTGATCGGAGGCGCGGAGGACGGGGGCAACGACGGGCCGGTCGCGCAGGTCGACGGCAGCGTCCCCAAGGTCGACGGTGGAACGCCCGCGAAGGACGCAGGCGGCGACTCCGGGCTCGCCACGACGTGCGCGAAGGACATCGACTGCTTCTCCAACCAGGCGTGCCTTACTGGCCGCTGCGATCTCGCGCGCGGTGCCTGCGTCTACGACGTGTGCCCCACCAAGGGCACCACGTGCTCTTCATCAGTGTGCACGAACGGCACGTGCGGCGCGCCGGTGGTGCAGAAGTTCGCCGGCAACAAGATCTCGGTCCCGGCGGGCATGACTCCGTCGTGCGGCGCACCCCAGAAGTGCTTCGCGGCGGTGCATCCATGGGTGTTCGTGGGCACCAACGCTGGCGTGCTCGCGTATCCCGCGATCCCTGCGGATCCCAACCCGGCGCCCGTCGTCGTTTCGAACCTCCCGTTCCTCGCGCAGTCGATCGCGGTGTCCGGCAATCGCGTCTTCGTGCTCGGTGGCATACAGAACTTCGGCTTCATCAAGGTGCAGATCGCGTGGTTCGACGCCCCGCTCGATCCGCTCACCAAGACGATCACGGCGCAGTCCTCGCTCGTCACCACCAACCACGCCACGGGCGACATCCTCCTGCCGATGCCCGCGCTCTCCGCGTTGCTCACGCAGCAGGGGCAGCCCAACCCACTCTTCACGGGCTCCGTCGTCGCGCCGTTCACGCCGCAGTCGACCATCTCGCAGGTCGACGTGGATGCGGGCGCGCTCGCATCTCAGACGGGCAGCACCACGGGCTCGCGGCTCGCGCTGTTCAAGACGAACGGTGCGAGCTCGGACGTCCAGCTGGTCACGAATGCGGGGACGCCCACGCAGGCCGTGTCGGCTCCACTCGACACGACGGCGCTATTGCCTGGCGGCGTGCAGGCCTACAATTTCGCCACCGGCGCGGATGGCTCGCTGAGGATCCACTACTACACAGCCATCCCGATGGGCATGGTCACGCAGTACAAGACCCACGTCGGGGAGCTCTTCGAGAACGGAACTGCCACCACGCTCTCCGCCAAGTTCCCGGTCGTCGACATTGACACGTATACAACGCCGCTCGGCGGCGCGTTCCTCGGCACGGTCGCGTGGGTCGACTCGTCGAGCGTGCTCACGGTGTCGAGCACGCCGCCGACCTCGGTCGCTACGTCGTCTCATGTGCTCTGGATCGACAACAAGAAGAGCGCACCGAAGTCGCTCAACCTGATGACGACGTCCTATCAGAACGTCGGAGTCACCGGCTCCGCCGGCATCGGATGGGCGCTCACGAACGACAGCCCAGGCGCGCAGCCAGGAGCCGCGTCGCTCTACTACCTGTCTCCGCTCTGCGCTCCGTAGTCGGCTCTACCCCCAGCGGATGAGCGACGTCTCGTACGGGTGACTCATCGTCGGGTTGTACGGAACGACGCGCGCAGCGAAGGCGTGGGAGCCGCTCGTGTCGGTGCCGATCTCGCCGCGGAAGCGGAAGACGCCGTCCTGGCCGTCGAGCACGCGCAGGCGCACGATCTCTCCGGATGTGAGCGCAAGGCCGCCGTGCGTGGGCCCGTAGTAGAGCTCCACTGCGACGTCCTCCGGTAGCAGCGAGCCCAGGCGAACCTTGGCCTCGACGGTGAGCTTCTCGCCGACCTTCACCTCTTCCGGCGTCTGCAAGACGACGTCGAGCACGCGCACGTCGCTCCATGCAGACCGCACGCGATCCTTCCACGCGGTGAGCGCCGTGGCGCCGGCGAGCTTCTTGTCCGTCATCTTCGCGGTGAGCTCGATCGCGGGGAAGTAGAAGCGCGTGGCGTATTCCTTCACCATGCGCGCGGTGTTGAACATGGGCACGCAGTGCGAGATCGCGCCCTTCATCCGGCGGATCCACTGGCGCGGCAACTTGTCGCGGCCGTCGCGATCGTAATAGAGCGGCACGACCTCGCGCTCGAGCACGTCGTACAGCTCCTCCGCCTCCACGTCGTCGCCCGCGCCGTCCGCGTACTCCTCGCCGCGTCCGATCGCCCAGCCGACTTCGCGCCCGTGCGACGCCCAGGCCTCCGCCCACCAGCCGTCGAGGACGGAGAGATTGAGCGCGCCGTTCGCAGCGGCCTTCATGCCGGAGGTGCCGCTCGCCTCGTGCGGACGTCGCGGCGTGTTGAGCCACACGTCGACGCCGGAGACGATCGCGCGCGCGATGCGCATGTCGTAATCCTCGATGAAGACGACCTTGCCGCGCAGCCCGAGGTCACGGCTCGAGTGGACGATCTGGCGAATGAGCTCCTTGCCGCCCTTGTCCTGCGGGTGTGCCTTGCCCGCGAACACGAGCTGCACGGGGCGCTCGGGATCCCCGAGCAGGCGCTTCACGCGCTCGAGATCCGAGAAGAGCAGGGCGGCGCGCTTGTAGGTCGCGAAGCGGCGCGCGAAGCCGATCGTGAGCGCGCGCGGGTCGAGAGCCTCGTCCGAGAACGCGATCTCCTGCGCGCCTTCGCTGCGCTTCTCGGCGGCTGCGTGGAGCCACTTGCGCGCGAGCGTGACGAGGCGTTGCTTGCGGTGCTCGTGCGTCTGCCACAGCTCACCATCGGGGATGGTCGCGGCGCGCGCCCATAGCGTGGGGTCATCCGCTGACTCGAGCCAGCGCGGCCCGAGGTAGCGAGAGAAGAGCGCCGCCATCTCGTCGGAGAGCCACGACGGGATGTGCACGCCGTTCGTGACGCTTGCGATCGGCACCTCGTGCTCGGGCAGCTCTGGCCAGAGCGGGTGGTACATCTTGCGCGACACCTCGCCGTGGAGCTTGCTCACGCCGTTGTAGCGATCGGCCGTGCGGATCGCGAGGACAGGCATCGAGAAGCGCGCTTCTTTTCCCGTGGCGGGCGCGTCATTCGCGCGGCCGAGCGCGAGTAGCTCGTCTTCGGAAAGGCCGATCGCGCGGCGATACGGCTCCAGATAGCGGCCCACGAGCGCGAGATCGAACGCGTCGTTGCCGGCGGGAACTGGCGTATGCGTCGTGAAGATGTTGCCTGCGGACATCGCCTCGCTCGCGACCGCGAACGACGCGCCATTGTCGCTCATCACGCGGCGAATACGCTCGAGAGCGAGGAACGCGGAGTGACCCTCGTTCATATGGCAGACCGTCGGCGTGAGGCCCACGGCTGCGAGCGCGTGAACTCCGCCGATGCCGAGCATGATCTCCTGGCGGACGCGGAACTCCTGATCGCCGCCGTAGAGCGGGCCGGTGATCGCGCGATCCTCGGGCGCGTTCTCCTCCAGGTTCGCGTCCAGCAGGTAGAGAGGCACGCGGCCGACGGCCACCTTCCACAGCTGCGCGACGACGATGCGATCCGGGTACTCTACACGGATCTTGAGGCGCTCTTCCTTCTTGCCGCCCGTTACGAACACCGGCTGAACGGGGAGCCTGCGCCAGTCGTTCAGCGGGTAGCGCTCGCCCTGCCAGCCGTCCTCGTTCAGGACCTGGCGGAAGTAGCCCTCCGCATACGCGAGGCCGATGGCGACCAGCGGCAGCCCGAGATCGCTGGCGGTCTTCAGGTGATCGCCGGCGAGCACGCCGAGGCCACCGGAGTAAATCGGGAGCGACTCGTGCAGGCCGTACTCCATGGAGAAGTACGCAATGACCGCGTCCTTCGCGGCGGGGAACGTGCGGTTCCACCAGCCCTCGCGGGCGAGGTACTTGTGGAAGAGGCTGGTGCACTCCTCGAGATGGCTCGTGAAGGCGTCGTCCTCCGCGAGCTCGTCGAGGCGCTTCTGGCCCACGCGTGAGAGGAGCTCGATCGGATTGCCGTGCACGATCTCGAACAGGTCGGGGTCGATGCGTGCGAACAGCTCGCGCCCCTCCGGGTTCCACGTCCACCAGAGGTTCTGCGCGAGGTCACGCAGACGCTCTAGCGTCTGGGGGAGCTTGGGGACGACGTGATAGCGGTGCAGCGTGGGCATGGGGGGGCTCGCAGGATAGGCGGCGCGCGCAATTAATTCACGCGCCGACGACGAGGCGCGGATGACTTTCGCCGCGCCAGTCGACCACTTCGATCGTCCATGAACGTAACTCATTTCAGAGTGACGGTCTACACGATTTCGGCAAAAACTAGCCACATGGGATTCAGGACAGTTCGAGTTTCGAGGTCGAGCTCGAGGTCGCTCTCAGGGCTCCGCGCGGACGACCGTGTTCTCGATCCGCCCCAGTCCGTCGATCTCGAGCGCGACCTTGTCCCCCGGCTTCAGCCACTGGTTGTCGGTGATCTTCGATCCATTGAGCTCGAGCAGACACCCCGTGCCCACCGTGCCCGATCCGATCACGTCTCCCGGATGCAGCGTCACGCCGTAGCTCGCGCGCGCCATGATCTCGGCGAACGTCCAGTTCATGTCCTTCACGTTGCCGGTCGAGAGCTGCTTGTCGTTCACGAAGGCGCGCATGCCCAGGTGATAGACGTCGCCGCGAGGCGTGTGGACGATCTGCTTCTCGAGCTCGTCTTTCGTGACCAGCCACGGACCGAGACCGGTCGCGAAGTCCTTGCCCTTCGCGGGTCCGAGCGACAGCTTCATCTCCTCCATCTGGAGCGCGCGGGCAGACCAGTCGTTCATGATCATGAGACCGAACACGTGCGAGTCCGCGTTCCCTGCGCTCAGATCACGACCCGCGCGTCCGACGACGATCGCGGCCTCGAGCTCGAAGTCCAGTCGGTCCAGATGACCATCGCGCACGCGAAGGTCGCCGCCACCGATCACGGCCTGGTGGTTCGTGAAGTAGAACACCGGGAAGAGGTCGAACTCCGGGATCATCTCGAGGCCCCGGTTCTTCCGCGCCGTCTCCACGTGCTGTCGGAACGCGTAGCCATCACGCATGGACGGCGGGCGGGGGATCGGCGCGAGCAGCTGCTTGCCCGCAGCCGGGCTCGCGATGCCGTCGGGCAGCTCGCCATTCTGGAGCGCCAGCACGATCGCATCCGCTGCGGGGCGTGCGACGGACTCGTTCTCGACGAACCCGAGCACGCCACGCCCGTATTTCGCCTCAATTTCGCCGATGCTCGCGCCCGTTGGGTGATCCGCCGAGCGCCGGGACTCGAGCCACGCAAAACCCCGCGCGAGATCGAGGAGGACCGCGCCTCCCGCGCTGTCGTGGGTGAGGATGGCGCCACGTGAGTGGCCGGGGCTGCCTGTGTCTTCGTAGGTGACGAGCCGCATGTGTCCGCATGTAGCGCGAAGGTTAAAAAACCGATAGGGTGGACCGCATGAAGAGCTCATGGGTTGGGGGTTTCGCGGTTCTGTCCGTCTCTGCCATCGGCGCGGCCTATGGCTGTGGTGGGGGTAACAAGCCGCCCGCGGACAACGCGCACAACACCAGCTCGACCGCAGCGTCGGCGATGCCTTCCGCGTCCGTGGCCGCCGCCTCGTCCACGCCGCCAGCGTCCACGCTGTCGCACCACGAGCAGGCTGAGCTCGCCGATCACGTCGACCCGAACGAGAAGGACCACGAAAAGGACGGCCCGATCGAGATGGCCCCGCTCATCCCGAAGAATGCGCCGAAGTCGACCTTCCCGAAGGCGACCACGGGCGACAAGGAGTGCCTGTCCGGCCTCGCTTTCACGGGCAACCACAAGACCGACTACGAAACGCTCATCAAGCAGTGCGGCACACCCACCGGTCTCGTGAAGTACGTGGAGCCCCAGGAAGGCCGCCTGCACGCGGTCAAGGACAAGCGCGACGTCTTCGTGATCGAGGTGCGGAAGGGCATGTGCTACCGCTACTTCGCCGTCGCCGACAACGGCATCGCCGATATCGACATCCTGATCGAGAAGCCGGGCGGCGCGCTCATCGGCACCGACAAGACCACGCAGCCAGTCGCGGTCATCAATACGGGCGAGCCGTGGTGCGTCACCGACTACGACCAGAAGCTCCACTTCGCGATCGAGGTCGACGGTCACGGCGCCGGAAAGTACATGTTCGGCGCCTGGGCCCGCCCCGCAGGCAAGTAGCCTCGTCCCCGACCCCTGCACCGGGAGCCCGAGAAGCTACTTCTTGGCCGCGTCGAGCGGTGCCGCGTCGCACGCGTCGCCTGCTCCGTCCATGTCCGTGTCCGCCTGCGTGGCTCCGTCCAGGGGGCGCGTCGGGTTGAACACGTCGGGGCAGTTGTCGCTTGCGTCCGCGAGGCCATCGCCATCGCGATCGGTCGCGCTCGTTCCCATCGGATAGGTGTCGCGGTAGGGCGTGCACGAAGGTTCGCCCGTGGGCGCCGCCGTCTTGCAGAAGTAGAGCGGGTAGCTGCTGATCGCGGCCGCCGAGATGTTGCCGAACGTCACGCCGGCGGTGTCGACGCACACCGACTTGGAGATGCCACAGACGGACAGCGCATCACAGCCGGGCTTCAGCGCGGCGACGACGTCCGCGTCGCCGTACAGGGGCTTTCCGCCCTTGAGCACGAGCCGCACGTTCTCCACGCCGGCAGCGATGACGGCCCGGTAGTCCTTGCCTGATGTCTCGTCGAAGATCGCGACGTCGCCCTGAGCACCCACCACGAGGTCGCCGATCTGCCCGACGAAGCCCGACGCGACCGCGCCGTTGTGCGTGGCCGCTGCCCACAGCTCTTCGTCCGTGAGGGCGCTCTTGAAGTACTTCTCGTTGAGAGAGTCCGCGCAGGCGAGCTCGCGCAGCATGTTCATCGACCCGGAGGCGAGCCAGTCCGTGCCCATCGCGATCGGCACGCCAGCGTGCTTGTACTCCGTGATCGCGGCGGTGTTGCCGTACAGCGCGACGTTCGAGCGCGGCGACCAGATCAGCGTGGCCTTGTTCGTGGCGACCTGCGCGATGTCCGTGGCGTTCAGCCCCACGCCGTGAATCAGCGCGGTGCGCGCCGTGATGAGGGTGGCCTTCTCACAGGTGAACTCGTTCTCGGCAGCGGGGTTGATGCCCTCGGCCACGTGCGGCGCATAGTTGCCGTCGGCGAATGCCTGGCCCGTGCTGCGGACGGCGGGGTAGGCGCAGCCCGACGCGATCTCGACCCCGGTGGAATCACCGAGCGGGAACGTGTCGAAGTAGACCGTCTTGCCGGTGAGCCCTTCGAGCTGCGTCTGGTCCTTGAAGTTTGCGAGGTTCCGCACCATGCCGCCGATGCCACCGGAGCCAAGGAGGCTGGTCGCGCCGCCCATCACGAAGCGAAGCTCCGCGGCGGCGATCACCTTCGGGTCGTTGCTGGTCTGCGGCTCGGTGAGCTTGGTCTCCCCGCCGGTGCCTTTGCGCCAACCGTTGCGGTGCGTGTACCGGAGCTGCTTGCTGTCGATCGGCGGTGCCGTGTTGAAGTCGGTGTGGTCGTGCGCGTTCACGAGGCCGGGTGAGATCACCGCGGTCGGGCACGCGAGGTGTGTAGCCGCTGCGTAGCCCGCGGTCGCCTTGCAGCTCGCCGCGGCACAGGAGATCTTGCCGGCGGCGTCGATGAGGAGCTCGCCATCCAGCGGGCCCGACGTGAGAAGCAGCCGCCCGCTGATGAGCACACCGGCCGTTCCCTTCGCCGCAACGCTGCAGGGGTTGGGGCCCGCGGGGAGGACGCCGCCGTCCTTGTTCGCGGCTCCGCCGTCTGCGGTGGGGTCGATGCCGGTGCCGGCGTCGTCTTGGGGCGTCTCACCCGTACCGTGCGTCCCGGTGGAAGAGCACGCGGCGACCAGCAACGTGGTGACGCCGACTCCGAACAACAGGCTGAGGCTCCGCATTGTGCGGACACCTTAGTGGCCAATTTCAAGGGCGCCAGGCGATATTTGGGACACCTCTCAGCAGGTATCTTTTCGCGTGTCCCTTCCCGTGTCTTTCCCGTGTCTTTCGTCCATACCTCCGCCGCCCGTTTCCGGCTAGGTTCGCGGCGGCATGTCAGCGCGCTCAAGCACCTTGTTTTCCCGCATATTGCCGTCGCTCCTCCATTCCAAGAACGCGATCACGATCCTCCACGAGGCTGCGCGTCACCTTCTCCGTCGACCCGTCGTGGGCGTCGCGGCCGCTGCGCGCACGCGTGATGGGCGCTGGCTCCTCATTCGCCGCGGCGATACCGGTACGTGGGCGTTGCCCGGCGGCACCCTCGAGTGGGGTGAAACACTGGCCGTCGGCCTCGAGCGTGAGATGCTCGAGGAGGCGGGCGTCACGAGCCTGGAAGTGGAGCGCGTGGTCGGCGTCTACTCCCGGCCCGACCGCGATCCGCGCTTCCACGCGGTCACCATCGTCGTGAGATGTACAGTCGCTGAGCCAGCCCAGCCTCCAAAAAATTCCATGGAGATCCAGGAGGTTGGGCTGTTTGCGGAGAACGAGCTGCCCACCGCCCTCGCGATGGGAATGGAGGATATGCTCCGTGACGCGCGCAAGGATCTGCCGACGGTGTTCGAGTAATCGAGGTGCCCGTTAGATCGCGGCGGTGACTGGTGCGTCGGAGGGGTTTGATGGATCGAATCGGAGAATACCTCGTCAAGCGGCTCATCGGCGAAGGCGGGATGGGCAAGGTCTACGAAGCGGAAGAGCGCCTGAGCGGCCGGCGGGTCGCGCTCAAGGTGATGCGCTCGGAGCTGATGCGAAGCGAGGAGGGACGGAAGATGTTCCTCTCGGAGATGCAGATCCTCGCGCATCTCGAGCACCCATCGCTCGTTCGGAGCCTGGCGTCGATGGAGGTGGACGGGCAGCTGGTCCTCGTCCTCGAGTACCTGCGCGGGCGCACGCTGCGTCAGGAGCTGGGTCGCGCTGGAGCCATCCCGTGGTCCGAGGCCTGCGACTACGTGGTACGCATCGCGGATGCGTTGTCCGTGGCCCACGAGCAGACGCCGACGATCGTTCATCGCGATCTCAAGCCCGAGAACGTGATGCTCGTGGTCAAAGAAGGCGAGGACGAGAACGGTCCCGCACAAGGTTTGAAGGTGATGGACTTCGGCGTCGCCAAGGTACTGGAGGCCGCGAACGCGACCAACACGCAGAGCATCGGCACGCTCGCGTACATGAGCCCGGAGCAGATCGACGCCCGCAGCATCGACGCCCGCAGTGATCTCTACGCGCTCGGCTTGATGTTCTACGAGATGATCGCGGGCGTTCCACCGTTCCGCTCCACCTCGCCGCGGGAGCTTTTGAACCTCCAGTGCACGGCGACACCGCCGCCGCTCGACGCCGACGTACGGCGCGGGCTGCCGCGCGGCGTGGAGGAGCTGCTCTTCTCGCTGCTCGAGAAAGATCCCGAGAAGCGGCCTGGCTCCGCGCGCGTTGTGTCAGAGCGCCTCTCGCCGTTCTGCAGCGCGGGCGCGCTCCTTGGTACCACCGCACCGCGCGCGGTCACGGCGCCCGCGTCGCCCCAGCGCACCGATCCACTCGTCAAGACCGAGCCGTCGAAGGCGTCTTCCCAGAACGACAGCAAGTCCGGGGGCAAGAGCGGGAGCGACACCGCGGGCGAGACGGCAACGAAGAAGACGGAGGACGCGCCGCGCAACGACACCGTCGCGCTTCTGGAGAAGAAGACGGGCGCGAAGGAGCTCCCAGGCTGGCTCGCGATCAGCGCCATCGTTGCGCTCTCGCTGGCCGCGTTCCTGTCGACGTATCTCGTGCGCACGAAGCTGGCCTCGTCGCAGGCGCCCCGCGACGTCGTGACCACGAGCGCGTCGACCCGATAGGACAGAGTGGCGCTCCCCGTCACTCTCCGTGACATCCGTCGGGCGCCTCCACCGAAGCTCCTCGGGGAGCGCACGAAGGCCGGGCGCTTCGAGACCGCGCGCGCCAAAGGCGGCACTGCATGGTTCGTGCTGGAGCCAGCGCTGGCGGAGCGTCTGCGCGCGCTGGGCCTCGGCTTCGTGGACGCCGGTCAAGGGGACGACGGAGCATGGCTCTTGCGCGCGCCTTCGGCGAAGAGCCTCGCGGAGCTGCGCAAGAACGAGCGTCTGTCGTTCGCGGATGCGCGCAACGTGGCGCTCGGCGTGGCGGAGGATCTGTTGCGGTGCGAACGCGCGCACGTGTTCACGGGCCCGCTGTCTCCCGAAGACGTGCGCCTCATCGATGCGGGTGGAGCGTTCATTGCGGCTCGTGACTATCTGGCCGTGCTCTCCGGTGAGCCGACGGATGGCGCTGCGCGAGGGAGCGGCCCATCACCGACGTACACGCCACCGGAGCAGCTCGACGGCGCGCCGTGGGACTCGGCTGCCAATCGCTATGTGCTCGGCCTGATCCTCTACCGTTTGCTCTCGGGGGCTCCGCCGTTCCGCGGTGACGGTGCGCGCGCGGCGTTCGCGGCGGGCCGTTCGGAGATCGTACCGTTGCCGCAGGACGTGGCGCGTGAGCTGCCGCCGGGCCTCCATGCATTCTTGCTCCGCATGCTGTCGCCCGATGCGGAGAAGCGCCCGCGCTCCGCCGACGAGATCGTCCGCGAGCTGTCCGCCACGACGGCGGCGAAGGTCGTGGTGAAGCGCGCAAGGCCGAACGCTGCGATCGCGAGCGCGGTGGATGGGGCGGCCGCACCGCCGACGCGCGGTACGTGGCTGCGCATGAGCGCGGCTCTTGCGTTCGTGGCCCTCGCGGTCGTCGCTGCGGTGGCGGCCGTGTCGCAGGGCACCTACGGCGCGGCGAGTCCCGCGGGCTCTTCTTCGGCGAAGGCGCCCGTCGAGCGCCCCATGACGCTTGCGCGATCGCAGGCCGACTCCTGCGTGGCGTGTCACGCGCGCGAGGTGTCGGAGTGGCGCCGGAGCGTGATGTCGCGCGCGGCGACGAGCCCGCTCTTTGGTGCGCTCGAGAGCGTGGTGGAAGAAGAGGTGGGCCGCTCCTCCGAGTGCCCCAACGGCGCCGGCATCTTGCGCAGGCGCGGCACGGACGCATGCTTCGATCGCAATCGCGGCACCACGATCACGGGAGCGGGCGGCGAGCACTGGTGTGTGAACTGCCACCTTCCAGGCGAGAACCTCGCCGCGTCGATGCCGCCGTGGTCGTCGGGCGGGTCGTCGAACGGGTCAGGCCGCAGCAGCGAAGGCAGCCGCGCGCCCGTGAAGGATCTCGCCTCTGCCAGTTCCATGGAGGGCATCTCTTGCATCTCCTGCCACACCACGATCGGCCCGGTGCACCAGGGCCAATCCTACCAGGGCAACCCCACGTGGACCTCGTTCCAGACAGGAACCGTGTTCGCCGCGCGCCCAGAGGACGCCACGGGCCGACTGGGCATCGGCAACAGCGGTTACGCGCTCGACGCCACGTCGTTCTTCGGAACGGCGCTCGCGACGAACGGCGCGCGCGTGCACAAGCTCCCGAGCTCTTCGGAGAAGGCGTATCTGCGCTCGAGCGAGTTCTGCGGAAGTTGCCACGACGTGCGGCTCTTCGGCACCGACATCATCGGCGCGCGCGACCGCGGCGAACACTTCAAGCGACTGCGCAATGGCTACTCGGAGTGGCGCGCGTGGGCAGCGGACGAGGCGCGCGCCGGACGCCCGCAGTCCACATGCCAGGACTGCCACATGTCCACATTCCCTGGAATATGTGTGCAGGATGCATCCAGTCCGGGCGGCAAGGGATGTCCCGGCGGAACCAGGGTAGAGGCGCGGAGGCCGGGAGATCTGGGGCGCGGAAAGCACGTGTCTCACGACTTCACGAGCGTGGAGGTGCCGCTCGCCATCGACCCACGCGGCCTCTCCGAGGATCTGTCGGCGCTCGATTCGGAGGGCGTGCCCCTCGGCCTCGCGATGCGCCAGACCATGCTCGTCGCGCGCGCGCTCACGTTCGACGTGGGCACGCCACAGTCACTCGGCGGAACACTTCGGGTGCCAGTGTCGATAACGAACACCGGCGCCGGTCACCGCGTCCCCGCTGGCTTCAGCCAGGAGCGCGAGATCTGGGTCGAGCTCACGGTGAAGGATGCGGACGGTCGCTTGCTGTACGAGGTGGGCAAGATCGGCAAGGCAGACGAAGACCTCGCGGACAAACGCTTCCTCCGCATCCGCACCGACGACACCGTGACGGACGGGAAGGGCAGGCCCCTCGGGCTCTTCGGCGCCGACGTGGCGGATGGTCCGGACGTCCCCGCATGGAAGCCGAACGGACCTGACGAACGGCATGGACGCGGCCTCATCAACCTGCAAAATGGCTTCTTGCGCTGCGTTCGCTGCATCGGCCTGATCGACCAGAACGGCGCGTGCCAGCCCACGGGCGAGCAGGGGCGCACGCGCGCGGATCGCTTCGACGACGGTGACTACGATCTGGACACGGGCGAGTGCCGCAGCAACCTGTCCGGCGACAACGCGCTCTTCGAGACATTCTTTCCCATCGGCGCGCTCGATGCCGATCGCGGGATCGCGAAGGCGCCCGACGCGATCATCGACACGCGCTCCGCCGCGCCGAACGTGAAGCAGCGCTGGGTGTACGAGCTCCCTACCGAGGGGCGTAAGGCACCGTTCACCGTGACCGCGCGCCTGCGGTTCCGCGCGTTCCCGCCGTATCTCCTGCGCGCCTTCGCCGACTACGAGGCGCGGAGGGCGTCGCGCGGTGAGCGTCCGAGCGGCGCGCAGGTCACCCCCGCTCACCTCGCACGCCTGCGCATCCTGGACGTCGCCGAGGTCGTGACGCATGGCCCGTGACCCATTCTCTTCGAGCCTGCTCGCGGACGTCGACGAGCGCGGGAAGAAGGAGCTCGTCGCAGCATCCCGCGAGGTCACGCTGAAGGACGGACAGCTCGCGTTCGCCGCGGGTGAGAGCGGGGACCAGGTCTTCGTCTGTACCGAGGGCGCCATCGCGCTCTACGTCCCGAGCAAGAAGGATGGCAAGGAGCGGCACGTGCGCGATGCGCTCCCAGGTGACGCGTTCGGTGAGGAGGCGATCCTTCCGTTCGCGGCGCGGCAGACGCTCGCGCGCTCTCGCGGGAAGAGCGCGGCGGTGGCCATGCCGGCGCACCTCGTGCGTCGCGCGCTGTCACGCGCAGGGGCGGAGGAGCACGAGGCACGCATCCGGCGCTCGGTGGAGCGCGCGCTCTCTTCCGACGTCATCTCGGCGAGCGCGATCTTCGCCGACCTCTCCGAGATCGAGCGCGGCAAGGTGCTGGACGCGTCGTCCGTCCGCACGCTGGAGAAGAACGAGTACCTCTATCGCGAGGGCGATCCCGCGGACGAGCTCTTTCTCGTGGCGTCCGGCACGCTGACGCAGACGGTGGACGACGTCGGCAGGCCGCGGGTCCTCGGCTACGTATCGCGCGGGGACGCCGTTGGCGACTCGGAGGCGTCGGGCAAGCGACCTCGGCAGTCCAGCGTCCTCGCCACGGGCCCATCGCGCGTGGTGGCCGTGCCAGCCAAGGTCGTGCAATGGAGCGCGGGCAAGACGGCGCATCTGACGCGTCTGCCGCAGCTGCTTCCCACGGCGCATCTCTTCCGTGATCGGCATCGGTTCGAGGCGGCGGGCTCCATGCTCGTGATCGATGGCGACAGCTGTCTCCGCTGTGGTCAGTGCTCGAGCGCGTGCGCCGGCGTTCACGAGGACGGCGTGTCGCGCCTCTATCGCGGCGGTGACAAGTTCGAGGTCCCGTCGCTCGGCGCCACGCTGCTCGTGCCCACGAGCTGTCAGCACTGCAAGAACCCCGCGTGCATGCCGCCGTGTCCCACGGGTGCGATCGGACGGAATGACGCGCTCGAGGTCGTGATTCGCGCGGAGCTCTGCACGGGCTGCGGCGCCTGCGAGAAGGCGTGCCCGTGGGACAACATCTCCATGGCGCCGCGCGCGAAGGACGCGCCTGCCCCGGCCGGCCTCGCGGGCGCCGATCTCGCCGTGAAGTGTGATCTCTGCGAGGGACGCGCGCACGGCCCCGCCTGCGTGGTCGCGTGCCCGGTCACGGCCATCGCACGCGTGGAGCCAGCGCGCGTCCTGCCAGAGCTCGGTGGTGGAAAGGATCGTACGGCGCTGCCTGCTGCGCCGCGCATTCCCACGCTCGCGATCGCTGCGACGCTCGCCGCTTCCATGGGCGCCACGCTCGTCCATCCGCCGTTTCGCGCCTCGGGCGTCGTCGCGCTGGTCGCGCTGCTGATGTCTGTATTATACATGTTACAGAAGCGGCTGCTCTTCCGCTATGTCGCGAAGGACTCGCTTCTCGCGCCCTCCCGCGGGTACCTGGTCCACGCGTTCACGGGAGCGCTAACGCCGGGCCTCCTGCTCGCCCACTCG
Organism: Myxococcales bacterium; assembly: GCA_025355005.1. Taxonomy (GTDB): domain Bacteria; phylum Myxococcota_A; class Polyangia; order Polyangiales; family Polyangiaceae; genus JANXLV01. The sequence continues at coordinate 20,812 of JANXLV010000350.1, read as the reverse complement.
CACGGTCACGTGCGGGGGAACCCCGGCGGCATCGCGCTGATGCTCGCACTCGTTGCGGGCGCGTCGGGCCTGCTCGCGTTCGCCCTCGGGCGCGTGCTCCCACGGGCCATGACGCGCGCCGAGGCATCATCCACGGGCGACGACCGCGGGCCCGAGGAGTGGCGCGGGCTCGGCGTGTCGCTGCTCTCCGCGCTGTCCGGAAAGTCGGAGCTCACGAAGGCCGTGTTCGAGCGCGTGCTCGGGCCGTACGATCGACGGCTCGTCGGCCCGATGTCGTTCGCGCTGTCGGGTCGGACCCAGCGTCAGGAGCGAACGCGCCTCACGACGTCGATCGACGCGTTGCTCGAGGGACGCGGTCGCGACAAGCAGGCAGAGGTGGCGGAGGTGGCTGCGGTCGTCGTGCAGCGCCGCGCGCATCGTGCGAAGGTCACACTTGCGCGTGTGCTCTCCGGTGTGGTCGTGCTCCACGTGCTCGCCGTGGCCGCGGCGCTGGGCCTCTCCGCCGCGCACGTCGTCGAGGTGCTGCGTTGAGCACGCAGGGGAAGCGGACCGGTGCTCGCAGCGGTGACGTGTGGCGACAGCGTGCGTTGCTGTCCGCGCTGCTCGTCACCACCGCGCTGTCTGCGGGAGGCGCGCTCGCTGCTCTCGGCTCCACCGGCGCGAGATCCGTGGGGCCGCTCGCGCTGCCTCATCAGCGCGCCAAGGTCGCTTGCGCGTCGTGCCACACGACCTCGGATGGTCCCGCCACGTGCGGTGGCTGTCACGACCCCGGCCAGCACCTGTCCACGCGCAAGGCCCACCGCACGCTGATGGAGAAGGGCGTGCTGCGCTGCGCGACCTGCCACCCGGCGCACGGAGAAGCGTATGGCGTGTCGTTCGCGGGGGACGGCCACGCGAAGGTCTTCCATGCGGATGCCGTGTCGGAGATCGACACGGGGCCTTCGCCGCCGAAGGGCACGATCGTCCCGCTTGTCCGCACGGAGCGCTGCGCGGGCTGTCACGACGGCAAGAACACGAGCGATCCGATCGCGCGCTGTCGCGACGCTTCCGGCTTCTCGCGTTGCTGGGATGAGCACGAGACCCCGCTGTCGCCGCGCGGCGCCTCCGGAGTATGCAAGGCGCAGCATGGCGAGACTCGCTACGTCGCATGGGAGGCCGCAGGGCGCGCCATGAAGACCGGCCTGCCGAGGGGGAGCGCGCGCGGCGGTTACGAGGGCACCGTGCTGCCGTTCTCGCTCGCCTCCGTGCTCGCCGGCGCTCTGGCGTACGTGCTCGTATCGCGCAGGGGACGTCGCCGCGTGGTCGCCGCGTCGAAAGCGCCCACGTTCGCGGCGCCGGTGAAGCGCTTGCCCGTGGTGAACCCCGTCACGTGTCTGGGCTGCTACGCATGCGTGGACGCGTGTCCGTTCGACGTGCTGGAGATCAAGCAGTACGTCGCCGTCGTGGCGCGTCCCAAGGATTGCACGGGAGTGGTCCTCTGCGAGCCCGCCTGTCCGAACGGCTCGATCGTCATTCACGAAGGCGAGGCGCAGGAGGGCGCGCTTCGTATCGACGAGCACGGCGAGAGCCTGGATGCGCGCGGGCTTTTCGTCGCCGGCGACCTCACCGGCTTGCCGCTCATCAAGAACGCGATCGCGCAGGGCGCCCGCGTGATCGAGCGCATTCGTGAGCGCAAGAAGGAGCTCGCGCGAGCGGCCGACGTGGACGTGGTGATCGTCGGTGCGGGGCCCGCGGGCCTGTCCGCTGCGCTCTCCGCAAAGGACGCGAAGCTCACCGTTCGTCTGTACGAGCAAGGAGACCTCGCGGCCAGCATCCGCGCCTTCCCGCGAGACAAGCTGGTGTTCGACGCTCCGCTCACGATGCCCGTGGAGGGGCCGCTGGAGTTCCAGAGCGCGAAGAAGGAAGAGCTCGTGCGCGCGTGGGAGCGGATCGTCCGCAAGCACGGGCTCAAGGTCCAGACGCGCACGCGGGTCCTCTCGATCGTGAAGGATGGCGATGCGTTCCGCGTGACCTCCAGGCAGGCGCCCGCCGGAGCGCCGGACGGCACCGAAGAGGACCAGGTCGTGCGCGCCCGTGCCGTCGTTCTCGCGACGGGCAAGTACGGCTCTCCGCGACCGTTCGAGGCGGAGATTGTTCCGGACGCGGCGCCGCACGTTCACCGCTTCCTCTCGGATGCGCGCTCCTTCGAGGGCAAGCGTGTCATCGTCGTCGGGCTCGGCGACAGCGCGATGGAGGCGGCGGTCGCGCTCGCGAAGCAGCCAGACACCAAGGTCACGCTTGTCCATCGCGGCGAGGACTTCTCGCGCGGCAGGAAGCGCAACGTGGACGAGGTCCGCCACCTATCGACCCGCGGCCTGCTCGACCTGCGCCTCAACACGTTCGTGCGGAAGGTCGAGCCGGGGCTGGTTCATCTCGTACGGGTGGGTGCCCACACGGCGGACATCGTCGAGGTGGATGCGGTCCTCGTGCTGATCGGCGGCGAGCCGGCATGGGCGCTGGCGGAAGGCGCCGGGCTCAGGCGCCACGAGAACTTTTCGGCTCCTCGGACGTCCGAGGAAGAGCACCAGGTCACGAAGGACAGTCGAGGGAACGGATGAAGCTGAAAACCGCCATGATTCTGCTGGGTGTCGCGGTCTGTTCCTCCACCGGGGCCGCGTTCGCAGTGCCGGTCGCCCACACCACCGAGGTGGCCGCAGCTCCCGAAATCGAGACCCCCACGGCCGATTTTCCGGCGAAGAGCCAGTCGCGGTTCCAGGCGGGCCAGACCCTCACGATCGACGCGCGCCTCGCTCACACGGCCCTTGGCCCCGACAGCAAAGGCGAGACCTACCTGTTCGCGAGCGTGGCTGGCGCCGACGAGAAGGTCGCCGCGTCGCCCCCCGTGAACCTCGCGATCGTCGTCGACAAGAGCGGCTCCATGCGTGGACAACGAATCGCCAACGCGCTCTCCGCCGCACGCGGCGCCGTGGAGCGGCTGCGCGACGGCGACATGGTAAGCGTCGTCGCGTTCGATACGCGCGCGGATGTCGTGGTCGCGCCCACGCGCGTCAGCGACGCCTCGCGGTCACAGATCGAGCGCGACATCGCGAGCATCCGCCTTGGCGGCGACACGTGCATCTCCTGCGGACTGGACGCCGCATCGCGCGAGCTCTCTCGCGCCGGGCTCTCTGGCGATCACGTGAACCGCATCGTTCTCCTCTCCGATGGCGCTACGAACCACGGCGTCACGGACATGCCCGGGCTCCGCACCATCGCCTCGCGCATGCGCGACAACGGGCTCACCATCTCGACCATCGGCGTCGACGTCGACTTCGACGAGAAGGTGATGGGCGCGCTCGCGCAGGAGGGCAACGGCAAGCACTACTTCGTGAAGGATCCGTCGAAGCTCGCGGACATCTTCGCGGAGGAGTTCGACAGCGTGCTGAGCTCGCTCGCTTCCTCGGCCGAGATGGTCGTGGAGCTCGAGCCGGGCGTCGAGGTCTCCGAGGTCTTCGATCGCAGCTTCCGCCGCGACGGCAACAAGATCACGATCCCGTTCGGCGCGTTCTCCGCGAAGCAGGAGAAGACCGCGCTGCTGCGCCTGCGCGTCCCCACGGATCGCGCCGGCGATCAGAAGGTGGCGCACGTCCGCCTCGCGTACAAGGATCTCGGCAAGCGCAACGACGCTCTCTGCGAAGGCTCGCTCGCGCTCAAGGTCACCGATGACGATCACGGCCAGAAGGAGCTCGACCCGTTCGTGTCTGCCCGTCTCGAGCGCAGCCGCACCGCACAAACCCTGACCGAGGCGAACAAGCTCTTCGAGGGCGGTCGCGTCGACGAGGCGCGCGCTCGCCTGGATACGCGCCGGCAAGAGCTCGCGGTGCGTGAGAAGCACGCGGTGGCCCTCGCGAAGACGGACGCGTTCGCTGCCGGGCCGGCCAAGAACACCCGCCCCGTCGATCGCGACTTCGAGGAGCAGCAGGCCGTCGTCGCGCAGGCCGACAAGGGCTTTGCGAAGCCGCAAGCCGCCGCGAAGCCCTCACCGTTCGCTGGCGGCGGTGGCGCCCCCGCAGGCCCGCCCCCCGCACCCGCCCAGTCCAGCGCCGACGGGAAGAGCGCCGTTCGCCAGAACCAGTCCGTCGTGAACGACATGGGGCTGTAGGAGCCGGGGCCCGCGAGGATCGTGACAGGACCCCTGTACGGATGTACCGTATAGGGGCTCATGTCATTTCTCTCCCGCCTCGGTCGTCACTCTGCGGCGAAAGCTTCAGCGGCTTCAGCGGCTTCAGGGCCCATGTCCAGCGAGACGATCGCCGGGGACGTTAGCAAGCTCGCCGAGCTGCGTGCGCGGATGGCGCAGATCCTCGCGCGTGAGCCGGTGCCTGCGCCAATGCCCGCGCCGGAGGAGCTCCCGTTCGATCGCGTGGAGACCGAACGCGGAGCGCTGTTCGTTCGTCGCGTCGGTCTGGGCTCCGCGCATCGCACGGGACGCGGCACGCCCACGCTCGCTCGCGCTGCGGAGTCGGAGGTGCTCGCGCTCCTTGCGCTCGATCCTTCTCTCTCCAAGGTGGACCTCACGGGCGCGCTCTACCTGGACACCGAGACCACGGGCCTCTCGGGCGGCACCGGCACGGTCGCGTTCCTGGTGGGGCTCGCGTTCTTCGACGACGACGCGCGCCTCACCCTCGAGCAGCTGCTCGTTCGCAACCTGGGCGAGGAGGGGCCCATGCTCGAGCACCTTGCCACGCGCATCCGTGACGCGTCGTGCCTGGTTACGTTCAATGGCAAGTCGTTCGACATGCCGCTCTTGCGCACGCGCTTCCGCATGGCGAAGATCGAGCCGCCTCTGGAGCCGCCGCACCTGGACCTGCTGCACGTCGCGCGCCGCGTCCACAAAGGGGAAGAGAAGGGCGGCACCAAGCTGGGTGCGCTCGAGCGCCGGCTCTTCGGGTTCGTGCGCGAGGACGACGTGCCCTCCGGCGACGTGAGCGCGTGCTACCTGCATTTTCTCCGCACCGGCGACACGCGCGGCCTCATCAAGGTGGTGGAGCACAACGCGTGGGACGTCTCATCCATGGCGTCCCTGGTCGCGTTCTATGGTGAGCCGTTCGCCGCCAGCGACATGGTGCCGCGCGATCTCGTGAACGTCGCGCGCACGCTGAAGCGCGCGAAGAAGCTGGATGAGGCGGTGGAGATGGCGACACGCGCGATCGCCTCCGGAGCGGGCGCAGAGGGACACGTGGTCCGCGCTGGGATCGAGAAGGCCCGCGGCGACAAGGCGCGCGCACTCCTGGATTTCGAGGCCGCCGCTGCATCCGTGCAGGATGCAACCATTCGCCTGGAGCTCGCCAAGCTCTACGAGCACTGGAAGAAGGACCCGCACCGCGCGCTCGCCTGCGCCGAGGCAGGCACGGGTGAAGCGGAGCCCGCAGAGACCAGGCGCAAGGTGCGCCTCCGACGCAAGGCAAGCGGGCTCCTGTTCGACGCAGACGGCAAGCCCACCTGTGGTAATTGACGCCTGAAATGGCGGACATTCAAGATCAGCAGCCCGAGCGCGATCCGCGCGACGAGCGCGAGCGCTACGAGCCGAAGGCGATCGAGCCCAAGTGGCAGGCGTACTGGGAAGAGAAGAAGACCTTCGCGGCGACGCGGCATCCTGGCCGCGCGAAGATGTACATCCTCGACATGTTCCCGTACCCGTCCGGGACCGGCTTGCACGTGGGCCATCCGGAGGGCTACACCGCCACGGACATCGTCGCGCGATACAAGCGCATGACCGGCGTCGACGTGTTGCACCCCATGGGCTGGGACGCGTTCGGTCTGCCCGCGGAGCAGCACGCGATCCGCACCGGCACGCATCCGCGCGCCACCACGCTCGCAAACATCCAGACGTTCCGCCGCCAGCTGAAGATGCTCGGCTTCTCCTACGACTGGGATCGTGAGCTCGACACGACGGACCCCGGCTACGTGCGCTGGACGCAGTGGATCTTCCTCAAGCTGTTCGAGCGAGGGCTTGCGTTCCAGCAGTCCGACATGCCCGTGAACTGGTGTCCCGCGCTGGGCACCGTGCTTGCCAACGACGAGATCGTGGACGGCAAGAGCGAGGTCGGCGGTCACCCCGTCGAGAAGCTGAAGATCCGTCAGTGGTCGCTTCGCATCACGGAGTACGCGGACCGCCTGGACGAAGAGCTCGGCGCGCTCGACTGGCCGGACACGAAGGCAAAGCAGCACCACTGGATCGGCCGCAGCGTGGGCGCGCAGATCACGTTCGACGTTGCGGGTAGCAAGGACAAGATCACGGTCTTCACGACGCGCGTCGATACGCTGCCCGGCGCGACATATGTCGTCATCGCTCCCGAGCACCCGCTCGCCGAGACCATCGCGACCGAACCGAACCGCGCCGCCGTGACGGCGTATCGCGAGGCCGCCGCGAAGAAGTCCGACATCGACCGCTCCGACGCCACGCGCGAGAAGACCGGCGTGCAAACGGGCGCATTCGCGGAGAACCCGATCAACGGCGAGAAGCTCCCGATCTGGGTCGGCGACTACGTCATCGGCTCCTACGGCACGGGCGCGGTCATGGCCGTTCCCGCGCACGACGAGCGCGATCATGCGTTCGCCGTGAAGTACGACCTTGCCATCATCGAGGTCGTGAGCGGCGCTGACGGCGCAGGCCACGACGTCTCCAAGGCCTCGTTCAACGACGACGGCAAGACGAACGACGGGTGGGCCGCGCGGTCGCGCTGCGAGCTGCCTCCGGGCACGTCCAGCGAAGATGCGCGCGCGGCTGTCACGAAGTGGCTCTTCGCGAAGGGCCAAGGCAGCGCACGCGTCACATACAGGCTGCGCGACTGGGTCTTCTCGCGGCAGCGTTACTGGGGCGAGCCCATCCCGATCTACTTCCCCGTCACGGTGAAGGACGGAAGCGGCGATCCGCGGAAAGGTGCAGACTGCACCATTCACTACGAGCAGCCCATCGCCGTGCCCGACAGCGAGCTGCCGCTGCGCCTGCCGGATCTGGAGGACTTCAAGCCCTCGGGCGATCCGCTCGGGCCGCTCGGGCGCGTGCCGGAATGGCGCTTCTTCCAGAAGGACGGCAAGTGGTTCGCGCGCGAGACCAACACCATGCCGCAGTGGGCGGGCTCGTGCTGGTACTACCTGCGCTTCCTTGACCCGAAGAACGCGACCGCGCCGTTCTCCAAGGAGGCCTACGACGCGTGGATGCCCGTCGATCTCTACGTGGGCGGCAACGAGCACGCGGTGCTCCACCTGCTCTACGCGCGCTTCTGGCACAAGGTGCTCTTCGACCTCGGCATCGTCTCGCACAAGGAGCCCTTCAAGAAGCTGGTGCACCAGGGGATCATCCTCGGCGAAGACGGCCAGAAGATGAGCAAGGCGCGCGGTAACGTCGTGAACCCGGACGACGTCGTGAAGCTGTCCGGCGCGGACGCGCTGCGGCTCTACGAGATGTTCATGGGTCCGCTCGAGTCCGTGAAGCCATGGCAGACGAAGGGGATCGAGGGCATCACGAGCTTCTTGAAGCGCGTGTTCAACGTATGCACGAACGTCACGGACGACGCGGCCGAGTACGATCTCGAGACCCAGAAGGCCGTGCACAAGACATTGAAGAAGGTGACGCTCGACATCGAGGGCATGCGCTTCAACACCGCGATCAGCGCGATGATGATCCTGGTGAAGCAGCTGGGGCAGAAGAAGGCTGCGCCGCGCGCCGCCGCGAAGGTGCTCACGCTCATGCTGAGCCCGTTCGCGCCGCACCTGGGCGAGGAGCTCTGGCAACGCCTGGGTGGCAAGGAGTCGCTCGCGTACGAGCCATGGCCCGCGTTCGACGCGGACCTCGTCAAGGAGTCGCTCGCCGAGATCGGCGTGCAGGTGAACGGCAAGCTGCGCGGCGTCATCCAGATCGCGATCGACGCGGACGAAGCAGCCGCGCGCGAGCTCGCCACGTCCGATGAGAAGATCTCTGCCTTCGTCACGGGGAAGACCTTGAAGAAGGTGGTCTACGTGCCGGGCAAGATCCTGAACTTCATCGTGACGTGAGGTCGATCGTCCTCGCCCTCGTCAGCCTCGTCGCCCTCGTCACCTTCGCCCTCGACTGCGTCGGCTGCGGATACCACGCGGTGTACGGCGGTGAGGCACGCGAGCGGCTGCGACCATCACTGGGCACCGTCACGATCTCGGATGCGGTCGCCGCGGACGAGGTCCTGGCGGGCGCACGTGAGGCGCTCGCACGTGAGGGCGCGCTCGGTGGTGCAGGTGATCCGAAGCTCGTGCTCGAGGTCACCCGCATCGACGAGACAGCGGATTCGATCTCGGCGCAGGGCGGCGTGGCGTCTGCGCGCGGGCTCACAGTCGCGGTCGTGGGGCGCGGTCTGGTGCAAGACGGTGCGCAGCCAAACGCGACGCGCGACACGGGCGACATGCGCGCGACAGTGACACGCGCGACGCCTGGTGACGTACGCGCCGACGCGTTTGCGCATGACGATGCAGTCCGGGCAGCTGCTCACCGCCTGGGGCGGAAAATAGCGCTGCGCGCGCTCGGAGAGCCCGTGACCAGCGAGGACGGCGAGGGGAGATTGCCGTGACGTTCGTCTGCGCGCCTCTGCTATAGTGCGCGCGCATGGGGATCGTCGTCGGCTGTTCGGGCTTCTCGATACCGGCGTCGCGGTACTTCAAGGAGTTCCCATACGTCGAGATCACGGAGACGTTGATCTCCGTGCCGGGCACCGGGACCGTGAAGCGCTGGCGTCGTGAGGCGCCCGAGACGTTCGCGTTCGCGTTGCTCGCGCCGCGCGAGATCGCGCTCGAGGGCTTCAAGGACAGCAAGCTCACCGAGGTCGCGCTCGGTACCCTCATGTCCGTGGCGAAGGAGCTCAGCGCCGCGACCGCCATCTTCGTGGTGCCGCCCGAGGTCGCATCGCAGAAGGCGATTCGCGCGGCAGCGGCCACGTTCCTCACGAAGGTGAAGAAGAAGTTCGCGCGCGTGGTCCTGGACGCCGCGCACTGGCAGCCAAGCCACGTCGAGGAGGTCGCCGCCGCCGCGAAGGCATTGCCGGCGCGCGATCCGCTGGCGCACGGCCTCTCCGCCGCGAAGGTTGCATACTACAGGCTTCCCGGACCTGCCGGTCACAAGAGCCGATACGAAGATCACTCGATGGAGAAGCTCGGCGAGCTGGCTCTGTCTGCAAAGCACACCGAGGCGACGTACGTGTTCACGAACGTGGACATGACCCAGGACGCAAAGCGCCTGATGCGCGCCCTCTCACTCGGCGGCTGAGAGGCTCCTAAAGGCCGCACTGCTGCTTGCAGCTGACGCTCACGCACATCGCGAGCTGTGCGGAGGCCTGCTTGCCGGTCGTATGACCGGTACCGCAGTCCGTGATGCACGCGGCGGTGGTGCAGACGACAGCGCACGTGAGGAACGCGTCGCAGTCAGACCCGGACGGGCACTGCTGCTTCTGGTCGTTGCAGTTCTGCGCGATGCACGTGTTGCAGGACGCGGCCGTGACGGGCGCGGGGCCTGCGTCTCCTGCGTCTCCGCCATCGGCGACGCTTCCGTCCGCGGCTCCGCCTGCGTCGGTGCTTGCGTCGATGTCGCTGCCGGCGTCTCCACCGCAGGTCGGCGACGCGCTCTTGCAGTCGGTGGTGGCGTCCGCGGCCGAGCACGACGGATTGCAGAGGCCGGAGCCGCAGCGCTGCGGTGCATCGCAGCGACGCGCCATGGCAAGCACCGACGCGCCCGTCGCGCTCCCGCAGGCGCACGCGGCCTGCGCGGTGGAGTCGGCGGCAGCCGCGACGCAGGCGAGTACGGAGACACAATCCGCGGAGGCAAAGCAGGTGGACCACTCGCCGGAGCAGCTCGAGATGACGCACTCGTTGCAGTCGAGCGCGGCGTCGGGTCCGGCCTCACCGCCGTCGAAGACGCCGCCTTCATCGAGCGGGTCGTCGTTGCTGAGCACCGTGCAGCCCTGGAACGAGCCGAACGCCAGAGTGCAGAGGGGAACGACGATGACGAGCGTGGCAAGACCAAGTGACGCGCGGACGGGCGAAGCCATCCTCAATTCTTATCCGAAGCCGGGCCCTTCGTCTTCCTTTTCACGAACGCGAAGCCCAGCGAAAGCAGGCTGACCGCCGCCCAGGGCCAGTCGCCGAGGGTCTCGTACACGGTGCCGCCCCGCATGAACTTCACGGGCCCCAGCTTCGCTTCGGCGACGAAGGGCCGCGTGCTCTCGACCAATCGACCGTTCGCGTCGACGATGGCGGAGATCCCGCTGTTCGTGCTGCGAACGAGGTAGCGACGATGCTCGATCGCCCTGAATTTCGCGAGCGCCAGGTGCTCCCACGGCTCCGTGGAGTCCCCGAACCATGCGTCGTTCGTGATGTTCACGAGGAGCTCCGGGTTGCCGAAATTGACGATCTCGTTCGTGAAGCTCGGGGAGATGTCCTCGTAGCAGATGAGCGTGGTGATGACGCGCTCCTTGCCCTTCACCTCCACGCGCAGCGGCTCCAGGCTAGTGCCCTTGGAGAACTTGCCGCTGTTCGGCGACCATTTGTAGAGGATGGGGAACGTGTCGCCGAAGGGCAGGTACTCGCCGAACGCGAGCAGGAACTGCTTGTCGTAGCGTCCCAGCACGTCGCCCTGGGCGTTCGCGACGAGCGCGCTGTTGAACCAGCGCTCGCGATCCTTGTCGTGACGAAAGACGACCGCGCCGAAGATCGACGGCACGCCGAGCTGGCCCGTCACGCGGTCGTGCATGAACAGCTTGTACATCTGCTCCGGCACGGCGAACGTCACGGAAGACTCGCTCCACACGACGAGGTCCGCGCCCTTCTGTCGTAGCTCCGCGGTGAGGCGCTTGTGGCGGCGCAGCCCCTCTGCGGAGTCCTCGCGCTTCTGCATCAGGCCCATGTTGCCTTGCACGATGCCGACCTGCGCCTCGTCCGCCGCAGCCATGCGCGCGTCGGTCTGCGAGATACGGAGCGCCCCGTAGGCCATGTTCAGGACGAACGCTGCGCCGCACACGGCGAGCAGGCGTCGGTCGAGCGGGCGGCGCTCGATCCTTGCGAGCAGTGGCTCGGCGAACGCGAGGTTCGCGGCGACGAGGACGAGCGACACGAGGATGGGGCCGCCGAGATCGGCGCCCTGCACCAGCAGCGGCACCTCGTGCACGCCGGCGCCGAAGTACCACGTGAAGAGGAGCGGGAAGCACAGCTCCGTCGCCGCGTTTGCCGCGAGGAACACGAGGGCGCGATGATGCCCACGCGCGACGCCACGCGCGTAGAGCCAGCAAAGCACCGCGTGCCGCAGGCCCTGGAACGCGCAGATGAACACCATGAAGAAGATGCAGAGGAACGTGCCGAACCCGCTGAACGCCTTCAGCATGTTGTAGAGCCAGTAGAAGCCGCCCACGCACATGACGAGGCCATTCAATGCGCCGAGCCAGAACGATGCCTTGGGCGTGCGACCCTGGAGCGCCACGTAGAGCGGCACGAACGCGATGAATTCCAGTGGCCACGCGTCCATGCCCGCGTAGCCGAGGAAGTACAGGAGCCCCGAGAGCACGGCGCCGCTGATGGCGAGCGGCCAGACGATCCGCTGGGGCGTCACTGCGTCCTTCGCCACGGTCGGTCGGGCCTTTTGAAGGCTCGCCTCCATCTTCACTCCGTGCGCTTGATGACGTGGAAGCCGAACGACGTCTCGACGATGTCGCTCACGCCGCCCACGTCGAGGGCGAACGCAGCGTCCTCGAAGGCGCGGACCATCTGGCCGTGACCGAAGCGACCGAGCGAGCCACCGCGCTGGGCTGCGCCGGGCTCGTCCGAATAATCGACTGCGAGGCGCGAGAAGTCGTCGCCGGCACGCGCGCGCTCGAGGACCTTGTCAGCGACGGCGCGAGCCTGCTCACGGGTGCGAACGACGGCGTTGCCCGCGCGCTCGGCGCCCATGTACTGGACGAGCACGTGGGACGCGGAGACCTTCTTCGGCTTCTCGCGGGGAGCGGTGGAGCCGGAGGTCGAGGTCGGGGTCGAGGTCGAGGTCTGAGGCGCTGGGCGCGAAGCGAGCTGCGCCGAATCGGGGGTGTTGGGGGCAGAGCCCCCGACCGGTGAGCCCGAGGTCGACGCCGGGGTCGTTGTTGCCGTTCCCTCGGGTTGCGTGGCTGCTTGTTGCGACGGTCCGCACGCGCCTACGAGCGCGACGAGCAAGAGGCACGTGCGCGCGCGAAGGGGGGATCTCATTTGGTGATTCCGATGAGCTCGACGTCGAAGAGGAGGACGGAGTTCGGCGGGATCTTCGGACCCGCGCCGCGCGCGCCGTAGCCGAGGGACGGCGGGATGATCAGCTTGCGCTTCCCGCCCACCTTCATGCCGGGGACCCCTTGGTCCCAGCCCGGGATCACGCGGCCCTGTCCGAGCTTGAACTCGAACGGCTGGTTGCGATCCTTGGAGCTGTCGAACTTCTCGCCGTTCTCGAGAGTGCCCGTGTAGTGGACGCTCACGTTGTCGCCGCTCTTGGCCTCTGCGCCCTTGCCGACCACGACGTCGATCTTCTGCAGCGGCTTCTCCGGCACGGCGGGCGCGGCAGGCGTGGGGGCCGGCGTGGGCGTGGGGGCGGGCCGCGCCTCGGGCCTCGCGGAGGCTGCGGGCTTCGCTTGCGTGTTGGCTTGCGCGTTGGCTTGCGCACTCGAAGGGTCCGAGACGATGGCGTCTTGCGTCGGCGGCTCCGTGAGCGCCGTGCAGGACACCAAAAGGCTCGTCACGCCGAGCGAGAGCGCGACCTTCTGTACGACACCCTTGTGCGAAGCGGATTTCATAGGGAGCGGAAACTACCCGGGCTGCGCTGGATGTAAAGGCCAGAAACCGCGGTTCATTCCCGCGAGGCCGCAAATTGGCACGGTGATTTCAGTTTTTTCCCGGGTGCGCTAGAAGGCATGCACCGGCACGCCCGATGGGCACGCCTCCATTCATGGCCCGTGTCCTCCACATCGAAGACGATCCCCGAAACCGGCTCCTCGTGCGGAAGCTGCTTTCGGCGGACGGGCATGAGGTCATCGACGCCGCGGATGGTCTCGAAGGCGTACGCCTAGCGCTCGCGCAACGTCCCGATCTGGTGCTCGTGGACCTCAACATCCCGGGACTGGACGGCTACGAGGTCACGCTGCGGCTCCGGACGGAGGCATCGCTCACGCGCACGCCCATCATCGCCATCACCGCGGAGGGCGACAAGGAGACCAGCTACGCCGTTGGCTGCGACGGGTTCCTGCAGAAGCCCATCGACGCGCGCCAGTTCTCCAGGCAGGTGGGCCAGTACCTCGGCGGCAAGCGCGAGCGCGTCCCGTCGTCGATGGACCTACCGGGAGACCGGCTGCGCGCACAGAGCGGTCGCATCGTGGCGCACCTCGAAGAGAAGGTCGCCGAGCTCTCGTCTGCGAACGAGCGCCTGCGCGAGATGGATCGCCTTCGCACCGAGTTCTATCGCAACGTCTCGCACGAGCTCGCCACGCCACTGACGCCCATCGTCGGGTACCTGCGCATGCTCATGGATGACGAGCTGGGCGAGACGAACAAGGCTCAGCGCAAGGCGCTCCGCGCGATGGATGATTGCATCCGCCGCCTTCGCACGACGCTCGACAACCTGATCGACGTGACCGGCCTCGAGACGGGCAAGATGCGCTTCGTCAGCCGCGACTACGATTTTCTCGACACCGTGCGCCGCGCGATCGCGCAGATCGCGGACCCGGTGGCCGATCGCAAGCTCACCATGCTGGAGGAGTTGCCGCGCGGCCCGCTCCCCGCCTTCGGTGATTCGGACCGCCTTGGTCGCGCGATCTTCCAGCTGCTCGACAACGCCGTAAAATTCGCGCCCGAAGGCAGCCTCGTCGGCGTGGCGGTGCGAGCGTTCGAGAGCACGTACGAGGTCGTGATCGCAGACACGGGTCCTGGCGTGGCAAAGGAACGCGCGGAGAAGATCTTCGATCCGTTCTTCCAGCTCGACGGCTCGCCCACGCGTTCGCACGGCGGGGTTGGTGTTGGTCTCGCGATCGCCCGGCGTGTCGCGCGCGGTCTCGGTGGCGACGTCAAGCTCCTGGTCGACGGCGCGACTGTGGAAGGCATGTTCCTCGGTGGAGGCGCGTTCAGCCTCACCGTGGCAAAGCGCGCGCCCACCGTCGTGGTGAACGCGTCGTGAACGCGTCCTGAAAACGAGGGAGCGACGAGATGACGCGCGTCTACCTGGACTGGAACGCGACGACGCCGCCCCTGCCAGAGGTCGTGCTCGCGATGTCGCACGCGATGACGGAGGCGTGGGGAAACCCATCGTCCATCCACGGCGATGGACGGCGCGCGCGAAAGGTCGTGGAGGACGCGCGCGCGCTCGTTGGTGCGCTCGTATCGCGCGATCCCCGCGACGTGCTCTTCACGGGCAGCGGCACCGAGGCGAACAACATCGCGCTGCGCTCCGCGTTCGTCGCGGGCAGAACCGGGACACTCCTCGTGAGCAGGCTCGAGCATCCGTCCGTCACGCGCGTGGCAGAGGCCCTGGAGAGCGAAGGGCGCGCGCGCGTGCGATGGCTGCGCGTCACGTGCGAGGGCACGCTCGATCTCACGGACCTCGCGTCGGCGCTCTCGACGGAGAAGGACATTGGGCTCGTCGCTCTGCAGGCCGTGAACCAGGAGCATGGCGCTTTGCAGCCTGTCGCGGAGGCGGTGCGACTGGCGTCGGCTCGCGGCGTGCCCGTGCATGTCGACGCAGTGCAGGCCGCAGGCAGATTGCCGCTGGGCGACATGCTCACTGGGGCTGACACCATCACGCTCGCAGCGCACAAGCTCCGCGGACCGAAAGGGATCGGCGCGCTCGTCAGCAGACCGGGGAAGCTACTTCATCCGGTGCTCGTCGGCGGCGCGCAGGAGCGGGGCCTGCGCCCGGGCACGGTCGACCCTGGGCTCGCGGCCGGTTTCGGCGTGGCGGCGGCGCACGCAAGGACCGCACACGAACTTTATGCCCCGCTCGCCGTGCTGCGAGATGCGCTCGAGGCGCGGCTCGTTGCCCGCGGTCTTCGCATCATTGGAAGAGAGTCGCCGCGCGCGCCGCACGTGTCCTGCTTTCTCGTGCCGTCGTGGGTCGGCGCAGAGCTGGTCTCCGCGCTCGACCTCGAGGGCATGTCGGTGTCGAGCGGCAGCGCATGCAGCGCAGGGACCATCGAGCCCTCTCCGGTCCTCACCGCAAGCGTCGGCCTCGAGCTGGCGAGCAGCGGCCTACGCGTGAGCATGGGCGAGACAACCACCGCGGAAGACGTGGACAACTTCGTGCGCGCTCTCTTCACCGTGCTCTCGCGCGCCGCCTGAGCCCGGCCACGAAGGGCCGCCACCTCGTTGGACGCGGCCTGGGACGCCAGGGTGACGGGTCTAGCGGTGTGGTGCGTCGTCTGCGCGGCTCGCGGACTTCTTCTCGGGCGGGCCGCTGGTCTGGAATGGGATCCAGAGCGCGTGCACGGTGCTCGTGGGGCCTTCCTGCGTGTACCCGGCGAGACCGAAGAGCACCTTCCAGAAATAACCGGACGGGTTCTCACCGTACGAGAACACGGGAAGCACGTGGAACTGCCAGTCCTTGCCGCCCGCGACGCGCTTCTCCATGTAGAGCGTGTTGCCGGCGACCTGCACGACGGAGTCGTCCGTGTGATCGGCGTAGCGAACGAACGCCGGCACGCCGACGGTGGTGCGGCTCTTCTTGTTGTCGAAGTCCCAGAAGATCGGCGCGATGACGGTGTGCGAGCTCTCCGTGGTGCGACCCAGGTATACGAGCGGGTGCAGATCCGTCTCCCAGCCCTTCGCATCCTTCTGCACCACGATGTTCGGGAACGCCCAGTACGTGCGAGACACGCCGTAGGTCTCCGACTTGGCGAAGAGCGGCGTGAAGTACGCATCACCCGCGGGGCCCGCGCCGCTCCACCAGAACGGGAAGATACCGAAGCTCGAATACGCGAGATCCTTGTCCGTGTACTTCCAGTACATCGGGAAGAGCGGGCCCGCGGTCGTGAGCTCCGTGGAGCCCGAGCGCGACGTCGCGTGCGCGAAGAGCGGCGTGATCATCGTGTCCGCGGTGGGCGTGGTCTTGCGGTAGTACCCGGGCAGGATGAGGCGCGTGCGCTCGTCGCTCTGCGCGTAGGAGAAGAACGGAAACAGCGTGCGTGAGGTCTCGCGAACGCCGCCGGACTCTGGCCGACCGCGGCTCGAGAAGTAGAAGGGGAGTACGTCGAAGATCTCCTTCTTGGGGTTCTCCTCGAAGAGCACGGGGCCGATCACAGTGAGATGGTTGTCGTCTGCTTCGCGATCGCGCCGGTAGTAGAAGAGCGGCGGCACGAGCGTGTACGTCTTGCGCGCGCCGTCGTCGGACGGATTGTCGCCGTGGAAGTAGAAGGGCGCGACGCCCATGTCCACCTCGGACCCGGTGCGGTTGCGGAAGTACGGACCGACGAGGGTGAACGCGCCCTTCTCGTTCCAGTGTGACGTGGTGAGGAGCGCGGGCGAGTGGAAGTAGCCGCCGTCGGGGCGCTTGCCTTCGAAGAAGAGCGGCGCGACCCAGTTGTCGTGCGCGTCCGGTGCGTCGCGGTGGATGATGGGGCCGAGCGCGTAGATGTTCGACTTGTCGTCGCGGAGCTTCCACGCGATCGGGAAGAGGACGTCCGCGTCGAACTTCGGCGAGCGGCGGCGGTAGTAGAGACCGCCGTAGAGGGACTCCTGGTCCTCGCCGGATACCATCTCGCCGTTGGGCAGCTTCAGCTGCGTGCCCACACCGCGCGTGTGATCCAGATAGAACGGCGGCGCGAGACGCAGGCGATAGTCGCCGCGGCGCTCCGCATAGTACACGCCGTAGAAGTCGCGCTCACGGTCGCCCACGGGCTGGAGGAGGTGGCCAGGATCGTCAGTGCCGATCTTGCCCTCGATCTCCTTCGGGATCGCGAGCGGATCTTGTGGCTGCTGGGCCTGCGGCTCGGGCCGCATCGGCGCTGGGCCGCCCTGATCGTCGTCGTCGCCCGCGCCGCCGCTGGTGGGACCCACGGTGCGGTTCTGCACGGGGCCTGACTGCGTGGCACCGCCGCCACCGGGGCGACCCGCGCCGCCCGGAGGGGGACGCGGCTGCGCGTTCGCGACGCTGGCCGTGAACACGATCGCGATCGCCGCGGTGAGTGCGAGCGCGCACGGCTTCTTGGAGAACGTCACGGCGCGCCGCCCTTCTCGGCAAGAACCGCGGGGCCGCTTGCGAGCTTTGCTCCGATGAACGCGACGAGATCCGCCTCCGTCACCTCGTGCTGCTCGTGTGCGGCGAGATCCTTCACCTGGAGGTTGCCCGATTGGACCTCGCTGTCGCCCAGGACGATCGCGAAGCGCGCGCCCTGGCCGTTCGCGCGTCGCAAGAGGCTCTTCAGCGAGGTGCCGCGTCCATCGAGATCCGCCGCGATGCCCGCGTTGCGGAGCGCGCGTGAGAGGACGAGGCCCTTGCGCGTGCCTGCCTCACCGAGCGGCAGCACGAACACCTGTGCGCGCGTCTCCGGTACGTCGCGCTCGCTCGCGATGAGGAGGCGCTCCATCCCTGCGGCAAAGCCGATCGCGGGAACGTCGGGCCCGCCGAGATCCTTCAGCATGCCGTCGTAGCGACCGCCGCCGACGAGCGTGGAGCCCGCGCCGAGCTTCTCTTCCGCGCCTTTGATCTCGAACAGCGTGCGCGTGTAGTAATCGAGGCCGCGAACGAGCTTGGGATCCACGACGAACGGCGTGCCGAGGGCCTCGAGGTGCTTCTTCAGCGCGTCGAAGTGAGCGGCGTCCTCGGGCGCGAGCACGTCCGTGATGGGCGGGACGGACAGCACGGCCTCCTGATCGGCCGGGTTCTTGGAGTCGAGGATGCGGAGCGGGTTCGTGGTGAGGCGACGCTTGCTGTCTTCCGAGAGCGCGTCGATCTTCGGCGTGAGCGCAGCGACGACGGTGTCGCGATAACGCTGACGCGTCTCCTTCCCGCCGATCGTGTTGATGTGGACCTTGATGCCCGGGATCTGGAGCTCATCGAGGAACGACACGAGCGTGTCGATCATCTCCGCGTCGCACGCGGGCCCCGGATCGCCGATGATCTCGGCGCCCGCTTGCCAGAACTGCCGGTAGCGCCCGCGCTGCGGCCGCTCTGCGCGGAACATCTGCCCGATGTAGTACCAGCGCGTGAGCGGCTCCTTGTTCTGCATGCCGTGCTCGACGTATGCGCGGACCGCACCAGCCGTGCCCTCGGGCCGCAGCGACATCTGCTCGTCGTGGCGGGAGAACGTGAACATCTCCTTCTCGACCACGTCCGTGGCCTCGCCGATGGCGCGCACGAACAGCGACGTGGACTCCACGAGCGGCGTCCGCACCTCTCCGAAGGATGCAAGATGCATCTTTCTCCGGAATGCGGATTCGAGCGCATGCCATCTTGCCATCTCGTCGGGCAAGACGTCGTTCATGCCTTTCACACCTCGAATCGCGCTCATGCTGGGGTCTCTGCCAAGGAAGCCAAAGCTGGGGCCCGGTTATCGTCTGGCCGGGGCTTTCGGTCAAGAAGAGCCTTTGGTGCCCGCTCGGGCGGTGCGGCCGTGCTAGAACCATGGCCCTGTGAAACGGAGACGCCGCATCCCGCGCGCGTGCGCGCTGGACCTGGGGGCGGTCCGCGTGGGGGTGGCCGTCTCCGACGAGCTCGGCGTGATGGCGCATCCTCGCGGGAACCTGGACGCGAAGCCGGTTCCGGCCTTTCTCGCGGCGCTCAACGCGCTCGTCGTGGAGGAGAAGATCCGCCACATCGTGGTCGGCCTGCCGCTCGATATGAAGGGGGGCGAGGGCGATTCTGCCAAACGTGCGCGCAACCTCGCGCAACTGATAGCGGACGCGACGTCGTGTGACGTGACGCTCTGGGACGAACGATGGTCGACGAAACAAGCACAGCGCGCGCTCACCGCGAGCGAGCTCAAGGGCAGGAAGGCGAAGGCCCGCATCGACGAAGCGTCCGCGTGCGCGATCCTGCAGGCGTGGCTGGACGCACCGCGCGGAGACGACGCGTGACCTCCGGCGGTCCGGACGACAGCGAGCGCGAGGACAGCTCTGGCGTGCTGCCGGAGGGGCGTGCCTCTGGAGCGGATGGCGTCGTCCGCAAGCGGAAGCGGAAGCGCATCCGCGTGAAGAAGGCACCACCGACGGGGTGGAGCCTCAGGAGCCGCGTGCTCCTCCCGCTCGGCGCCATCGTGGCGGCGTTCCTTGTCGGCATGCTCCTGGTCTATCCGCATGTCGCGGGGCCTGGAGACGGGAAGGTCGTCGAGCTGGAGCTCACCTCTGGCGATGCTTCGGCGCTCTCCGAACAGCTCGCGAGCGTCGGCGTGATCGCCAGTCCGCGGCTCTATGCGCTCTACCTGCGCCTCTCACGCGTGGACGCGCGCGTCATCAGCGGCAGTCACTTGCTCACCGACGACGCGTCGCCCGCTGAGCTCACGGCCAGGCTCGAGCGCCGCGGCGGCGCGCAGCACTCGAAGGTCACCTTCCCGGAGGGCTACACGCGCTTCGACATGGCCCGAAGGCTGGCGACGCTGAAGGTGTGCAGCGAGAAATCTTTCCTTCGTGCGAGCGCGGATCCGCAGCTGCTCCGGCAGTTCGCGATCGAAGGGGAGAGCGCGGACGGCTTTCTTTTCCCTGCCACCTACGAGCTCGCGCAGGACTCCGACCCGCGTGACGTCGTGATCCGGCTCCTCACCGAGTTCGAGAAGCGCTTCCAGCAGCTCGTTCAGCTCCATCAGCTCGGCAAGGTCGATCTCGAACAGTCGCTCGGCTGGCAGCGCCAGGACATCGTCACGCTCGCCTCCATGATCGAGAAGGAGGCCGCCGTGGACGACGAGCGCCCGATCATCGCGAGCGTCTTCTTGAACCGGCTGCGCGATCCCAGCTTCAAGCGCAAGGTCCTCCAGTCCGACCCCACGTCCGCGTACGGCTGCCTCGTCATGAAGGAGCAGATCAAGGCGTGCGCCGGGTTCACCGGGAAGATCACCCACGAGCTCAACATGGATCCCGAAAACGTGTATAGTACATACATTAGAGAGAAGCTGCCGCCCGGCCCGATCTGCAATCCCGGGGCGAAGTCGCTGGAGGCGGTTGTGGCGCCCGCGAGCACGAAATACCTTTATTTCGTGGCACGCGGTGAGGGACGCCACGCGTTCTCGGAGACGTACGAGGCGCACAACAACGCGGTGAAGAAGACCGTGCCCTGAGGACTTCCTCTGGCGGCGTCCGGCTCTGGCGTGCGCATGACCTTGTGGTAACGTTGGGGCCATGAAGCGTTTCTTCCCGTTGTTCTCGCTGGTGCTCGCGCTCTTCGCGCTCGTGTTCGTTTCGTCCCATGCGCGCGCGGATGCTCCGGCGCCGGACAAGGACGGCTACATCAACACGGGCTCGGGCGTGCGTACCAAGACGGTCGCCATCATCACCGCGAACGTCTACTCGATCCGCCACGACATGAAGGGCCCGCTGCCCGGCCGGAACAAGCGCGCCGTCATCGACGCGGACGTGGACAAGAAGTTCTCCTGGCAGATGATGCGCGACGTTTACGCGGACAAGATCCAGAACGCCTTGAAGGAAGGCTTCGCGAAGAACGGCTACTCCGACGGCGGCAAGGTCGGCCGCTTCACGGGCGCGTTCAACAAGGAGATCCAGAAGAATCAGGGCGTCTCCATCTCCTACAACTCGGCGAACAAGATGACGACGATCTGGGTGCAGGGCCAGGGCTCGGCCAGCATCGACGGCGTCGACTTCATGAAGG
>JANXLV010000035.1 GCA_025355005.1 Myxococcales bacterium | reverse complement strand
TTCACCGACGGCTGCGCGCTCGGGGCCGGCGCGACGGGCCGAGCCTCCGTGAGCGCCGCGCTCGATGACGCGAGCGGCACCTCGACGACCGAACCGGCTGGCTTGGTCGGCGGCTCCTCGGGCGTCCGCTGACACCCGACGACGGCAGCCGCCAATGCGACTATCGCGACGAGGGTCCGAGCTCGCAGAGCACTCACCCCGCCTCTTCTACACGCCTCGGAAAATGCCGCCTCGGAAATGCCGCCTCCGAAATGAAAACGGCACCACATAGGGGCTTGGGGGGGAAGCCACTCTACGCGATGCCATCCAGAAACCGTGCAATCGGTAGTCCATCATTATGTCAATGGCTTGACAGCATTCCATGCTCGCTTGGTTGCAGAAACGCAAACGGGCCGGACGCAAGCCTTGCACTTCTGCAACGAAACGTCAGCTCAGGCGCGCAGGCTGCGCAGCCCGCTCTGCAGGACCTTGCCCGGGAGCGTGCGGCCCACGATGCTGCCGGCGGCGCGTCCAGCCTCGATGAGGCGCGGGAGATCGACGCCGGTCTCGATGCCCATGCCCGAGAGCATGTAGACCAGATCTTCCGTCGCCACGTTGCCGGCCGCGCCCGGCGCGTACGGACATCCACCCATGCCACCGACGCTCGCGTCGAAGGTGCGGATGCCCATCTCGAGTCCCACCAGGATGTTCGCGAGTGCAGTGCCGCGCGTGTCGTGCATGTGGAGGGCGATCTCCTCGAGCGGAAGCTCCTTCGACATCATCTCCACGATGCGGGATGTCTGCCGCGGCGTTCCCACGCCGATCGTGTCGCCCAGCGAGATCTGGTAGACGCCCATCTCGTGGAGCTCTTTCGCGATCGCGAGCGCGCGCTCGGGATCCACGTCGCCCTCGTACGGGCAACCCCACACGGTGGAAACGTAGCCGCGCACCTTGATTCCAAGGGGCTTCGCAGCGGCGGCCACCTCTCGAGACGCGCGAAGAGATGCCTCGATCGACTTGTTCACGTTCTTCTGGTTGTGCGTCTCGCTCGCGCTGAGGAAGACCGCGACCTCCTTCATGCCGGCCGCACGCGCGCGCTCGAGGCCGCGCGCATTCGGGACAAGCGCGGAGAACGTCACGCCCGGCGGCGCCTTCGCGAGCCTCGCGACGTCATCGCCGTCCGCGAGCTGCGGGATCCACTTGGGCGACACGAAGCTCGTGATCTCGATGCGCGAAAGGCCCGAGGCGACCAGGGCGTCGATGAGCCGAAGCTTGTCGGCGAGCGACACGGTCACGCGCTCGTTCTGGAGGCCGTCCCTGAGGGAGACCTCGTACACGGAGACCTTGTCCTTCACGGGCTCGAACTGGAACGGCATGGGCGTCCATATAGCGTTTTACCTGTCTGGTTTCCCGTCAAGGGGCGCGAGAGCGCCGAAATGTTGGTTCCCGGGGCTCCGGGCAAGTATCTTGAGATGACATGGGAGAGGAGACGCGCGCCGAGCCAAGCAGCCTGAAAGGGCCACTGGCCGATGTCTTCGTGGAGGCCTTGCTTGGCGGCGAGGTCGGCCCGCTCCTCCGGCGTCTTGGAAATCGCGCCAAGATCACCGATCCCGCGGAAGGCAGGGCGGCCGGCCTCTTGCAGCTGGAGCCCGCACTCACCCACATCCGCGAGCGCGCCCTCCTGCTGCACGCCAAGTACGAGCGCGCGCGCCTCACCCGCGGGGTGGATCACGACGTGGCAGAAGGCTACCTGGTCTTCATCCGCGACGGGCGCTCGGAGCGCCTGCCCATGGCCACGCTGGTCCAGCGCGGACGCGCGCGCGAGGTGGAGCTTCGCTTGTATTATACACCCAAGGTCATGGGCCTCCCCGGTGGGCGTGCCCAGGCGCTGGAGCCCGTGGCGGACGTGTTCCTCCAGAAGCTCGCGCAGGACTTCCTGCGGACAATGACCGACGGCAAGGTGGACGGCGCGCTTTTGCTCTTCGAAGCAGGCGGAAAGATCGTGGACCCCGCTGGCCTCGCGCATGAGCGGGCCAGTGGTGCGCTCGCCACTGCGCTCTCCAAGCTCGCGGGCGGCGGCTTCGCGATGGACAGGTGCGCGAGCGCCGACGACGGTCGCGCGTGCGTGATCGAGGGCAACGTCACCCGCGTCGCAGGCGCCGAGGTCGCGCCCCACCCTGCCCTCTTCGTGCTCCAGCGCGGCGACAGCGGCCTGATGAGCGAGCTCCGGATCTACCGCGACGAAGCCTGATCCCGGCTGATCCCGCCTGATCCGGCCTGACCCGGCCTGCCCCCCGCCCCTGCCCCAAAATCGTCGTTACAGGCGGGAGCGAGAAGCGTCTTCAGGATGAGCGCCAGAGAGGCGCTTCTTTCCAAGGAGCTTCCGATGTTTTCTTTCGATGGTCTCAGCGTGAAGGTCGTGGTCGTGGCGGTCGCGGCTCTGGCGGTGATTGCCTGCGGTGGTAGCGACAGCGGTGGTGGGACGACCACAAACAACACCAAGAGTGATGGCGGAGGTGGAGGTGGAGGTGGAGGTGGAGGTGGAGGCGGAGGCGGAGGCGGGACGGATGGTGGGGGTGGTGGGATGTCTTGTGATGGCGACTGGACCCTTGGTCAGAACGCCGTCACCAGCGGCGACACCGCTACCTTTGGTCAGGCTTGCAACGGCGCGGCTCCCACGAACTGCCCGGATGGATTGTTCATCAAGGCGTCCAGCGGCGGCTGCACCTGCATCATGAACTGCTCGTCGCTCCAGAACGTGAACGTCGGCGACTCGTGCAACAAAGACGGCTCGGTGAAGTGCGAGAAGATCAAGGCGACCAACGCCGACGCCAACGGCGCCACCGCGTGCGTCCCCGTCAGCTGGAACCTCTGCACGCAGTAGCTATGGGTCGGATACGGGATCAGATCCCGACGATGCGGTTCGGGCGGCGCAGCTTGGTCTCCTCGAACGGAATCGGATATTTTCCGGAGAAGCAGGCGTGGCAGAGTGTGCTCTCGGGCTTCTTCACCGCGGAGACCATGCCCTCGATACTGACGTAGCCGAGCGAGTCCGCCGTCACGTAGCGGCCGATCTCTTCGGGCGAGTGGCTGCTCGCGATGAGCTCACGACGCGTGGGCGTGTCGATGCCGTAGTAGCAAGGCCACTCCACGGGCGGACTCGAGATGCGCAGGTGCACCTCACGCGCGCCGGCGTCACGCACCATCTTCACGATCTTGCGTGAGGTGGTGCCGCGGACGATCGAGTCGTCGACGATGACCACGCGCTTGCCATGGAGCAGGTCCCCCACGGTGTTGAGCTTCAGGCGCACGCCGAAGTGGCGGATGCTCTGCTGCGGCTCGATGAACGTGCGCCCCACGTAGTGCGAGCGGATGAGGCCCATCTCGAACGGAAGGCCCAGCGTGCTCGCATAGCCAATGGCCGACGGCACGCCCGAGTCCGGAACGGGAATGACCACGTCTGCCTCGCACGGCTGCTCTCGTGCGAGCACGCGACCGAGCTCCTTGCGGACCTCGTACACGCTGCGGCCGTCGATGCGGGAGTCAGGACGTGCAAAGTACACGTATTCGAAGACGCACGCCTTCGGCTCGGGCATCTGGGGCTTCTCGACCAGGCGCCGCGAGCGAACACCGCTGTGATCGATCACGATCATCTCGCCCGGCTCCACGTCGCGCACGAACTCTGCGCCGATGAGGTCGAACGCGACCGGCTCACTGGCAAACACGTGCGCGTCACGACTGCCAGGAAGAATGCCCATCGAGAGCGGACGAATCCCGCGCGGATCGCGCACGGCGATCAGCGTGTCCTCCGTGAGGAAGAGGAGCGAGTAGGCGCCTTCGACCTTCTTCAGGGCCTCGATCACGCGGTCCTCGATCGCGATCTCCTTGGAGCGCGCCACCAGGTGCACGAGCACCTCCGTGTCCGACGTGGAGGAGAAGATGGAGCCCGCCTCTTCCAGCTCTGCGCGCACCGCCTCCGCGTTGGTGAGATTTCCGTTGTGGCACACCGCGACGGAGCCGCGCGCGTAGTCGACCGCAAACGGCTGTGCGTTGCGCAGGTGCGAGCCACCCGCGGTCGAGTAACGCACGTGACCGATGGCGACGCGACCGGGGAGCTTCGCGAGGTGCTCCTGCGCGAACGCGTCCTGCACCAGGCCCATCGCGCGGAACGCGTAGAGCTGCTCGCCATCGGTGGTGACGATGCCCGCGGACTCCTGCCCGCGGTGCTGGAGGGCGTGGAGCCCGAGATAGGCGATGTTCGAGGCCTCACCGTGACCGTAGACGCCGAACACTCCGCACTCGTCACGGAAGTGGTCGTCCCACCCGTCACGTGCACCCATGTCTTCGTCGTTGACGACCATGAGCCGGCGCCGTTGTTTCTCGATCATCTACGGGGACTTCTAGTACCCCGCGCGCGTGACATCAACGACTCGCGCGAGCCCGGTGACCGCCGGCGGCCCTCTATTCCGGGATCGGGGGGTATTCGACCACGAACGCGAGCTTGTAGCGGGCGTGGTCGTGCCTCCCGAGATCGACGCTCGTGCCCTCGATGCGCTCCTTGAGCTTCTGCGCGCACTTCAGCGCCACCTTTGGCTCCTTGACGCTCCTGCCGTCCTTCCCGAGGGTCACGGCGGCCCCTGGCTTCTTCTTCACGAGACTCAGCTCCACGATGACGGGCAGCGAGCCTCCGCTGGCTCCCTTCGGCATGCACGAGATGCTCTCCTTCGCAGCCGCGCGCAGGGCTTCGTCGAGCGCAGGCGGATGATCGCAGCTGTCCGCGGGCTTCTTCACGCCTGGGTCGCCGCAGCTCTGGATCGCGACCTCGGAGATGCGCGGCACGGGCGGTCCTGCGTCCTCGTCACGGGTGGAGTCGGGCAAGAGCACGCGCGTGTCGGAGCCCGGGTCAGAGCCAGCTGGGATTGGCTCACCGACCGTGCGTCCGCGATTGATGAGCACCACCGGCACGAGCACGAGCAACACGAGCAATCCGCCCGCCACGTAGAACGGCGTGCGCGAGAGCGGGGGCGGCACGTCGCTCAGCGCATCGGGCGGCTTCGACACGGGCAAGCGCGGGGAGATCTGAAGGTCGGCGCCAAGCATGTCCGGCGGCTCGTTCGCGAACCTGCCGCTCAGGGATCCACGAGGGTGCGGACGTTCATACCCGTCTCGAAGCGCGCGATGGAGGCGACGAGGTCGAGCCCCTCCGGCAGCATGCCCTGCACCTGTCCGACGATCTGCTCGACCAGGTTGCGCGCCTCTTGCTGCGCGGGCCCGACCATCGTGACGGCAAAGCGAAGCGGACCGCTGCGCCCGGCGGTGACCGCGAGGAGCGAGAGAAGCAGCATGTCAGTGAGCTCGATCACGCGCGTCGCGGCGCGACGGAACGCGAGCATCTCGAGGATGGTGGGTCTGTCGGAGACCAGGCGGTTCGGGCCGCGTAGCTCGTAGCGGGCGACCGTGAGCGGCTGCTCCACCCACTCGGAGAACTGGGCCTCGTCATCCACTGCACGAAGCAGCTGCTCGCGCGTGAGCAGACCGGTGAGTCCGTCGCGACGACCTAGATATGCGCGCGCGCGCTTGTGACCCGGCGTGTCCTTGCCGAAGCTCACGAGCTTGAGGCGCAGCTCACCGAACTGCACCTCGCCGCCGTGCATGAGGCTGACGTTCTTCTTCCGCTCGTACGTGTGCTCCACGTAGGTGCCGTTGGTGGAGGCTTGATCGTCGATCGTCCATGAGCCAGCGGCCCACTTGAGCGACGCATGCGTGCCGCTGACGGTGGCCTCGGGCACCACGATGTCTGCGTCGGAGCGGCGACCGATCGTGAGTGTGGGCTGGTCGAGCGCGATGAGCTCACCCACGAACTCCGGCGCGTTGGTGGCGAACGTGGAAAGAAGCGACTGTTGCCCTGCCTGGAACGCAGCGCTTGCACTCCGACCTGGAGGCGGCCCTGGATCCAGGCGTTCACGCGGCACCTGCACCGGGTTCGTGGTGAGCGCGGCGGGATTGAAGAAGCGGAGGTGGCGCGCCGGCACGCGTGAGGTCGCGTCGTCGGAGAGGCAGCGGAACACCTGCTTGATCTCGTCGACGGAGAGCCCTGCGGGCACGTCGAACATGATCTGCTGGCGCATGGTCTTGGCGCGCGGCTTGTAACCGGGGTCCGGGACGCGGCAGGTCCACATCTCCCAGAGCGTGAGGCCGAGCGCGTAGAGATCGTCTTCTTGCGACGCGCCGCCGGAACGGATGCGCTCTGGTGCCATGTAGTTGGGCGTCCCGCCGTCAGGGGGAGCTCCGGGGCGACGTGCGCTGGCGCGGGCGCGCTCCTTCGCGAACCCGAAGTCGAGGACGATGGCCTTGCCGAACGTACCGTCCGGATTCGTGGTGACCATGACGTTGCCGGGCTTGAGATCGCCGTGAACCAGACCCTGCGCGTGGATGGCGGCGACACCCGAGCAAATGTCCGAAGCGATGCGACGGAACTCATCCGAAGTGTACCCGCCCTGCGCTTTCTTGCGGCGGATGTGCGTGTGGAGCGTCTGCCCGGTGATGTGCTCCATCACGAGGATCGGGCCGTAGGCGGAGGGCGCGAGGTCGTGAACGCGACAGACGTTCGGGTTGGAGACCGACCGCGCGTGCAAGAGCTCCTGACGCAGTGCTTCGTCGTCGCCTGGCATCCGGGACTCTTCCCGGACGATCTTCAGAGCAACGGGCTCCTGGGTTGCACGGTCGTACGCAAGAAACACCTCGCCCATGCCACCTTTGCCGAGGCTTTGGCGGATCTCATAGCGATCATTGATGATGCTCCCATGCGCGATTGGCGGGGGAGCGCTGCGTTGCGTCTCCGTCATCAGAACTAGGGCCCTTTTTGAGGCTGACTAAGCGTCGACGATTTGCCGCGTGGACGCAAGCCTTTACGAAGCGGCCTTCTCGAGGCGCGCATACAAGGACGAAAGCGCCTCTTCGAGCTTCTCCACGTGGGTTCCGCCCGCCTGAGCCATGTCCGGACGGCCACCCCCCGACCCGCCAAGCTCCCCCGCGATCGGCCTTATGAGGTCGCCCGCCTTGTGGGTGCCGGTGAGCCCCTTCGATACGCACAGCACCAGCTGCGCCTTGTCCGCGCTCCTGGAGCCGAGGAGGACGATCGCCTCGCCCAGCTTGTCGCGGACCTTCTCGGCCAGCTCTCGGAGCATCGGCACATCCGCAACGTCGACCTTGATCGACAGCATCTTCGCGCCTGCGTGGTTCGGAAGGTCGCGCGCCTGGCTGCACAGGTCGTCCACCAGGTTACCGCCACCCGTCGCGCCGGCTGCTCCGCCACCGAGCATGGCCTTGCGCTTCGCGTCGGCGAGCTCCTTCTCCAGCGCGCGCTCACGCTCGACCAGCTTGCCGAGCTTCTCCTCGAGGTCCGCTGGACCGGCCTTCACGAGCCTCGCGGCCGCGCGCACGGTGTGCTCGAGGTCGCGGACGTAGGCGACTGCGTTCCAGCCGGTCGCGCCCTCGATGCGACGCACACCCGCCGCGACGCCGCCTTCGGACAGGATCTTGAAGAGGCCGAGCTCGCCGAGGGAGCGCGCGTGCGTGCCGCCGCAGAACTCGACGGAGTCGCGCGTCATCGTGAGCACGCGAACGGTGGCGCCATACTTCTCCCCGAACATCGCGATGGCGCCGCGCCGCTTGGCCTCCTCGATCGCGAGCACGTCGGTGATCACCGGCGCGTCCGACAGGATCTTCTCGTTCACGAGGTCCTCGATCTTCGCGAGCTCCTCCGGCGTGACGCCCTTGCCGTGGGAGAAGTCGAATCGAAGCCGATCCGGCCCCACGAGCGAGCCCTTCTGCGTGGCCGTCTCTCCCAGCACCTTCTTCAGCGCGTAGTGGAGCAGGTGCGTCGCGGAGTGATTCCGACGCGTGGCGGTCCGGCGAGCGTGGTCCACGTCGAGCGTGACGGTGTCACCGACCGCGACCAGGCCCGTGTCGATATGTGCAATATGCACCAAGATGCCGCCTGTCGGCTTTTGCGTGTCGCGCACCGTCGCAGTGAGGCCTGCGGCCGTCTTGAGACTGCCCACGTCGCCGACCTGACCGCCGGATTCGCCGTAAAAAGGCGACTGGTCCGTGACGATGGAGACGAGCTCACCCGCGCCCGCGGAGGTGACGTTCGCGCCGTCCTTGAGGAGGGCGATGACCTTCCCTTCCCCGCTCTCGCGCTCGTAGCCGGTGAAGCGCGTGCCCTCGGGGTGCTTCTGGGAGACCTCGTACAGCGCGGCGCCTATCCCCTTCGCGTCGTTCAGCTTGCTGCCTTCACTCCGCTCCTTCTGCTCCTCCATCGCCTCCTTGTAGGCAAGGATGTCGACGGAGAGATCGCGCTCCTTCGCGATCACCTCGGTGAGGTCGAGCGGGAAACCGAACGTGTCATGCAGCTTGAACGCGGTGCGACCGTCGATCGTGGTCTGCCCTCTCCCGCGCATCGTCTCGATCTCCTCGTCCAGGAGCTTGAGCCCGCGCTCGATGGTCTCGCGGAAGCGGACCTCCTCCTGCTCGGCGATGCTGGCGATCGTGTCCTTGTACGTGACGAGGTCCGGGTACTCTGCACCCATCAGGCGCACCACGTCGAGCGCGACCTCGTGGAAGAACGGCCTCTGAATTCCCAGGCGGTGACCGTGGCGGATCGCGCGGCGCATGACGCGGCGGAGCACGTAGGGGCGGTCGCCCTTGTCGGGGAACACGCCCTCCGAGATGAGGAACGCGGTGGTCCGTGCGTGGTCGGCGATGACGCGCATGGAGACGTCGTCGTCCGCCTGCGAGCCACGGTACGGCTTGCCCGAGATCTGCGACGACTTGTCCACCAGCTCCCGCAGCAGATCGATCTCGTAGTTCGACGTCTTGCCTTGCAGCACGGAGGTGACGCGCTCGAGGCCAGCGCCCGTGTCCACGCAGGGCTTCGGCAGCGGCGCGAGCAGGAACTCGTCTCCCTTCTTCGAGCGCTCGAACTGCATGAAGACCAGGTTCCAGATCTCCATCCAGCCGATCCCGTCCGGCGTGGGCTCCTGCCCGAACGTGTGCACGGGCGCCTCGCCGTTCGGGTCGATTGGTCCCGTGAAGTAGTGGAGCTCAGTGCATGGGCCGCACGGGCCCGTGTCCCCCATCTGCCAGAAGTTGTCGCCGGGGATGTCAGGGATGCCGATGATTCGGCGGTCGTCGAAGCCGGTGACCTTGCGCCAGAGGGCCCGTGCCTCGTCGTCGGGAGGAACACCGTCCGCGCCACCGAATACCGTGATCACGAGGCGGCTCTTGTCGATGCCCCACACGGAAGAGATGAGCTCCCACGCGTACGCGATGGCCTCTTCCTTGAAGTAGTCGCCGAAGCTGAAGTTGCCGAGCATCTCGAAGAACGTGTGGTGCCGCGCGGTGACGCCGACGTTCTCGAGGTCGTTGTGCTTGCCCGAGATGCGGATGCATTTCTGGCTGGAGGCGGCGCGCGTGAACGGGCGCGTGTCCTTGCCGGTGAAGACGTCCTTGAACGGCACCATGCCGGCGTTCGCGAACATGAGCGTGGGGTCGTTCTCGGGGATGACCGACGCCGACGGGCACACGGTGTGACCCTTGCTCTTGAAGAAATCGAGGAACGATGCGCGGACTTCGGAGGCTTTATGCGTGCTCATGACGGGCGACGAATCTCTTAGCCCGAAGTCGCCCGCGCGTCACTCGGCCACAGAGCCGTGGGTCACATCCCCGTCGCGGCTCATCGGACACCGAACTGCTAGCCGCAGATCTCCGCGAAGAGCGCGTCGTACGCCGTCGCGACGACCCTGGGTGAAAAGCGTGCATGATACAAGTTTTCTCCGGCCTGCCCGATGTGCGCGGCGAGCCTTGCGTCGGTGAGCACCTTGCCGATCTCGTCCGCGAGCGCCGACGCGTCCTCCGGCTCTATCGCGGGCGCGTGGCTCAGCATGCCCAGCGGACCGCCGCGGCACACGATGATCGGCTTGCGCGCGGCCATGGCCTCCAGCAGCACCAGCGGGATGTCGACCTTGCCGTAGAGATCGTCCACCGGGAACGCGACAACGTCGGCCGCGTGCAGCAGCGGTGCCATGTCTGGGACGTTGCCCGTATGGCGCGTCACGTCCGCGAGCCCCGCGAGGGCGAGCTCGGACTCGATCGCGGCGCGTGCCTCGGCGCTCCGCTGCGTCTTCTCGCGGCAGGCGAACAGGACATGCGCGCCCGGGTGCGCGGCCTTGATCTCGCGCGCGGCCATGGCCATGGTCTGTGCGCCAGTGGAGACCTCGTAGTCGCCCGGGTAGAGGACGATGGGGCCATCACCCAGGTCGTAGCGGGTCCGGACCTCACGAAGCTCTTCCAGGCTGGGCACGCGCAGCGGCCGCGCGCACGGAGGGATCACGCGCACGTCACGGGTCACTCCCGCGCCGAACAGGCGTCCGCGCGAGAACTCCGAGAGCGCGACCACCACGTCGCCGAAGAGGAGGCGCGACACGCCGCGGAAAGAGAGCGGGCTCGACGCGACGATCTGAACGACCTTGCCGCGGAAGCCACGGGCGCGAGCAGCGACGATCGCGCCGCGTGCCACGAACGACGTCTTCGGGTTGGGCGCGAAGACGAAGGCCCATGCGTCGTGCGTGTCCTTCTGGAGCAACCGCGCGAGCACGCGCGCGTTCTCGGCGAGCGCCGGCGAGAAGCGGCTAGTTGTATGATACACGTGATCGTTCGTGACGCCGGGAGCGAGGCTTTCCGCGTCCGGAGTGGTCATCACGGTCGCGCGTGCGTGAGCCAGGTTGGTGGCCACGTCGCGCACGAGGTTCTTCGAGCCGTCGTTCCATGGAGGCACGACAGCCTTGGAGACGAAGAGGACGCGTGGGCCTCGTGCAGCGTCGCCGATCACGGCGCCACTATACACAGGGACTGGTCAGTGAATGCTTGCGAGAAGCCCGTGGTCGGCGTTCTGCATCGCGCTCTCGACCGCGCCACCGATGACCTGCTCGCGCAAGTTGTGCATCGTGGACTCGTTGCCGAGCGCGGAGCCGCTGCCCTGCGTCGAGGCGGCGCCGGAGAGCGTGCCCTGCAGCGTGTGCTGCGGCACCTTCACGACCGAGAACTCGACGCGTGCGTGCACGGTGAGTGAGCCGTCGGGCTGCTGTTGCTGGGTGAGGCGAGAGAGCTGGCCTTCGAGGCGGTAGACCGGAATGTGCTTCTTCGTCGCTTCGTCCTTGAGGGCGGTGTCGGTGACGTCGAGGACGAGCGCGCCCTTCTGCTCCAGCTGCTTCTTCGCGGTCTGCGCCATCACGCCGGAGAACTGATCGTTCTGGGAGCCGGTGGTGTTGCGCATGACGCCGAGCTCGAGGACGTACTTCGCGTGGCCGATCGCACGGACGGGGACAACGGCGGCGCCGGCGCCTGGGGTGCCTGCACGGAGATGCGTGATGCTCTCCTGCATCTTGGCCTTCACGCCGACCATCTGCTCGTCGCGAGCGTGCCGCTCGAGGGACGGGATGGCCGCGGCATCACCAAGCGCGGAGAGGCCAGCAGCGGCCGCGAGGCGCACGGCGGGATGCGCGTCGGAGAGCGCGCGTTCGAGCTTCTGGCGCGCACCCGCGGGCTTCGAGCGACCAAGGAGAAGCGCGGCGCTCACGCGGAGACGAAAATCGGCGGAGCCTTCGATGTCGCCCATCGCGGACTGGATGTCCTGCGCCGGACAAAGCGACTCCGTCTGCGTCACGAGCATCGCGCCCACGACAACACCGAGGAGGAGACGTCCAGCAGATATCCAGCGGCGAGAACCAGCGATCACGACTGCACCTTCCTTCGACGCCCCGGAGGGAGCGCCGTCACGCGACCAAGACGAGCTGTAGTGAGCTACGGGACGCCCGAGCGCGAAGTTCAGTGGAGAAGGGACGGAGGGAAAAAGATCCACCCGTTCCCTTCATCTTGACCTGAACAGCGGTCACGGAGAAGGGATAATTTGAAAGTATATTCAACAACTACAGCACCATCGGATGCGCACACGTGAGGACATGGACGACGACCACGCTTGCGCGGATCACGGCGGCGCCGAAAAAGAAAAGAGCGACCGAGCCGTGTGCCCGATCGCTCTCTTTTCTTCGTCTTCCGGAGATCTGAAGACGGCCCGATCAGAACAGTGACTTCAGTTCCTTCTCGATCTCGTTCTCTTCGCCGTCGTGGTAGCCGAGGTGAACGAACTTCACGACACCAGACTTGTCGACGATGAACGTGGCCGGCATGCTCTTCGGCTGCCACTTGGCGGCGATCTTCTTGCCGTCATCCCACATGAGCGGGAACTTCACGCTGCCGTGCGCGTCGCCGAAGTCCTTGAGGCCGTTGTTCTCGTCGTCCTCGCTGATGGCGAGGATCTCGAGCTGGCCCTTGTACTTCGTGTAGAGCTCCTGGAGCTTCGGGAAGGACTTCTTGCAGGGCTCGCACCACGTCGCCCAGAAGTCGACGATGAGGACCTTGCCTTTGTTGGCGGTCGGGGAGGCCTTCCCTTTGCTGTTGACGGTATCAACGGCGAAATCGGGGCCGGGGTTGTTGAGGAGCGGGTGGCTGCCGCCTTCGCTGGAGGCGGTCTTCGCGTCGCCACCTTCGGCTCCAGATCCACCGCAACCGACAGCGAGGGCCGTGGTGATGGCACCCAGAGCGAGGACGTTCAGCAAGGACGAGTTGGTCATGGCCTCGAGTTTACCTCGTTCCAGCTCGCGACGAAAGAGTCTCGAGCTTCGCAGCTATCAGGGCGTCCCGGAGGTTGCGCACACCGACCACCGCAGAGTTTGCGGCGTCCGCGTGGCTCTCCGGGACGATGGCGCGCGTGAACCCCATGGCGCGGGCCTCCGCAAGCCGAGCCGCAGCGCGGGGAACGCTCCGCACCTCTCCCGCCAGGCCGATCTCGCCGAACGTCACCACGTCGCTCGGGATCGCGCGATCGGTGAAGCTCGACGCGACAGCGAGCGCGATCGCGAGATCCACCGCGGTCTCCTCGACCCGAACACCGCCGGCGACGTTCACGAAAACGTCACACGAGGATAGGTGTAGATTACACTTTTTCTCGAGCACCGCCAGGAGCATGCTGAGCCGCTGGGAGTCCACGCCGTTGGAGACGCGGCGGCCTGGTCCACCGCCGGACACGGAGACCAGCGCCTGTACCTCGACGAGCATCGACCGCTGACCCTCGCTGGTCGCGCAGACCGCGCTGCCGGGCGCGTCCTTCGGTCGCTCGGCGAGGAACAGGGCGCTCGGGCTCTTTACCTCGCGCATGCCAGAGCCGTCCATCTCGAACACGCCGACCTCGGTGGCGCTGCCGAAGCGGTTCTTCGACACGCGCACGGCGCGGAACGCGTGCCCACGCTCGCCTTCGAACGAGAGCACCGTGTCCACGAGATGCTCGAGCACCTTTGGCCCCGCAAGGCTTCCGTCCTTCGTCACGTGACCCACCAGGAACGCCGCCAGCTTGTCGCGCTTCGCGCGCTCGGTGATGCGCGTGGCCACCTCGCGCAGCTGGGACACCGAGCCGGCCGCGCTCTCGAGGTCGGGCACGCGCACCGTCTGCACGCTGTCGATCACGATCGCCGCGGGACGCACGGTGGTGATGGCGTCCATGATCGCGTCCAGATCGTTCTCGGCCAGTACGAGCAGCTCGGGTGACGTCGCGCCGAGGCGACGCGCGCGCGCCGCCGTCTGGGCCGCGCTCTCCTCGCCGGACACGTAGAGCGTGCGCAGGCCGCTCTCCGCCAGACCAGACAGCGCCTGCATGAGCAACGTGGACTTTCCGACGCCAGGGTCGCCGCCGAGCAGCGTCACCCCGCCGAGCACCGCGCCGCCGCCGAGCACGCGATCGAGCTCACCGATGCCGGTCTTGATGCGCGCGGCATGATCGACCGGCACCTCGGACACGGGGAGCGCGGCGCTTGCGCGAGAGGCTGGTCCCTTGTGGGCGGCGCCCGACTTTGGCTTCGCCTCTTCCACGATCGTGTTCCAGGCGTTGCAAGACATGCAGCGCCCCACCCACCGCGCGAACGTGGCACCGCAGGACTGACAGACGTACTGGGAGGAGCTCTTCGCCACGTTCTTGCTCGGTCAGTGCGCGCACGCGGAGAGTGGCGTCACGCAGACGGGCCCGCTGGTCCCACAGTTCGACGAGCAGCGCGCGAGCCTGCACACGGCAGGTCCGGCCCCGCAGTTCTTGTGGCACTGGGTGTCGCGGCCGAGCGAGAAGTCTGCGGGGCACACGCCGCCGGTAGGCGCGACCTCGACGCTGCCTGATGGAGCGACCGCTGCGCCCGCGTCGACGACGAACGCCATGATGCCTGCGTCCTTCGCGCCGGCATCGGAGGCCGTCGCGCCGCCGTCCCTGCGCGCAACCACCGGCTGCGCCGCGAACGCATCGGTGGTCACCCAACCGGCGACCTTCTTCGACGGGTCCTTCGGTGCGTCGAACATGATGAGGACGTACTTGTCGTGCGTGGCGATCTTCGAGACGAGGGTCCCCTTCGCGAGCGTCGCCACCGTGGTCCCGGTGCCGGGCGCGGCCTTCGCGGTCGCGGACCACCCCGTGATCGCCGCGTCCTCCGGCGGATCGATCTTCGCTTCGTCCGCGGGGTGCGTGAGGTCCGCGGCGTTGGCGGCCGCGACCGTGGCGGGCGCTGCATCCGCCGCGCTGGTGTCGGCGTCCGCGGACGCATCCCCCGCGCCGCCCTTCTTGAGGCCGCACGAAAGAAGCCCGAGGAGCGGCACGAGCAGAGCGAGCATCGAAACGCGAGACGACATCGGCGAGACCTCCGGCGAGGGCAAAATTACCACGGATTCACCTGATCTCGGCGAGCCAGCGACGCACGATCTCGAAGCCCTCGTGCACGAGCGCGAGTGACGTCGACTCGTTCTTCTGATGTGCCTGCGCGTTCTCACCGGGGCCGAAGTTCACGGCAGCGATCCCGCGCGCCGCGAACCGCGCCACGTCAGTCCACGCTTGCTTGGGCGCGACGTCCCGCACGCCGGCAGCAACGAGCGCGTGGACCAGCGGATGATCGCGGTAGGGCATCGCCGCGGGGCTCTCGTCGATGAACCGGATGTCCGCGCGGCCGGCCACGAGCGCGACGACGCGTGCCTTCGCTTGCTCGATGGTGAACGTGGGCGCGAACCGGTGATTGAGGTTGAGCAGAAAGCGATCCGGGACCACGTTGCGGCCCCGGCCGCCGTCCTTCGCCTGGGTGATGGTGAACACGGAGCGATACGTGACGCCAGAGATCGCGACCGGCTCCGGCTCGCGCGCGGCCACGTCAGCGAGGAACGTCGCCGCCTTCATCACCGCGTTCTCGCCCTCCCACGGACGCGCGCTGTGCGCAGTGCGGCCCACGAACGTGAGCTCCGCGTGCAGCGAGCCGTTGCACCCCAGATGCAGCTTGTTGTCGGACGGCTCCATGCAGACAGCGAGGTCGAGCGTCGCGAGGTCCGTGTCCTCTTCCAGCACCGGGCCGAGCTCGTTCTCTGCGAACGGCCCCTCCTCGCGCGCGTAGAACACCAGCGTGACGTCACACGGGAGCTCGTCCACGGTCTCTGCAAGCGCGAGCATCACGGCGAGCCCGCTCTTCATGTCCGACGACCCGGCGCCGTAGAGACGATCTCCGTCGACGCGCGCGGGCCCATTCTCCGTGCGCACGGTGTCGAGGTGACCGACGAGGCCGATGTGCTTGCGTCCCCCGCCCTTCCGGATGAACGGCACCACGATCGAGTTGCCGTAGCGCCGCGCGGCGAGCTTCTTCGGCCCCTCCGCGAGGCGCTTCTCCACGGCGTCGCAGAGCGCCTTCTCCTCGCCGATGGGTGAGTCGGTCGCGCAGAGCCAGAGCAGCGTGTCGTCGAGCAGCTTCTTCTGCTCCGCGTTCGCCGCGCTCATACCGGAACTCCGAAGTCGCGAAGCGCGTCGTTCAGGCTCACCTTCTTGTCCGTCTTCTCGCTGCGGCGCCCGATGATGAGCGCGCACGGAACACCGTACTCGCCCGCGGGGAACGTCTTCTGACGGACGCCGGGAATGACTACGCTGCGCTCCGGAACGAAGCCATGGTGAAGGACCGGCTCCGCGCCCGTGACGTCCACGATGGCCGTGCTCTGCGTGAGCACCACGCCTGCGCCGATGACCGCCTCCTTCCCGACATGCACGCCCTCGACGATGACGACGCGCGAGCCGACGAACACGCCGTCCTCGATCACGACGGGGCGCGCCGCCGGTGGCTCGAGCACTCCGCCGATACCGACGCCGCCAGCAAGATGAACGTCGCGGCCGACCTGCGCGCACGAGCCGACCGTGGCCCACGTGTCGACCATCGAGCCCTCGCCCACGCGCGCTCCGATGTTCACGAAGCCCGGCATCACGATCGCGCCTTTCGACACGAACGAGCCGTATCGCACGACCGCGCCCGGGACCACGCGCACGCCGTGGGCCTCGAGCTCCTTCTTGAGGGGGATCTTGTCGTGGAACTGGTACGGGCCGACATCCATCACCTCCATCTTGCGGATGGCGAAGTAGAGCAGGATGGCCTTCTTCACCCACGCGTGGACCACGTACGGCGTGGGCGCGGCCGGATTCAGATCGGCTTCGCGAACCGACGCATCCTCCGGCGGAGACGCGACGCGCAGCTTCCCGGCGTCCAGGCCTGCGAGCGTCCTCAGCACGGCGTCCCGGTGCGGCTCCGAAGAAGCGAGGAGCGC
The DNA here is from genome assembly GCA_025355005.1 of Myxococcales bacterium. Taxonomy (GTDB): domain Bacteria; phylum Myxococcota_A; class Polyangia; order Polyangiales; family Polyangiaceae; genus JANXLV01. The sequence goes on along the minus strand of JANXLV010000035.1, from coordinate 56,207 downwards.
GCGGTCATCCCACGCGGCGGTGACAAGGGCCTCGTCACTGGTCGTCATGGTAGAACCCGCTACTACATTCAGTTCATCGCCGGAAGGCGCAGGCGGCACGGCGCGCCTCTAACGAGCTCACCACCGAAGCGGCCAAGAACGCTGCGGAAGATCGAGTCGCTCGGCGTCTTCGGCCCATCGGGGCCTGACGGGAGCTCGGCGCCGCTGCCCGTGAACGAAAACACTGCGACTCCGTCCGCTTCTTCCGTCGCGCTCACGGCCTGGACTGCGGTGCGCCTGCACGCGGCGGACGCCGTGCGAAGCAGAAACGTCAGGATACGTGCATCATACATAATACTGCCGGACGCGTTGTCCACCTGCACGATCTCGGGCGGCGGCTCCGCGAGCCGAGGCTCGCGCGCGAACGCGACGCGGCACGCCTCGCCCAGGTCGAGATCCGTTGCCTCCGGCGCGCGCGACAGCTCGAGGATGTGCAACAGGTCCACGGCGAGCACGAGCTCGGGTCGCACGGCAATCACCTTGGAGAGCAACGTCAGCCGCGCGCGTGGCTGCAACGTGAGCGGCACCTCGGCGATGGCTGCGCAGATCGCATCCACGCGTGCCCTGGCATACTCCGAGAGCGCGATGCTGGCCGGATCCTCGCCCAGGTCGCCGAACGCCGCGAGCAAGGTGCGCACGCCGCGATCCAGCTCGGGCAACACGCCGAGGATGATCGCGTTCGCGGCCCGCGGGCTCCGCAGTAGCGTCTCCAAATTGTAGAGGCCCGCGAGCACGTCCCTGAGAGGAGCGTGCCGCGAGCCTTCGTTGTTCGAGGGCCGTCTGATGGAAGGTTCTGGCATGACGCGAGATCAGGCCGACGGGGCGACGACGGACGCAGGGAAGAAGTACGCGATCTCGTTCTTCGCGTTCTCCAGCGAGTCCGAGCCGTGCACCGCGTTCTCGCCGACGTTCGCGCCGTGGAGCTTGCGGATGGTACCAGCGTCCGCCTTCGCGGGGTCCGTGGCGCCCATCACGCCGCGGTATTTTGCGACAGCGTCCTCGCGCTCGAGCACGGCGATGACCACCGGCGAGCGCGTCATGAACGTCACGAGCTCGCCGAAGAACGGACGCGCCTTGTGGACGGCGTAGAAGCCCTCGGCCACGTGCTTCGTGAGGTGGGAACGCTGGAGCGCAAGCACCTGGAAGCCGTTCTCTTCGAGCAGCGCGAGGATGGCCCCCGCCTTTCGCTTCTCCACGGCGTCCGGTTTGATGATGCAGAGCGTGCGTTCGATGGCCATGTCTAACTCCCAGGAAAATCGGGCTGAATTTGGGCGCTCCTTTAGGTGAGAAGTGAAGCGATGGCAAATGGTTTCGGGCGCGTGGCTCCGCCAGAGCATGTTAGGTTTGGAACCATGGATGCGATGGACGTGATCGTGATCGGCGCTGGTCACAACGGACTCGCGGCGGCCATTCTCCTGGCCCGGAGCGGACTCAGTGTCTGTGTCCTCGAGGACAAGGCAGTCCCCGGCGGAGCCGCCCGCACCGAGTTTCCGTTTGCGAAGGCACCCAAGGTGTCCGCGCAGACGGGCGCCTATCTTGTCGGCCTGGTGCCACCGGAGCTGCTCACGCGCCTTGGCGTGACCCTCGAGACGACCCCACGCGACTGCCAGCGCGTCCTCGCCACGACGGAGTCCGGCAAGCACGTGGCCTTCGGGCCCGACAAAGAGCGGACGCGCGCACAGATCGAGAAGACATTCTCCGCCGCGGACGCGAAGGCGTGGCAGGCGATGACGCGCGAGCTCGGCGAGATCCGCGCGGACGTGGCCGTGTCGTGGCTGCTCGAGCCGGACACGATCGAGAGCACGGCGGAGCGGCGTGTGCGCGGCCCGAACCGGAAGGCGTTCATCGAGCTGTGTCGCGGCAGCGTCACGAGCTACCTCGGTCGCTTCGGCTTCCAGAGCGAGCTCCTGCTCGGCATGTTTTCGACCGACGGCGTCTGGGGCAGCCCGCTCGACTACGACGCGCCCGGCAGCGGCATGACGTTCCTCGTCCAGCACATGGGCCGCATGTCCGGTGGCGAAGGCTCGTTCGTCGACATCAAGGGCGGCATCGGCGCCTTCACCAGGGTCCTGGTCGCAGCGGCGGAGAAGGCCGGCGTCGTCATCCAGACGGGAAAGGCGGTGGCGCAGATACTGGTCGCCGGCAACAGCGTGAGCGGCGTCCTCCTGACCGACGGAAGCGAGCTCGCGGCCACCACGGTGGTGTCCGGCGCAGACCCGTTCCGCACACGAGCGCTCGTGGGCGCCGAAAAATTGCCTGCAGAATACAACAAACGCATCGATGCGCTCGCGATGGACGGCGCAACGCCGAAGCTCAACGTCGCGCTGTCGGGGGTGCCGGCGTGGACGTGCCTCTCCGGTGCTGACGTCAGCGCGGGCTCCGCCACGCTGTCGCTCCTGCCGGGCGGCGACAAGGACGCGATGACGGCCCTCCGCAAAGCGCGCACGCAGATGAAGGCAGGCGAGCTCCCGGAGGCGCCGCCGATCGAGTGGACCACGTCGCTCCTGCCCGACGGCACCGGCGAGGACGTCCTCACCGCGTCCGTGATGGTGCATGGAGTTCCGTACGATCTCGAAGGGTCCACGTGGGCCGCGAGCGAAGAGGCCTTCACGACGCGCGTGCTCGCCACGTGCGAGCGCCATGCGCCGGGCCTCGCCGCGCAGATCATCGATGTGAGCGCGCTGCACCCGAAGAAGCTCGAGACACTCTTCGGCCTCTCGCGCGGCCACATCCAGCATGTGGACAACAGCATCGGCTTCTCGGACCGTGCGCCGTACCGCACGCCCATCGGCGGGCTCTACGCGTGCGGAGCCGGCTGTCACCCCGCGGGCGGGATCATCGGAGCCGCAGGCCACAACGCCGCAACGCGCGTCCTCTCGGACATGGAAGCAAGCCTGGAGACGACAGAGGTCCAGCCGCTCTAGCCACAGGTCCTCAGAGGAGCGCCAGAAGCGCGTGCGCTGTCACGTCGGCGCGAAGCATCATCAGGCTCGGCGTGATCGGGAATGCGCCGCGCGCGGTGCGCGGGTCCACGCACGCGGGGGTCTGAGCGGACGTGAGCTGGGTGCGCCGCAAGAATGCGCGCCCACGGTCTCGCGCGGCCCTGAACGACGGGTGCCGAGGGCGCAACGCCAGCGCCTCGACCGCGATCGCGGTGAGCGCCACCTCCGGGACCGCCCCCGCCGTCGGCGCAAAGGCACCCTGGTAGGGCGCGGAGTCCCGCAGTCCCTTCGCGAGCGTCGTGGCGCATTGATTGTATATTGCATATTGTTCCAGCGCGTGCGCGGCCATGGCCGTCCACGGCGCCCACGGGGTCTTCGCGAGATCGGCCACGCACGCTTCCCACAGCACGCTTGGTGCGCTCTCACGCAGGGCCAAGACCACCTGCGCCGCGTACCATGGCACGCCCGCGAGGGACTCCGTTTTGGCCGCGGCCAGGAGCTCTCGTTCCAGCGGCGCGCCGGACCAGCAAGCGAGCGCCAGCATCCCGGCCACCTCGGGCGGCGCTGAAGGAAACCCTGCCACGGCCTTCCCGCGCAGACCTTCGCGGATGTCGCGCGTGAGGCGAGCTCGAGCCCGGAGCGCCGCTTCGACGAAGGTGCCATGACGAAGGAGCGCCTTCACCACGACGGCCGCTCGCGCGTGCTGCGACGCGCCGGACAACGTGCCCACGGCCGTGCGCGCGTCCACGGAGAACACCACGGCGCCGTCGTCCATGATCGACCCGGCGAGCCACGCGGCCGCCATGTCTCTTGTGTCGTCGTCGTCAGGGGGGACGACGTCGCGACGCGAGCGCACCACTACATGCGACGCGCCAAAGAGGTAGAGCGCGCTCGTGGGCAAGAGCTCCGCGCCACCCTTCCGTGCGAGCGCTTCCAGCATGTGCGCAGCGCTGCGGACGCCGTCGTAGGCGACGCTCGGGAACAGCACTGCGCGCTTTCCAGATGCATGCACAGCACACACACCATGCTTGCCTGCCTCGTAGCGTGCGGCGAAATCGAGGAGCCCCACGCGGACCGGCGAGTGTGCGTAGGAGAGCTCGCAGGTGAGCTCTCCGCGCTCGGCAGGCGTTACCATCGGAAAGCGCGCGTCGTGTAGCGCGAGCAAGAACGCGCGCGCCACGCGTTCGCGGGGCTCCCCTTCGTGCGAGCCCATGCAGCCCAGCGTCCCGCGCGCCGAGTGCAAGGACACGAAGGGCGTCGCGTCCGGGAATGCCTGCCGCGGCGCGGGGAGCGGCCAGCGGCGCAGGTCCGCTTGCCAGCGTAGAAGCGCCTGCAGATGCTTTTGCAACGCAAGCGCCGTTCGCGGCGGAACGGGCCTCTTCAGGGAGTGAAAACCCGTGTCGGGAACGGCGGCTCGCCTCACGCCACGCGTCTTCGGACGCGCCACGCGTGCGATGCGCCAAGGCCCAGCTGATCCAGCGCGGGGACGATCTGCTCGAGCGTGATGCTGCTCGTCGCGTCGATCTGAGCGCGGGAGTCGAGCACACCGAGCGCGTTGGCCGAGCGCCGCGCCGCTGGTGAAGCGTTCCTGCCGCGACAGAAGCGGGGCTCCACCTCCATGACGATCTTGCCGGCGGCGTCGGCGAGCGCCTGACGCTCCTTCTGCGACCACTGCGGAGCGCGCCACGCGAGATAGTGAAACCCGAGCCGCGCGTGATGAACCTCGTCGCGCAAGAGGTTGCCGAAGAACGCGCGCGCGACGGGATCTTCCGCGCGCTCCAGGCAAGCCGCTATGAGCCCGCACGCAAAGGCCTCACCTATCGCGGCGAGCTCGAGGACGATGCGATCGAGCTCCGGGAGCGTGAGGGGCGTGCTGTCGACCGCGTAGTGCGGCAGCTTGAGCGTGACGGGGCGGCCCGCGCAGACCTCGGCGAAGTGGGCGGCGTAGTCGGCGTGACGGAGCTCGTCGGTGGCCACGCGCGAGGCGGCGGAGATGAAGTCCCATGGAATGGAGTGGAGCGCCATGGATGCCGTGATGCGCGAGAACACGGTGACCGCGCCGTACTCCCCGGTGGCGAGCGCCTTGTTGGCGAGCGCGGCGAGGCGCAAGGCCTCGGGGTGGTGCTTGCTGCGGTCGAAAGAGGCCCACGGAATGGGCGAGATCTTCCGCGTTCCGCCATCGTCGAGCAGGCGCTCGTGGTGCTTGGATAGTGGTGACCCAGAGAAGCTGCGCGTGGTGACGACGAAGCCCGCCTTGTCAGCCATCGCCGCTGTCGGACCCATCCAGCCCAGCGTCGAATCCTTGCTGCGCGAGCGCGATGAACTGAACGTCCTCGTCGCTCCCCGAGTCGAAGCCTTGCTGAGCCAGTGCGATGAATTGCACGTCCTGGTCCGAGCCTTCGGACGCTGCGTCCTTCACCTGGTCGGCTCGAGTGGCGGTGCCCGCCGTGCAGGCCTGAAGCGCGCATGCCGGCACCACGCCGAGGACGATTCCTGTCACCACGATCCGTGGAACGAACGCGGAAGCCTTCTTTTTTCGGGGCTGCATCTGGCAAGTAGAGCGAATTCGGGACGCCTTGGCAAGGCGACTACATCATGGTCTTCAGCGTGCTCGCCATGTCCGAAGGCGTGGGCGCGACCTTCACGCCTGCTGCCTCCAGCGCCTTGACCTTCTCGGCCGCGGTGCCCTTGCCGCAGCGATGATGGCGCCGGCGTGGCCCATGCGCTTGCCCGGCGGTGCCGTGGCGCCCGCGATGAACGCGGCGACTGGCTTCTTCATGTTCGCCTTGATGTAGTCCGCGCCGCGCTCTTCCGCGCCGCCACCGATCTCGCCGATCATGATCACGCCGTGCGTGTCCGGATCGTTGTTGAACAGCGTGAGCACGTCCACGAAGTCCAGGCCCGCGACCGGGTCACCGCCAATGCCGACACACGTGGACTGGCCGATGCCGAGCGCAGTGAGCTGACCGACGGCCTCGTACGTGAGCGTGCCGGAGCGCGACACGACGCCGATGTTGCCGACCTTGTGGATGTGGCCCGGCATGATGCCGATCTTGCAGGCGCCCGGCGTGATGATGCCAGGGCAGTTCGGTCCGATGAGGCGCACGGTCGGCGTGGTCTCGAGGACGCGGCGCACCTTGATCATGTCCATCACGGGGATGCCCTCCGTGATGCAGACGACCAGCGCGACGCCCGCGTCGATCGCCTCGAGGATCGCGTCGGCCGCACCAGGGGGCGGCACGAAGATCACGCTCGTGTCGGCGCCGGTGTTCTTCACGGCCTGCTCCACCGTGTCGAACACGGGGACCTTGCCTTCGAACTTCTCGCCGCCGCGCGTGGGAGTCACGCCGGCGACGACTTGCGTGCCGTACTCCATCATCTGCTTGGCGTGGAACGAGCCCGCGCCGCCCGTGATCCCCTGGACGAGGACCTTGGTGTTCTTTCCGACCAGAATGCTCATTTTGCGCCTCCGACGACGGCCTTCACGATCTTGTCAGCGCCATCCACCATGGTGGTGGCTGCCTGGATCGCGAGCCCGCTCTCGTTCAGGATCTTGCGACCCAGCTCCACGTTGGTTCCTTCCAGGCGCACGACGAGCGGCACCGTGAGGCCCAGCTCCTTCGCCGCCGCGACGACGCCGTTGGCGATGACGTCGCACTTCATGATGCCGCCGAAGATGTTGACGAAGATCGCCTTCACCTTGGGTGAGGACAGGATCATCTTGAACGCCTTCGTGACCTGCTCCTGCGTCGCGCCGCCGCCGACGTCGAGGAAGTTCGCGGGCGCGACGCCGTGCTTCTCGCCAGCGTGCTTGATGATGTCCATCGTGGCCATCGCGAGGCCAGCGCCGTTGACGAGGCAGCCGACGTTGCCGTCGAGAGACACGTAGTTGAGGCCCGTCTGCTTTGCCTCGAGCTCGACCGGATCTTCCTCGTCCGTGTCGCGCAGCGTGTCCCACTCCTTGTGACGGAACTCTGCGTTGTCGTCCGTGTTCACTTTGCCGTCGAGCGCGACCACGTCGCCGTCCTTCAGCACGACGAGCGGGTTGATCTCGCAGAGCGAGCAGTCTTCCTTCACGATGAGCTCGTAGAAGGCGGCCATCAGCTTGGTGAACTTGGCGACGGTCTCCTTGCCATGCTTCTCGAGGCCGAGGAAGAAGGCCAGCTTGCGCGACTGGTACGGCGACAGACCCACGGTGGGGTCGACGTGAACCGTCATGATCTTCTCGGGGCGGTTTGCGGCCACCTCTTCGATGTCCATGCCGCCCTCGGGCGAGACCATGAACGCGATCCGGCGGCGGTCGCGATCGACGACCGCGCCCAGATACAGCTCCCGCTCCATCGCCAGCCCTTGCTCGATGTAGAGCCGGCGGACCTTCTGCCCCTCGGGCCCCGTCTGGTGTGTGACGAGCTGCATGCCGAGGATCTTGCTCGCGAGCTCCTTCGCCTCCGCCGCGCCGCCCTTGGCGACCTTCACGCCGCCGCCCTTGCCGCGACCGCCGGCGTGGATCTGCGCCTTCACGACGACGACCGGGCTCTTGGTCTCCGCGACGAGCTTGGTGGCCGCTGCCTCCGCCTCTTCCACGGTGAACGCGGGGTACCCCTTCGGGATGGGCACGCCGTACTTCGCGAAGATGACCTTGGCCTGATACTCGTGGATCTTCACTTCTCTCGCCTCCAGCGCATGTTCGAAACGGCGCACGCTACCACATGGGCACCGGCCCGGCGGGGCCTAGAAACAGCGGTGTCCGAGAAGTTGTTCGATTGGCCGAACAGGCGTTCGACTGTCCGAACAAGCTCGGCCTGGACCGTTTGGCTTTTTGAGCCAAAATATGTGGTCAGCCCAGTGATCCCTCCCTTGTCACGGAACTCGCATCGTTACCTCGGGGACTTCTTGGGCGTCACACTCCTCGGGGGAACGGTGGTCATCAACATTTATGGGTAAGGTCAGCGACTCAGCCCGCATCGTCTCGCTGAAGATTGTTTACTTCGGCGCAGCTGGCGTGGGCAAGACCACGAACCTGGAGAGTCTGCGCGCGCGGACTTCGACGGAGGCTCGTCCCACGGAGCTCATCTCCCTGGACCACGACGGCGACCGTACCCTCATGTTCGACTGGACGCCGATTCGCGCGGGTCACGGCGCCGCGTACGACGTTCGACTGCAGGTGTATGCCGTGCCTGGCAAGCCGACGCAGGACAGCACCAAGCGGCGTCTGCTGCGAGATGCCGACGGCATCGTGTTCATCCTCGACTCGGGGCCGGACAAGCTAGGCGAGAACCGCACCGCATGGGCGGAGCTGTCAGAGCACCTTCAAGCGCTCGGGCTCTCCCGTGATCGCGTGCCCCTCGTCATCCAGCTGAACAAGCGCGATCTTCCGCACGCGATGCATGGCGACGATCTGCGCGCCCGCCTCGGCATGGGTGGCTTCCCGATCGTGGAGGCGGTGGCAAAGGGAGCGGCAGGTGTCGGGGCGACGCTCCTCGACATCACGCGTCGGGCGGTCCGGACGCTCAGCGACGTGACACGCACCGGTGGTGGAGAGCCGCTCAGCGCCCCGGAGATCTCGCGCATCGAGTCGACGGCGCTGCCAGAGGCGTTCGGCGCGTGTGGTCTACTTCCACGGCGGGTGAAGCACACGCCTGGACCCGTCGCGGCCGAGGAGTTCGCGGCGTCCAGCTCTCATCGCAGCCACGACTCACCCCGCCCAGAGAAGCGCGGGTCCGACCCGTCGCCTTCGAAGCCGAGATCCGAGCCAAGATCCGAACCGCGCGTCGACCCGATCTCCCAGCCACGTGTGATCGAGAAGGGTGGCGACACCGCTGCCGCGAGCAGCGCAAGGAAGGGGACGGGACCGGCGGAGCACGCGACGCAACGGCTGATGCCCGCTGCACTGCTGACACTTCCTCATACCGACAGCACGCCCAATTTCACGCCCGCACCGCGCGCAGAGCGGCACGACCGCCCGTTGCTCACGCCGCTGAGCCCAGGCGGTTCGAGAGAGGCGGTGCCCGAAGAGGCGATCGGCCTGCCGCTCGTCGGCGGTCACGCTGCGGGGCTCAACTCTGCAGCGCTTGCGCAGCCGGCACTACAGCCCACCCTTCAGCCGACAGGCCTGGTCGACCCCCCGAAGGAGGGCTCGGACATCCGCATGGTCCAGCGGAAGGACGGCGACAAGGCCACGGTCACGCCGCCCAAGGTGAGGGTCGAAGATCTGCGCGAGGAGACGGCGGAGGCAGAGGCAATGTCGAAGATCGTTCGGGAGTCCGAGGCGCGCGTGATGGCGCGGCTGGCCCAGGTGGAAGAGCAGATCGCAGATCTGCGGGGGCTGCTCTTGCAGGTCTCCGAGCAGGTCCGTCGCGTGAGCACGACGCCGCCCGAGTCGGAGGCGCGCCTGACGAAGCTCGTGCGGGACGCGCTTGGTCAGGTGGAGCTCACCCTGAAGGTGAAGTGAGCAAGCGAGCTTCCGCCGCGCTCACTTCGTCAGCTTCACACGGATGCTCGTGAGGAACGCGTCGTCGGCGTTGTGGAGCTGGGTGACGAAGTCCGCGTAGTCGGCCGCGCTGACGGTGCCGGATGGCACGCTCAGCTTGAAGTCCTCCTCGATGACGGACTTCTGCACGGTGACGGCGCGTGAAGCCTTCAGGTTGGGTCGCTTCGCGTCGAACGGACCCGGTACGCGAATGGTCTTCGCGCCGTCGGGTAGCTCCACGCGGCGATGAACATGGACGAGCAACGCGCGGTTGATCGCAAACGCGCTCTTCCGCCCTGCCTGCGTGGCGTAGGTGGAGCTGAGCGTCGTGGTGTATGGCCGCGGGTAGACGTAGTGCACGGGGTCGAGCCCGGGCAGCACGTGCCCGCGATCTTCCGCCTTGTCGCCGGTCTTGTCGGGCCGCGACGTGCGTCCCTCGGCCTGCGCGTAGCCGGGAACGGTGAGGCTCGCGCGCACGGCGACCTGCGAGCTGCCCTCGCTCGAGGAGAGGCTCACGGTGTCCACGCTCGCGTACGGGACCCAGCCGAGCACCACGCCGCGAAGAACGCGTTCACGCTCGTCACCCACGACCAGCTCGAAGGCCTCGGCGATGTCCTGCGCGGTCCGCCCGCGAAGGAGAATGGTGAGGTCGCCCTTGGCGTCGCCGTTCTTGTCCAGAACGAGCCGCAGATCGATCTCGTCGGGCTCGCTCTCGCCGAGCTGCGCCGGAAGCGCCTTCACCTGCCCATCGGCGAAGAGCGCGCTCTTGCCGCGGAGCTCGGGCGAGACGCGACCCGCTGGAAGCGGCGGGCCAGGAACGTCCAGGTCGAGCCAGACGTCGTCGCGCTTCTCGCCGCCCGCGGGGGATGTGCCCGGCGCGGCCGGAGCCGCCTGCGAATGAACGAGGAGCAGCGGATGCGAGAACCGGCCCACATGCGGCACCATCTGCGGGTTCGCGGAGAATGGCTCGCTCTCCGCGACCACGATCTCCGACGGAACGTTCACCGCAGCGAGCACCTTCTTCGCCATGAAGGTGCGGCTCCCCTCGTGGGACGCCAGGAACGTGCGCAGCTGCACGCTTTGTCCACCCGACGGGCGCTGCCCCTCGAAGTCCGCGAACGCGCCCGGCAGCCCTTGCTTCAGGCGCTGTCCGGTGAGGGTCACCACGTGATCGATCTTCTCGCGATCCGTCTTGTCCGCGGCGAGCAGCGCCGCCAGTGCGGCGAGCTCCGTGGAGGCGCCCTCGAGGGAACGCTCGGTCTCACCGATTGCGCGCGCGAGGCCGCCCCACGACGCGGACGAGAACACGACGCCAACGGAGCGATCCATCCGCGGTACCCCGTCCTCAAGGCGACGCACCGGCGCATCCGTGAGCGCGTACCTGAGCTCCACGTTCGCGCCGGACGCCGTCTCCTTCACGGCGCCGAGCATGGGGTGAGCGATCAGACGATCGCGGAGGCTCTTGGGGAGCGTCACGGTGACCGTGGCCGACCGCACCGCGGTGCGTGCGGGCAGCAAATCCGGCGAGTCGAACGCGATCGCGCCGTTGTCTCCCGGGAGCGCGATGCCCTCGTAGATCGCCTCCACCGCGTCGCCCGTCTCGAGCTGCGCGAGATCGGCGTGCTGCTGCTGCGCGTGCGGCGTCTGCTCGGGCGTGAGCACGCGCCCATCCTTCTTGAGGATGCGACGGCGAAGGACGCGCGACGCGTCCCGACCGAAGAGCGCCGGGGCGCCCGCCTGCGCATTGGACTCCACGTCCGCAGTCCCCGACACCTTGCGCACGTCGAAGACCACGTAGTGGAGGACGCCTGCGTCGGTGAGCTCGTAGCGCTCCTCGCGATCAAGGATGGTCGTGGCGGCATCACCGCCCTTGTCCGTCTTCGACTTCGCGAACGCAGCCTCCGCGCGGCCCGCGAATGCCGCAAGCGGGCTCGCGTTCGTCCAGGACTCCGCCCAGAGCAGCGCGCGCGGAGAGTCCGGCGCGGTGCGCGCAAGGTCGAGCGGCGAGCCGCCCGCGTCTCCCGCGAGCAGCGAGAGCGCAATGGTGCGCTCGCCCGGAAGCGCGTCCTTCGAGATTCGCTTCGCGAGCTCGCGATCTCCACGGCCGATCGCCAGCGTGGCCTCTGCACCCATGAGCCCCTTCGGAGCACCGAGAAGCGCGCGCAAACGTGCGAGCTCCGCCCGCGCGCGGTCCCATTCCGCGTTCGCTGTCAGCGTGTGGTAGCAGGCGTAATCGGCCTTGTACGGACTGTTGCAGAATACATCGATTGACTCACGCGGCGTGCGCGGCACGACCCGGGCGGTGGCCTCCGCGAAGATGCCCGTCTTGCCGAGCGGCGCCTGCGCGCGAGTGAGCGCCACGTTCGTGCGGTCGTAGATGCGCGCCTCGGCCGCGAGCATGGCCTCGAAGAGCGCGAGCAGCGGCGCGCCGGACGGCGTTGCCTTGCCCTTGTGCGCGTCGAGATCCGCGAGAGCCTCGAGCTTGGCCTCCCCCGCGCCCTTTCGCTGCGCGGCGAGAGCTGCGTGCAGTGCGATCTGCTCCCACGCGTCCGGCCATTGCGTGAGCACCGCCTCCACGACCGCGCGCTGACGCTCCGCGCGCTCTACTGGCGGCAGATCGGTCGCGGACGTGAGGGCGCGCGCGAGCAGCACGTTCGCGAGCGGCGCCTCCTTGCCCTTGAGCGGCTTCTCGGTGAGCAGGCGCTCGACGCGACGGCCACGACCGCTCGCCAGCGCGAACGCAGACGCGACGAGCGTGTCCGCGGGGGTGCTGAGTGCGGCGGCGATCTCTGCCTCGTCCGATACCTTCGATGTGGCAACGCTGCCAGGAACCGGCGCGTGCGTCGGGAGCGGAGCGCCGTCCGCGCCGAACACGTCGACCTCCACGCCTTGCCCGCGGGACTCGAGCCCGACGCGCACCGCGAGCCTCACGGTCCCCGCCGTGGCGCTGAAGGAGCCGTAGGTGCTCACGAGCTCCCCGCCCTCGTCGTAGCCTCGCGTGACGATCATGCGGCCCTGCGCCCGGAGGACCGCGTTGGACAGCGAGTGCAGCACGACGCCGACAGTGCCGGCGCGCGGCACGTCCACGTCCACGAGGATCTCGCGCACGCCGCCCTCGTCGGACACGGCGGCCGCGTCGATGAAGCAGCCGCGATCCGTGTAATCTACACGTTTTACGACGCGGAGCATGGCGGCCTCCGACCGCGCCTCTGTGGGCATGGAGGTGCCGGGCTCCGCGAGGGGGTCCGCCTCGCCCGTGGCGAGCACGCTGGACCACGACACCGGGCCGAACATGGCAGCGCTGCGGACGCAGCCACTGCGCGCACGCCACGTCTCCGCGGCGGCAGGATCACCCGCGTTCTCCGCGATCCGCGTGAGCGTGCGTGCGATGATTCCCTTGCCGAACGGCCCGGCGGCGCCCGCGTACGCGGACTCGAGCGTCGCGCGAGGTTGGGTCGCCGTGCGATCCACGAGCGCACCATGGATGCCGGGAATGGGTGACCGCGAAACGAGCGCGTCCGACGCGGCGACAGCGCGCGCCACAGCGAGCGCATCCGATGAGGACGACGAGGCCACGAGCACGTCCACATAGGCGCGCGCGGCCGCCTCTTGATCGCCGTGCACCTCGAGCTCCATGGCGGACACGAGCGCCGCGTTCTGCGCGGTGGCATTGCCGGTGGCCTTCGGAGCGACCGCGCCAGGAGGACCGCCGCACGCGGCGAGGATGACTGCGCCGAGGCAGAGTGAGAGCTTCTTCATTTCTCGTTCTCCGGTACGAACCGCACCGTCTTGTGCATGAGGGCGTCGACGTCAGTGACGAACTTCCGGAACGCCGGGTATCTGTCCGTGGGGATGCGGTGCACGCCGAACACGACGCTGCGCTTCACCGACACCTTCCCCTTCCCGTCCGCCGTGACGGTGAGGCTCGCGCGGCCGAGGTCTCCGCCATCGACAATGCCTCCATCCGGCAACGAACCGACCTTGTAGCCGGCGGGCGCAGAGATGGAGAGCGTCTTGTCTTGATGGCTGGGCGCGAGGTACGGCGGCAGCTCCACGGGCAACGTCCGCTTCAGCAACGGCGCGAGCTGCGAAGACAGCGTCTGGCTCGGCGAGAGCGTGACCACGAGCTCGTCCTTCTCCTTGCGTGCGTAGCCTTGCGAGCGGGCCTTGTAGCGAACGCGCGCGGCGCCGCCCGCGAGGTTCGGCTCGAAGTCGACCTTCTTGTCGAGCTCCACGGTGGGGAACCACAGGCCGAGCAGGTTGTTCTCGACGTACTGCACGCGCGCGTCCGCCTGCGTCAGGTAGGTGCGCAGATAGAATGCGCCGTCGCCGGTGTGGCGCTCGTCGCCCTCGAGGTCGGCGTCGCCCGCGGCAGAGAGCTTGATCGCCCACTTCACGTCGGAGCCGTGATCCTCCGGCCTGCTGCCCGGCAGCTCCACGATCTCGTCGGCGGCGTTCATCCTCAGCGCGACCGCATGGCCATCCATCGAAGGCAGCGGTCCAAGCCGCGACTCCGGACTGGTGGCGTCCAGGTACATCCCGCCGTTCGGGCCTGGAAGGAACGCGATGCCGTGATCGAACATCGGCACGGCCACGTTCTTCGCGAGCACGATCGACGGCATCGCCGTGAGGCGCGTCTGCACCATCACCTCTTCGGCCTCGATTCCGACGGCGCGGAGGAGCGTGATGAGGAGGAGTGCTTTGTCGTCGCAGTCGCCTTCGCGGCGCGCGAGGAGCTGTTGCGGGCGGTTTGGTAGCCACCATTCACCGCTCACGTAGTTCACGTAGCGGATGTCGTCCGCCACGAAGTTGAAGAGCGCCGACAGCTTCTCGTCGCGTGTCTTCTTGCCCTTCGTGAGCTCCGCGGCCATGCGCTTCACTTGCTCGTCCGGCTCCGTGAAGCCCTTCACTGCGTCTGCGTACCACTTGCGGAAGTCGGCCCAGGATTTGTAGGTGCTACCGACGATCACGGGGACGATTTCGGAGAGCGCGGGCGACAGCGGCTCCTCGGGCACCGCCACGGGCTTCTGCCAGACGTAGCGCTGGGTGACCCGGCCGTTCTCCTCGCCGCGGGTGACCGTCATGCCTTCGGGCTGCGCGTGGATCACGTCCACATAGAGCGGCTTGTCCTTCGGCGTGTCGACGACGACCTCGTTGTAGAGGAGTGGGTGCGTTGCGGGCGCGCCTGCATAGTCGAGGAAGAAGAACGGCGCGTCGCCGCGGCCGCCGACGGCGGTACCAGTCCACACGCGGATGGCGACCTCCACGGTGTCGCCCGCGAACAGCTCCGGCCAGCGGATGCGCGGACGCGTGCCCTCGTTGTGCTCCTCGGTCGGGGTCGCGACGCCGCCCGATTTGCGGTGCACGCGTGCGCGCAAGATCTCGGCAAGAGCGCCCTCCATCGGGAGGTCCTCGTAGAGCTCGCTCTCCGTTCGCGGGGGAATCACGATCTCGCGCGCGTAGTGGAGCAGCTGCGAGATTCGACCATCCGGGTGAAGCGTGACGGCGCGCAGCCAGTGGAGCTCGCGATCGGCGACCTGCGTGACGCCCTGTGGGACGCCCTGCCTTCGCGCCAGGATCACCGCGCTCTCTGCGAGGTTCTTCTCGTCCGCGTGGAAGTCGGAGCGCGACTGCGTCTCCTCGCTTCGCATCTTGGTGAGAGCGCGGTAGCGGGCCTCGCCGGGGGCCAGCGAGCGCGCGCGCATGAGGGCGCGGAGCACCAAGGGCGACCCGGGTCCCGCGGACGAAGAGGCCGTCTCGTCGGCGAAGCGAGACCATGCGCCGTCGCTGTTCGGAGCGTACGACACCAGCACCGTGGCGAGCGCGGCGGCGGCCTCGTGATCGCCTGCCTCGGCGACCGCATCCACGACCGCGAGGGCCTCGTCCTGATCGGCGAAGGCGACGACATCGAACGCGTGCTTCGCGGCGGCGAGCACGGCGGCGCGCCCCTTGCTCCTCTGCGCGGTGACGCTGTCCAGTCCGCCGTAGCCGCGGCGCGCGAGCTCTGCGCCCACCTCTGCGAACGCGGTGGCGTCGTCGGCGCGGGTGAGGCGCGCGAGCTCGAACAGCAGCGCCGTGGGCGCCTTGTCCTTCGCCTGCGCGAACGTCGCGAAGAGCTTCGTGCGCGCGGTGATGCGCGGTACGTCGCCGCCAATGGCTTCGTCGGTGAGGGCGTCGAGCAGCGTGGCCTCGAAATCCTTGGCCGTGCCACGGCCCGCCATCCACGACGCGCGCGCCCAGTCGCCCATGCCGCCCTGCGTGCGTTCCGCGACGAGACGACGGAGCGCGAATGTGGCCGCGGCAGCGTCGCCCTTCGCGAGGCCGAGCGTGCGCGCGCGATCGAGCCACCCGCTGCGGTTCGCGCCGGAGGGAGTGATCCAGCCTGTCATCGCGAGCGCGTCCGGTGTGACGGCCGCATCCTGCGCGACCTTGTCGAGGAGGCCGGGCGCGCGGGGGCTTCGGAGATCGTCCGCGCCACCGAGCGTGCGCAGCACTGCGATCGCGAGCGGGTGGTCCTTCGCGGCGAGCGCGCGAGCGAGCGGCGTTGCGATGGCCTCCGCCTTGAACGTCGCCTTCGCGGCAGGGCCCGCCTGGAGTCCAGAAGCGTCGATGAGCTCTGTGCTGGTGCGGACATCCGCGGCGGGTCCGCCCGATGTGGGGTCGGTGATGCGGAGGCGCACGCGACCGTCGTCCTCGAGCGCGCCCGAGCAGATCTTCGCAACGGCGAGGTGATCGCCCTTCTTCGCGGTGATCTTGGTGGCAAGGCGCTCGAAGAGGCCTGACTTGAGCACCTCTTCACCCTTCGCGACCTGCGCGCCGTCGAACGAGAGCGCGACCTGCCCGCTCGATGCGAGCGACAGCACGAACGTCGTGTCCTTCGCGAGCGTGAGCTTGGTGGCCACCAGCGTGCAGCTCTCGCGGCGCGGCGCGATGAAGAGGTCCAGCGGGAGCCCGCTCGCCTGCGGTGCTGCCTCCGGCACGGCGCGCGGGCGCACGTCCACGGTGCCCCACGCGTACGACGCCTTCATGTCCGAGAACGCACCGGTGGTCTCCGGTCCGTCCTTGCGATCGAGCCCGCCGCCGGTGTCACGGAACGGACCGATGACGACGAGCTTCGTCACCACGCCGAGGTTGATGTCCGCAGCGATGCCCGCCGGATCGCCTTCGTCCGGTGAGAGCGCGCGACCCATCAGCGCGGCCTCCGACGCGAGCGCAGGCGATTTCGCGGCGATCTCCGCGAGCGCTTTGCGTGCCTGGCCGAACGTGGCCCGCGTGTCCAGACGTGCGATCTCGGCGATCGATGCGAGCCCCTCGTCGATGCTCGCCGACGGCGCAGTCGCTCGCCTCGTCGCGGAGTCGATCATGGCGTCGGGCGTCTCGGCCACCCAGCGCGCCGTGGTCGGCTGCTGGGCGTGCGTGAGCGCGGGGACAATGGCGCAGGAGAGGGCCACCGCAAAGACCATCGGCTTTCTCAACGTCGACTCCTCTTCCTGTGAGCGCCGCGACTGGAGGTTTGGACGGAGAAACCGCCACCCGATCGCGAGCGCGTAGACTCTACACCTGTTCACGTGCCGTGCGACCACTGGCGATGAGCCAGCGGCCCCGAAACGGCTCGATTTATTGTTGCGCCATTCCAAACACTTACAGCCATTCTCCTGAATATTTGGGCGGGTGTCCTTGCGTGGGCGACAAAACCGTACACAGTGACCCTCGCTCACGTGACGAACGCTTTTACAGGCGCCCGCTCGCAGCCGAAACGAATCCGAAGGATTCGGGAAACGGGTGGATCCACCACGGGCGACGTGCTCGGTCGGGCGCTCGGCGGGTATGCCCCCACCGACCTCGTGATCCGGGAGCGACAGCAAGAGACGCCCATGGCGTTCGCGTATGGCGGGCACGAAGGCGAGGAAGCGGAGCAGACCGCCACCGATCCCGCCGACTCCACGCGCACGGCGCGCCGTGACTCGCTCTCCGAAGACGACGCCGCGGAGCTGCTGCGACAGATCGATGGGCCTCCCCCGAGCGCGGTGCATCCGGTCCAATCGGTCCACTCGGGCAGCCGCCACGGTGCGACGGCCACGCAGGAGCTCTCCGCGGACGACATCCTCGAGGCGGAGACGCTGGAGATCCCTGGCGAGACGCTGGAGATCCCCGGCGAGCCGCCCACACTGCAGATGCTGCCACAGGAGGCGCCCGAGCCGAGCGCGACGCTTCCCTCGCTGCCGCCCTGCCCCGAGTCGACACCCACGTTGCCAGCAAGCGAGGCTCCGAAGACGCCCGCGCTCGCTGCGGCTGCGGCCCGCGCGCTATCCGCGCTCTCCGTGAATGATGAGCCCCATCGGGACCATTCCCCCATCACCACGAAGCCGACCTCCAAGCCGCCTTCCACGATGCCGACGATGATCGCCCCGAAGAGCCTGGGCATCCCGTCGCGCAACCACACCGATCTGTTCGAGGACCTGCTGCGTGCCCCCGTTCCGCAGATGCGGCAGCTTGCAGGGGCGCTTGGCGGCGCACGCATTTCGCACGGTGATCATCCGCCGGTGAGTCCAATCCTCGATCTGGAGGTGTCCGAAAAGGCGCCCGTCACACGACGATCGACGTTCATAGCGACCCCCGTAGCGATCCCCGTAGCGTCCGTGATCGACGCACCCAGCCAGCGCGTGACCCCCGTGATGAGCGGGCGCGTGATCTCCGCGCTCGTGAGCGCGCCCGTGATGAGCGCGCCCGTGACCGGCCCCGCGACGCATGTGCCGCGAACGCAGCCGTATCCGTTCTCGGCTCCCATAGATCCTGAGCTCGCGCCCGTCACCGAGCCCGCGTCGCTGCCGATCCCGCTGTTTGTGGAGGCGCCGCAGGCTCCCGAGGCGCCGGACGCTCCCGAGTCGGCACCCGTGCCGCTCGCACGCATGATCGAGGCGAGCATCGAGAGCGTCGGCGCAAGGCCCACCCTCGAGAGCGCGCAGCCGCCTCCGATGTGGGCTGCGATGTTCCCGCCAACGACCAAGGCCGACAGCGCGGCGCCGTCGCCGTGGGCGCATGGTCAGGCTGCGCACGCGGCCAGGGACCTCTTGCTCGACGCTCCGGTTCGGCCGCTCGTGCTTCCCGATATGTCCGGCGCCGTTCCCGTGCAGCCCACTTTCGACCCGCGCCTCGCGCACCTCGACTACGCGGAGGGCCTCGCGCGTCGTCAGCAAGCCGAGCGCGCAGCGGCCGAGAGGACCACAGCGCCCCCTCGTCGATCTCGCGCGCTCCTCGTGGCGTTCGCGGCGTTCGCCGTGCTGATCGCAGCGACGCTCTTCTGCGCGGCGGTGCTCATGCTGCAGCAGGGCGCGAGCACCGGTACCACCGCGAGCGCACCGACCCAGCGCAACCGCGCAAGGCCTGCGCTCGCTCCGATCGAACGTGGCGCACCACCGACGAGCGCGGCGCAAGACAAGCTGCCGATCGCAGTCAGTAGCGCGGTCAGTAGCGCTGGCGCTCCCGCGAAGGCCCCCAAGCCGAGCCTCGCGAGCGCCAGTCTCGGAGCGGCCGTGGAGGAGAAGGGCATCCCGGTGCTCGCCGTGGACCTGCTCCCGCGCGTGCCGAGCAGCCGCGGCGTTCTTCACGTCGGCAAGCAGTTCGATGGCCATCGCGTCTTCGTCGACGGCGCCGTGGTCGGCAACGGCTCAGGCGACTACGAGCTCGCCTGCGGGCGTCACGGCGTGAAGGTCGGGTCCCAGGATCGGTCACACGCGATCGTCGTTCCCTGCGGCGGCGAGCTCTCGCTCTAGGCGGTCTCCTAAGAAATTCTCCCGAGCGATTCTCCATTGAGTCGATGGGAGTGGGGGTGCTACGTCACTCTTCCCCTATTTTTTCGGAGGAATCGATGACCGCTCCCGCGCAAGGCACGCCCATCACCATGGGCGCCGGCAACAAGCTGAACGTCCCCGACAACCCCATCGTCCCCTTCATCGAAGGCGACGGCACGGGTCGCGACATCTGGCGCGCCAGCGTGCGCGTGCTCGACGCGTCCGTCGAGAAGGCGTACGGCGGCAAGAAGAAGATCGCGTGGCACGAGGTCTACGCCGGCGAGAAGGCGTTCAAGAAGTTCGAGAACTGGCTGCCCGACGCGACCGTCGAGGACATGCGCAAGTACCTCGTCGGCATCAAGGGCCCGCTCACCACGCCGATCGGCGGCGGCATCCGCTCGCTCAACGTGGCGCTCCGCCAGATGCTCGACCTCTACGTCTGTCTGCGCCCCGTGCGCTGGTTCCAGGGCGTGCCGTCGCCGGTGAAGAAGCCGCAGGACGTCGACATGGTGATCTTCCGCGAGAACTGCGAGGACATCTACGCGGGCATCGAGTGGGAGGCGCGGAGCGACGACGCGAAGAAGGTGATCGCGTTCCTGCAGAAGGAGTTCCCGAAGGACGCGAAGAAGATCCGCTTCCCGGACTCCGCGGGCATCGGCATCAAGGCCGTGAGCGAGGAAGGCACCGACCGCCTCGTGCGCGCCGCCATCAAGTACGCGCTGGACGCGAAGCGCAAGAGCGTGACGTTCGTCCACAAGGGCAACATCATGAAGTACACCGAAGGTGCGTTCATGAAGTGGGGCTACGCGCTGGCCGAGCGCGAGTTCGGCGACAAGGTCTACACCTGGGGACAGTGGGAGAAGACCAAGGAGAAGAGCGGCGAGGACGCTGCGAACGCCGAGCAGAAGGCGGAGCTCGCGAAGGGCAAGGTCCTCATCAAGGACGCCATCGCCGACATCACGCTGCAGCAGGTGCTCACGCGCGCGAAGGAGTTCGACGTCATCGCGACGCTGAACCTCAACGGCGACTACCTCTCCGACGCGCTCGCCGCGCAGGTCGGCGGCATCGGCATCGCGCCAGGCGGCAACATCAACTACGTCTCCGGGCACGCGATCTTCGAGGCCACGCACGGCACGGCGCCGAAGTACGCGGACCTCGACAAGGTCAACCCCGGCTCGGTCATCCTCTCTGGCGAGATGATGCTGCGCCACATGGGATGGATCGAAGCGGCGGACCTGATCATCAAGGGCATGAACGGCGCCATTGCGTCCAAGAAGGTCACCTACGACTTCGCTCGGCTGATGGAAGGCGCGACCGAGCTGAAATGCAGCGAGTTCGGGGACAACCTCATCGCGAACATGTAGAAGGAAAGACACCTTGGGAGGCTTCATGGCGATCGTGAGCATGATCTGCAGCACCATCTGGCGAGGTCGTCTCGTTCGCATGCTCCTTCCGCTGCTGGTGCTGGCGGCGGCGCTCGTGCTGTCGTGCGCGTCCGCCGCTGCCCCGACCATCCAGATCGTCCCCGATGGCGGACCGATCGTCGCAGGCCAGGGTCTCCAGCTCGTTGCCACGCGTCACTATGCGGACGGACGCGTGGAGAACGTCACACGACTCGTGGACTGGGCGTCCTCGAACGCGGCGGCGCTGCGCCTCGTCAGCCCGGAGCTGAAGCCGGGCCTCGTCGCCGCCGAGACGGAGTCCACGACCGTCTTCGTCACCGCGCGCGATCCAGAGAGCGGCGAGTTCACGACCAGCACCTTCTCCGTCACGCGCCCCACGCTCGTCCGGATCGACGTGAACCCCGCGCCTGCCATCTCGCTCGTGCGCGGGCAGACGCACTCCGTCATTGCGGTCGGGACGTACACCGACGCGACCACGGCCGACATCACCAGCAAGGTGCTGTGGTCGTCATCGAACGAGGCCGTCGCTGCCGTCAGCAACCTGGAGCAGAGCCGCGGCACGGTCCACGCGGTGGCGCAGGGCAACACCAGCATCACGGCCACCGACGCCGTCACGGGCCTCGTGGGCAGCACGCTCGTCTTCGTCAGCGGTGAGCTCCCCACGCTCATCGCCCTCAGCGTGAGCCCCAATCCCGAGTCCATCAACGTGGGCGGCATCACACAGTTCTCCGCCACGGGCGTCTTCTCCGACGGCACGATGCAGCTGCTCACGAGCCAGGTCACCTGGTCTTCGTCGAAGCCGACCATCGCCAAGATCGACAGCTCCGGCGGTACGCTCCCGGGACTCGCGACGGCGATCGCGATCGGCGACACGACCATCACCGCGGCCGCGCCCGGCACCGCGCTCCGCACGTCGGCGCTGCTCACCGTCACGCCGTAGCACCCCCCCGCGCGCCCTTATTTTCCCGCGAAACTGGGGATAGCCGGCAGCACTGAAGCTTGGTAAAGCTCTTGCCATGAGCGGGCATTCAAAGTGGGCGACGATCAAGCACAAGAAGGGTGCGCTCGACGCGAAGCGCGGCAAGCTCTTCACGAAGCTCATCAAAGAGCTCGGGGTGGCCGCGCGCATGGGCGGCGGAGACCCGGACAACAACGCACGCCTCCGCGCCGCCATCAAGGACGCGAAGAGCCAGTCGATGCCGAGCGACACCATCAACCGCGCGGTGAAGCGCGGCACGGGTGAGATCGAAGGCGCGGCGTACGAGGAGGTCCTCTACGAGGGCACCGGCCCCGGCGGCTCGCTCTTCCTGGTCGAAGGCATGACCGACAACCGCAACCGAACGGTCGCTGAGATCCGGAAGATCTTCGAAAAGAACAACGGCCTGCTCGGCGGCGCGAGCACCGCGGGCTGGGCGTTCGACAAGAAGGGCAGCGTCCAGATCCCGAAGGACGCCGCGAACGAAGACCAGCTGATGGAGATCGCGGTGGGTGCGGGCGCTGATGACTACGAAGATGGTGGCGACGTGTGGAACGTCACATCCACGCCGGACACGCTGCAGCCCGTGCTGAACGCGCTGGAGGCCGCGAAGATCCCGGCCAAGGGCGGGCTTGCGTTCTTCCCGAAGACGAAAAAGCAGATCGCAGGTCGCGACGCAGAGGTCGCGCTGAACCTGGTCGAGGCGCTGGACGATCACGACGACGTGCAGACTGTCTACGCCGACTTCGACATCTCCGACGAAGAGCTCGCCAAGCTCACCAAGGAGTAGTGTCGGGCGTGCTCCGCGCGCCGCTCACGCCTCCAAAGCCGCTCCGCGTCCTCGGGATCGATCCTGGTACGCGCAAGCTCGGCTACGGCATCATCGAGCGACGCGGCGCGAAACACGTGCATATTGCACATGGTGTGATCGCTGTGGACGAGGAGCTCTCTCTCGGCGAGCGGCTCGTACTGATCGAGGCGCAGCTGGTGACCGTCATAGACGCACACGAGCTCGGCGCCGCTAGCGTGGAGTCGATCTTCTTCGCGAAGGATGCGTCCGCCGCGGCGAAGCTGGGTCACGCGCGTGGTGTCGCGCTCCTCTGCTGCGCGCGCGCCCACATTCAGATCTTCGAGTACCCGCCCGCACGGGTGAAGGCGACGGTGACGGGACACGGACGCTCCGAGAAGGGCGCCGTCGCGATGATGGTGCAACGCATCCTCGGCCTGACGGCACCGCCACCACCGGATGCGGCGGACGCGCTGGCGATCGCCCTCACCCATCTCCTCGGCCCCGAGTCACGCAACCTCGGCCTTCTGCGGGCGAAATAGAGCGATCGCAGCAGCAGCCGCCAAAAACCGCCGTAGTTCCGCCCTTCCGGTCGATCTCCGAGGGTTACACCGGGGAACAGCCAGGCCCGTCTAACGGTTGAAACGACGGATGCTTGTAAGCTAAAGCCTTCTCACCTCGTTCTTCTCGAGAAAACCATGAACGCACCTCATCTTCGCCAGGCTCGGTGGCCCGCCCTTCTCCTCTCGGTGTTCGTCCTGACGCAGGCCGGAGAGAGCCGCGCCGACGGAACCGCAGCTGGTAGTGCAGCAGCGCCCGCGCAGGCAGCAGCCGCTCCCGCAGTGAAGCTCAACGCGTTGCCGCAAGCGGACGCGGACGCGCTGGTCACGAGGGTGCAGGGCTTCTACGACAAGACCACGTCTTACCATTGCGACTTCACGCAGGAGTTCTGGGTCAAGGCCTACAACCAGAAGAAGAGCTCGCGCGGCAAGGTCATCTTCGCGAAGCCCGGCAAGATGCACTGGAGCTACGACGACCCGAAGGACAACAAGGTCATCTCCGACGGCATGCAGCTCCGCGTGTACGAGGCCGCGAACAAGCAGCTCTACGAGCAGGGCATCGACAAGTCGCAGTACCCGGCGGCGCTCTCGTTCCTCACGGGCAACGGCAAGCTCTCCGAGCACTTCAACTTCGAGCTGTTCGAAGGCGAGCAGATGAACTTTCCGGGCGGCTTCGTCCTCGTGGGCGCGCCGAAGCAGGCGACCGCTGCGTACCAGAAGGTGATCTTCTACGTCGACAAGCAGACCGCGCAGGTGCGTCGCGTGATGGTGCTCGACGCGCAAGGCAACCGCAACCGGTTCGACTTCCAGAACCCGCGCGTGAACGAGCCCGTGCCGCCGAACCACTTCACGTTCACTCCGCCGCCGGGCACCTCCATCGTCCGTCCGTGATGGCGTGCCCTTCGTGAGAGCCTCGTGACGGAAGAGGACAACGAGCGCGCGGAAGCGGCGCCCAGGAAACGGCGATCGCTCTCGCACGTGGGTGGACGTTCGCACGTCAGCGGTGATGCGGCGCTGTCCGGCAAGCTCGCGCACGCATTCGACGTGGCCCCGGCGGGCGTTCGCGACGACGAGCCCGAGCGCGCTCACGTCCATGGCTTTCATCCCTACCCCGCGCGCATGCATCCGGTCACGGCCGCGCGTCTCGTGACCGCGTTCACGCAGCCGGGTGAGCGCGTGCTCGATCCGTTCTGTGGCTCAGGCACGGTGCTCGTGGAGGCGCTGCTCGCGGGGCGCATGGCGCTCGGCGTGGACCTCAATCCGCTGGCGGTGAGGCTCGCGCGCCTGAAGACGACAGCCGTGACGGAGGCAGAGATCGCGCGCTTCGTGGCTGCGGCGGGAGCTGTCGCGGACGTCGCGGATGCGCGGCGAAAAGCGCGCGCCGGTGCATCACGACGTTTTCCGGCGGAGGACGTGGAGAGCTTCGCGCCGCACGTGCTGCTCGAGCTCGACTCCATCCGCGCGTGCCTGGACGGCTCGCTGGGTACGCAACCGAAGCTCGAGGACGAGGTGCTGCCCGCGCTCTACCTCTCGCTCTCTGCGCTCCTCACGAAGGTCAGCAAGCGGCGCGGTGACACGTCGGTCGAGCAGGGTGAGAAGCGGCTCGCGGCCGGCTACACGACGAAGCTGTTCGTGAAGAAGGTGAAAGAGCTGGGGGCTCGGCTGCTCGCGTTCTCCGCGCTCTTGCCGCACGATGGAAAGCGCCCGCGCATCGTGCAAGGGGACGCGACGCGCCTCATGGACGTGGCGGAGGCCTCCATCGACGCGATCATCACGTCCCCACCCTACGCGGGCACGTACGACTATCTGGCGCACCATCAGCTGCGTCTGCGGTGGCTCGGCCTGGATGCGCGTGATCTGTCGGCTGGCGAGCTGGGCGCGCGTCGTGACTATGCGCCGCTCGACGCCCGCGACGCCGAGGCGCGCTATCGCGATGAGCTCGGAGCGCTGCTCGAGGCATGCGCGCGTGTCGGCAAGCCCGGCGGGCGCCTCGTGCTCCTCATGGCGGACTCCGCCACGCGCAGCACGGCGCTCTACGCGGACGACGTGGTCGCGGAGGTCGCGGCGGCGCACGGCGTGTTCTCGCCAGCCGCGCGGGCATCGCAGCTGCGTCCGCACTTCCACGGGCCCACGGCGCGCGTGTTCGAAGAAAGGCCGCGCGCCGAGCACCTCCTCTTGCTCGTGAAGAAGACCTCTCGTAAGTAAGGCGTCCCATGGCGAAGATCGTCTTCGAAACGAAGAAGGGCCCCGTTCTCACCGTTCTTCTCCCCGGCGGAGGGTCGCTGGCGGACGTGTGCGACGAGAAGAACGCGCCCATTCCGTTCTCGTGTCGAAGCGCGAGCTGCGGCACGTGCTGCATCCAGGTGCTCGAGGGCGAAGGGCAGCTGCTTCCGCCCGCGGATGAAGAGCTCGACGTGCTCGACGCGCTCGATCGCAAGGCCCCCACCTTCAGGCTCTCCTGTCAGGCCATCGTCAAGGATGGCGAAGGCCTCCTCCGCATTCGCTCGGTGGATGAGGTCTGACCGACCTCGGCCGCGCGCAAGTTGGGCTCGCTTTAACGATGGCTCGTTTCGGGCCCTGCGAAAAAAAAGTCCACGCACGAAGCTCACGGAAGGCCTGTCGCCCAACCCCGCGATTCTTGACCGTTTTTATCCGGCGAGAGCGAGAATTTCACGTGTATTTGAAGCGGCCGTCACGGACGCCGCGCATATCTCATGCTAAGCGAATGGCCGGCTTATAGGTCCGCAGGAGGAATGGTCATGTTCAATCGCCGTCTGGCTTTGATTTTGGGAAGCGCTGCAATCATGGGCGCAGGCGCGCTCGCTGTCGCGTGTGGCACCGACAACGGAACTACCCCGCTGCCGGGAGACAAGGACGCGTCCACCGGCGGCGTCGACGGCAGCACTGGCAACGATGTCGACGGCAGCATGCCGGGCACCGACAGCGGCGGCATGATGGACATGGACGCGGGCGTCGACTGCGGCAAGCTCCCGACCCTCCATGCGCCAGGCGCGGGTGCTTTCTGTCCATTCCAAGAGGGAGGCACTGGCGACGCGTCAGCCAAGTTCTTCGGCAACTGCGGCGCAGGCCAGACGTGCTGTGACTACCAGGGGGCGACCGCTCCCAATGAGCCGCCTGCTCAATGCATAACCGGCACCAGCGCCGTCTGCCCCGCTGCCCCGGCCATGTACACGCTGATTCCTTGGGAATGCGACACCGCATCCCAGTGCCCCACAGCGGGCAACGTTTGCTGCATGTTCACGAGCGCGTTCGGCGTGGACGCTGGCAAGAGCGTTACCGTCGCCCCCGACACCATCACTTGCCCCAGCGGCGCACTTCTCAAGGGCAAGTACGTCGGCGGAACCAAGTGCGAGGCCACCTGCGCCACGGGCGAGATCAAGGTTTGCGGAAGCGACACGGATTGCACGGGGGGCACCCATTGCACCGCGTTCTCCACGAATGCCAAGAACCTCGGCCTCTGCAAGTGAGCTGAGTCCGGCCCCCAGGCCGACGATTGCTCGATGAGGCGCGGCGCGGTGGCGATCCACTGCGCCGCTTCTCTTTTGTGCCGCGCGCTCGGGGCGGTCACCGCGTCGTCACGCAAGCACCGCGTCCCCACTCACGCCATCACGCGTGCGCGAGGACCCACTTCGCGTACCGTTCAACGAGATCCTTCCAGTCGGTCTCGTTGTGCAGCTCGTGGAGCTTGCCCTCGCGCGCGTCGAACGTCTTGTCCTTGCTGCCCGCGGTCTCGAAGAAGCGCTTGCCCGCGGCGAAGCTGTTCACCGGGTCTGCGGTGCCGAATGCCATGTAGAGCGGGAGCTCGAAGCGGCTCGCGCCGTCGAAGCATTCCTGGGCGCATTGCTGCATCTCCGTGAACCACCGCGCGCGTGCCTCTGCGAAGACGAGCGGGTCCTCGTCGTAGGCCTTTGCGCGTGCGGTGTCGTGGGTCATGTCCTTGCCGTGGAGGCCGCTTGGCAGACCGAGCTTTGGATAGATCTTCGAGGCGAGCTTGCCCGCGAAAACCTTGATCGCCGGCACCTCGAGCGCGAGGCCCAGGAGCGGCGAGCCGATGATGACGGCCTTGTAGTCGCGCGGATCGTCGATGATGGTACGAGCGGCGAGCAGCCCGCCGAAGCTGTGTCCGAACAGGAACAGCGGCACGCCGCCTGCCTGCTTTGCGCGATCGCTCGCGAGTCGGTGCAGCTCCGCGGTGTCGTCGTAGAACTCCGTGAAGCTGTCGCAATAGCCGCGCTCGCCGCCGGCCTTGCCGTGACCGCGCATGTCGATGCCGATGGCGCCGATCCCCATCTCCGACAGCGCGCCGAAGACATGCATGTAGCGACCGACGTGATCCGCGTAGCCGTGAAGGACGGCGAGCACCGCCTTTGCGTCCTTCGGTATGGCCTGCGCGTAGTGCAGCAGAGGTCCCTTGGTCTTGCGGTCCGTGACGCTCCCCTCGTCGACCTCGATCATGTCTTTCCTTTGACGGCTCCGCCCTTACCGCTGAGCGCCTCCGCCAGATCCACACCCGCGGCCTCCAGCGCCCCACGCAGCGCCGCGAGCGCACGCGCCGCGCGGGACTTGATCGTGCCGAGCGGGACGCCCTCTGCCTCGGCGATCTCCGGGTAGCTCTTGCCCTCGAAGAACGCGAGGAGGAGCGTCTTCTGCTGCGCCTCCGGAAGCGTGGCGAGCGCAGCGCGGATCGAATGGCGCTCCGCGGCGTCGGACGTGAGCTCCTCGGGCGAGCTCACCTTCACTTCGGGATCGTGTGCGAGAACGTCACGCGCGATCGCACCGCGACGGTCGCGGCGACGCGTGCGGTCGATGGACAGGTTTCGGACCAGGGTCACGAGCCACGCCACGACGGCGCCGCGCTCGGGCACGTACTGCGCCGCCCGCTCCGACACGGTGACGAATGCGTCGTGGAGGATGTCCTCGGCCTCGCCACGGTCGCGAACGATGCGCAGGCTCAGCGGAAACAGCATGGAGGCATAGCGATCATACAGATCGCCGACCGCGCGATGGTCCCCCGCCTGGATGCGGCCAAGCAGCTCCACATCGGAGGGCTCCGCCCCGCCCATCTTCGTTGACTCAGAAGTCACGTCGACCACAGGCTTTCCGAAGACGAGACGCTGGTCAAGCGCGCGTTTCGATGCCAGGTTATCCGTGGTGGTATCCATGGTGACATCCCTGGTGAACATGTGACCAAGCTCGGGACCATCCTTGGGGCGCTCCTCCTCATGTCTTCGACCACGGCGACCGGATTGGATGCACCCTTGCCACACGGACAGCGATTGCTCGAGAAAAAGGCCCCGGATGTGGTCTCTGGGCTGGACGCGGCGTCTGACGCGCACGGCCTCGCTGTCGCCGCGACGCTCGTGCAGACCCACACCGGTGAGCACGTCGTCCTCGACGACCACAGCCCAACAGACGCGCGCTTCTCGGGCCTTTTGGCCGACAGGGTCACGGGGCAGGCAGAGGAGCTCGACCCGCGGCTGCTCGCGTTGCTCCGCTCGCTCTCGGCGCGCCATCCTGGCGCCCGCTTCGAGCTCGTGAGCGGCTACCGCTCGAAGAAGCTGAACGAGATGATGCGCAAGAAGGGCCACCACGTGGCGTCGCACAGCCAGCACTCGCTCGGGCACGCCGTGGACTTCCGCCTCGTGCTCGCGGGCGACTCGAAGGGCCAGAACCCGCGCGACGTGGAGAGCGAGCTGCGCGCCATGGGCTGGGACGGCGGGGTGGGCGTCTACCCGATGGAGGGCGACTGGTTCGTGCACGCCGACGTGGGCCCCCGCCGCGCCTGGACGAACTAGGTCCGCCGCTTTGCCGCTCGGAAGCGCGCGTTCAGGGCAGCTGGAGTGTTGCCGAGAGGTAGGCGAACTGCCCGAAGGCGGACGGCGCGTAGCCATTGCCGTTCGCGAAGCCACGGTGGTACGCGGCCATCACCGTGCGCGCGCCGTCGCCGTAGAGGAAGAAATCGTAGCCTGCGGAGACAGTGAGCCCGCGCCACGGTCGCGCGGAGGCAACGAGCGACATCTCGTGTCCGAGCTCCTTGTCGAGGCTGGGCGTGGTCAGGTTGGTGCCACCGACCACGATGCTGGGCGAGCGAGCCGTCATGGTGCCGATGGGGCCGAGATAGCCGTTGAGCCACTCGCCGTTCTCGGTCTCGAGGCGCGCGTAGCGGTACTCGGCGGCGAGCGTGACGTCCGTCATGGGCACGGCGCTGACGTACGCGCTGCCCTCCACGTGGTTCGAGAGCGAGAACACGTCGCCCACGCCGTACTGGTGCGGGTCCGCGAAGAGCGGATCGAACTGCTTGTAGGTTCCGGAGCCGTCGTCGCCAGAGGCATATGCGAAGCCGAGGCCCAGAGTGGGCGTCCAGGGCGTGTCCTCGAGGCGCTTGCGAATGCGTCCATGCGCCGCGTATGCGTTGATCGCGACATCCGATGACGCGAGCGCGGATGCGGTGCCGACCTCGTACGTGCCCTCTGCGCTGTAGGACCAACCGGAGGACTCACCGAACGCGCGGAGGCCCGCGGCGTAGAGCTCACCCGATGCGCGCGCGGCCTGGAAGCGGCTGCCGTCGAGCTCGCTGCCGTCGCTGCGGGCGATCTTCGCGAGGCCGTAGACCTCGAGCTTGAAGATGGGCGCGACCGCCGCGTCCAGCTTGAGGCCATAGAGCGTGACGCCCGAGTGCGTGAGGCCGCCCGACTCGTTCGCGGATGGACCGAGCGGCGCGGACGGCTCGAGGATGGCGGCGAACGCCTCCGCGCCGAACACGCCGAGCGACGTGCGGCCGCGCGCTGCATCGAACGAGCGCCCGCGCGCGGACCAGTCGGCCGCGCCGATGAGCGAGCCATCACCCCACGTGATCATCTGGCGACCGAGCCGCAGATAGGACGCCTTGGCGCCGCTCCCACGGATCTCGATGTAGGCCTCGTGCGCGCCGAGCGCGCCTGCCTGCGAGCTGGACGGAGGCACGAGCGAGCCCGAAGGAAACGGAACGCCCCAGGCACGAGCGTCCTGGAGCGTGAACTTGGCCACGAGCACGTCGCGCTCCGCGGTCACACCAACGCGCGCGCGCTCGAAGATGCCCCAGGCGTCGCGGATACGACCCACGTCGCGACCGGCATTGGCGAGGCCTCCGTCGATGCCGCCGAGCTCCGGCGAATCGCGACGATACTCACCACGGGTGCGGATCTCGACTGCTGGCGTGAGCTTCACGTCGCTGACGGTGATCGCCGCATCACCTGGCGCCGCGACCTGGGCCGCAGCCGAACGCGCGACCGTCAGACAGAGGAAAACCAGGGCAAAATGACCCTTTCGCACGTCCGCGACCGTACCACGAGGGCACCGCGTTCGGTGCGAACATTTCCAGGCGTGCGGCCATGGCCACACAGCGCCGTGCAGCGCCACGGCGCCTAGGACGAGCCGGCCTTCTTCGCGTGCAGGTCAGCCGCGAGCGCCAGCAGCGTCGCGCGCTCGTTCTGCGTGGGGTCGGACAGCACGACCTCGAGCAGGGCATCGAGGAGCTCGCCCAGCGCAGGGCCGGGCTTGACGTGCAGCTCCGAGATGAGGTCCCTGCCGTTGATGCACAGGTCACGCGTGGAGAGAGCCGCGCCCGCGACGAGCACCTTCTCGACGTGCACCTTGAGCGCGGAGAGCGCGGCCAGGTCGGGGGCGGACAACGCGTCCTTTCCTTTCGCGCGCACGTCCGCCTCGTTCAGGAGGTAGAGGTCCTCGATGCGATCCTTGCCGACGCGTTTCACCCAGCGGCGCACGGCCGCGTCGGTCCAATCGTCCGAGTAGTGGAATAGGTGGTAGCGGACCAGATCCTGGATGCGCGCGCGCTCTTCGTTGGAGAAGCGAAGGCGCGTGCAGATCGGAAAGACGATCTCCGCGCCCACGCGCTCGTGCTCGTAGAACGTGTAGTCGTTCGTCTTGTCCGAGAACGCGCGTGTGGCGGGCTTCCCAACGTCGTGGAAGAGCGCGGCGATGCGAAGGATCGGATCGCCACCGCACGCGTCCACGCACGCCATGGCGTGACCCCAGACGTCGAACGAGTGGTACTTGTTCTGCTCCATGCCCACACCGAGCAGGAGCTCCGGGCACACCACAGTGAGGATGCCGCCCTCGCGCATGACCTCGAAGGCGCGCGAAGGGCTCTTCGCCTTCATGGTCTTGGTCCACTCGTCGCGGACGCGCTCCATGCTCACCCTCTTGAAGGTGTCGATGCAGGCCGGGATCGCGCGCGCCGTCTCGGGGTCGAGCGAGAATTCGAGCTGCGCCACGAATCGGGCGGCGCGCAAGACCCGTAGCCCGTCCTCGTCGAAGCGCTCCTTTGCGACGCCGACGGCGCGAATCACCTTCGCTGCCAGATCTCGCTGTCCGCCATAAGGATCGATCACGTGGCCGTCGATGGGGTCGAGCGCGATCGCGTTGACCGTGAAATCACGACGCGCGAGATCGTGCTCGATGTCGTTCACGAAGGTGACGCTGTCAGGGTGGCGGCCGTCCGAGTATGCGGACTCACCGCGGAAGGTGGTCACCTCGTAGTGCTGCTTGTTCTTCACCACGGTGACGGTGCCGTGGGCGATCCCGGTGGGAATTGCCCTGGGGAAGATCGTCATCAGCTCTTCGGGCTGCGCGTCCGTGGTCACGTCCCAGTCGGCGGCGGTGGCGCCACGGATCATGTCGCGCACGCATCCGCCGACCACGTACGCCTTCTTCCCCTTCTCGCGAAGGCGCGCGCACAGATCGCGTACGTCCGGAGGTACGGCGCTGGGGTCGAGCTTGTCCACGAGGCCACTTTATCAGGAGAGCGGCGTGAACGCGACCGGGTCCCCCACGCGTACCGGGCCCGCCGCGCGCACCAGCGCGTTCGTCGCGAAGAACGTCTTGTGCTCTCGCGTCCGGTACGTCGCGAGCGTGGCGAGGGGCTCCTTTTCCCGCGCCGCCGTGGCCGGGTCCACGCAGACGATCGCGCACCGCGAGCACGGCTTCACGAGCTCCACGCGCGCCGCGGCGCCCAGCGCGAGCGACCCGTTCTGGTCCTCCGCGAACGCGGGCAGCCCGTCCACCACGACGTTCGGACGAAAGCGCTCCATCCCCACTGGCACGGAGAGGCGCGCGTTGAGATCGCGAAGCGATGCGTCGTTCGCAACGAGCACGGGGAAGCCATCGGCGAACGACACGAGATCGTCCGGACGCGCGTACGTCTGATCGACGACCCGTCTCATCACGGGCGGCATGCGCACGAGGATCACCTTGCGGCCGAGCCACGTCGACACGAGGTCCGAGGCGGCGCCGCGCTCGAGCTCCGCTGGCACCACGTCCTCCCAGACCGTGACCGGCACTGTCGTCGGCGCCGTGCGACGCGGGTCCTTGTCCACCGTGCCGAGCCACGCGTGCGCCGTGCCGTCCGGCGTGGAGAGCACGAGACGCTCCGCGCTCGGGTTCACCGTCACGACCACGCGCGCAAGTCGCGGCTCCTCACGCTGCGTCACCATCGTCCGTGTCTCTTCGTCCACGAACATGAAGCGCCGATCGTAGAGCAGGCCGAGAGCGCCGAGCTCCGAAGCCTGCAGCCGTACGCCAGCACAAGACTTCACCGGATATATGTAGAGTGCACTTATGTGCGCCGGCGCTCCCGCGTTCACGATCTAGTAACCCTCGGTCTTGCAGATGATCTCGTTCATGATCTCTCGCGTGCCGCCGCCGATCGGATAGAGGCGCGCGTCGCGGTAGAGTCGCTCCACGAGCGTCTCGCGCATGTAGCCGTAGCCGCCGAAGATCTGCACGGCGCCGTCGCAGACGAAGCTGCAGCAGTCCGTGGCCACGTTCTTTGTCATCGCGGCCAGACCCGACGCCTCGTCGCCGCGGACGTGGCGGGTCGCCAGCTCCGACACCAGCGCGCGCGCCGCTGCGATGCGGCTCGCCATGTCCGCCAGCTTGTGACGCAGCACCTGGTAGCCCATGATGGGTTTGCCGAAGGCCTCACGCTGCTTCGCGTAGGCCACGGCCTCGTCGTAGGCGAGCTGCGAGATGGCCACGCACTGGCTCGCGAGCATCACGCGCTCCGCCACGAAGTTCACCATGACCGCGTAAAATCCCTGGTTCTCTTCGCCGATGAGATTCCCGACCGGGACCCTGCACTCGTCGAACGAGAGCTCCGCGGTGTCCGACGCCCACCATCCGGTCTTCTTCAAGGAGCGACTGACGGTGAAGCCCGGCGTGCCCTTCTCGATGACAAGGATGGAGACGCCGCCATGACCGTCACCGCCAGTGCGAACGGCGGTCGTGACGAAGTCCGCGCGAACGCCGGACGTGATGAACGTCTTCGAGCCGGTGACGACGAAGTGGTCGCCGTCCCTGCGTGCACGCGTCTTGAGGCGCGCGACGTCACTGCCGCCCGACGGCTCGGTGATGGCGAGCGCGGAGACCTTCTCGCCCTTGAGCACGGGCCGCACGAAGCGGTCGCGCTGTGCGTCGGTGCCGAGCCTGATGATCGGCGGCAACGCGATGCCGTGACTGCCTATGCCGACGGTGACGCCAACGGAGCGCCCGCGCATGATCATCTCGTCGCCGGCCGCGATCGCGTGGGTGATGTCGCCACCGCCGCCGCCAAACTGCTCGGGGTAGCTGACGCCCAGGACACCTGCGGCACCGGCCTTCGCATAGAGCTCCTTGGGGAACTCCTCGGCCTCCTCCCACTCCGCGGAGAAAGGCGCGATGTGCACGTCAGCGAAGCCGCGGATGCTTTTCCTGAGGAGGGCGTGCTCTTCGGTCTCGAACAGATAGCGCATGGCGAAGGAGCATGAGCGCGGACCGCGACGAGGTCAATCTCACTCGTGCTCGGCCGCTTGCTCCGGGGGAATTTCCTTGTCCACCGTGACCTTGACGACGACCAGATCCTTGCCGCGGGGCACGATCATGACGCCCACGCATCCGAACGCCGTCTTGCCGGCCTCGCGCTCGAGCGTGCGGTCCTCCTGGATCTGGGCGAGCAGGTGCGCTTGCGACGCTTGGTCGCCGCGCTGCGCAGCCTCGCGCAGCAGGCCGTAGCGGTCCTTCGCGCGACGCGTGAGCACGTTCGCCTGCGAGAGCGAGTCGCTCACGCACGCGGTGGCGCGGACGTCCTGCGTG
This sequence comes from Myxococcales bacterium, assembly GCA_025355005.1. Taxonomy (GTDB): domain Bacteria; phylum Myxococcota_A; class Polyangia; order Polyangiales; family Polyangiaceae; genus JANXLV01. The sequence continues at coordinate 22,092 of JANXLV010000035.1, read as the reverse complement.
CGCCGCGTCTTGCTGAGCAGGTCCTGGAGGCCGCGGGCGCTGCCTTCCATCATAAAAACCACCGCACGCGCGTCCCTGGCCGCGCGTGATTCGTCGCTGGGCGCTGCGGTCTTCTGCGCAAGAGCTCCCGACGGTCCGTCGGCAAGGCCGACGCCAGCAGTGAATACGAGCGAGGCCAGAAGGCCGCTCGCAAGAAGGCGGTGCATGTCAAATCAGTAGCGCCGCGAGGCCACGCCATTCACCCCACGCACCACAAAGAGGAAACGCGCCGCTCACCTTGCGGGAGCGACGCATCCATGTCAGCGGCGGGTGTTTGCCGCTATCGAGATCACTTCACCGTGATGGTGGTCTTGCTCGGGTCGAACTTGTTGTCGAGCTCGCCGTCGACGACGCGGAGCGCGTCCTGGCCCCAGGAGTAGCCCATGCCGGTGAACTGCGCGGCCTTGAGGACGTTCTGGTACGAGTTGAACTTGCCGTCGATGAGCGAGCCGGCGAGGCGACCCATCGCGGGGCCGGACTCGTTGACCCAGCTCTCGAGTCCGTTCGTGATGAGCTCGACGTTCTGCGTGCCGCCCTTGAGGCCGAAGAAGTCATGCTCGTAGTAGTTGTAGGATACACAGCCGTTCATCACGAGGATCTGGTACGTGGTCGGGAAGTCCGACGGCTGGAAGTTGGTCGGGTCTAGCGGGCCGTAGCCGATGTACGAGTGGCCGTTGTAGAGGAAGATGTCGCTCGTCTTGATCGCGTGCTTGTGCGGCGTGGAGTCGGTCTCTGCACCGAAGTACGTCTGGAGCTTGATGGTGAGCGGGGTGGCAGTGCCGTTGACGGTCACCGTGGTCGGGACCTCGAACGTGAGCCAGTGCTTCGCGATCTTGTTGCCGACGGCAACGCGGAGGGCGTGTGAGTCGACACCAGCGGGGAAGCCCGTGCCGTCGAGCTCCCACTGAATGAGCTCGTTGAAGTCCGTCGCGGTGACCGTCTTGCCGGCGACCGTGAACTTGGTGAAGTCTTCGGCGGGCTCGCTCTTCACGAGCTTCAGGCCGGGGCGAGCCGCCATGATGTTGCGCACGCCCTCGAACCACATGTCGTAGCCTTCGTCGTCGATCGTGTCGTGGTGCTCACCGGCGGCCCAGTCGGCCATCATGCCGGAGACCATGCCGATGACGAGCTTGCCCGACTCGACGCCCTTGCCGGAATAGAGCTTGTCGTACTCGGGATACTTCGCCTTGGTGTTCGTGGCAGACGCCGTGAAGGCCGCGGTGGTGGGGATGTAGAGGCGGTTCACTTCGCTGAGTGTGACCTGCTTGACCTGGTCGGTGAGCTTCCTGCGGTCGGAGTCGATCGCGGCCTGCTCCTTCGCCATCGCCGGCTTGCAGGTGGAGACGGAAGGGTCGAACACGTACCAGAGCGAGCCCGCGAACTCCGTCGCTTCCTTGTCGTTCGCCGTGCACTCGGTGGTGACGCGCTCGACTTGCGACTGGTAGGTGCCGCCGAGCAGCGCGGTCTGGAGCGCGGTGCGGCTGGACATCGGCTTCGGCACGACGGCCTGGTCGGTGTACGTGTAGACGACGCGGACCATCTTGGTGGCGGCAGCGCTGGGCTTGCTCGTGTCAACGACGTCGACGTTGGTCTTCACGAACGTCTTCGCGATGGCGACGGGGTCGGTGACCTTGAGCTCACGCGTGTTCACGCCGACGGTGGCGGTGCGGAGTGCGCCGAACGCGGACTGCGTCTGCTTGTTGATCGCGTAGACGATCTCGGAGTCGGAGGCGCCCGCGCGGGCGAACACGACGCCGGAAAACTTCAGCGTGCGGGCGCGAGCCGTAAGGCTCGTGAGGTCCTCACCGTCCGTCTGCGATGCATCGTCGTCGTTGGACGCCGCGCATGCGGGAACAGCAAGGGCGAGAGCGATCATCGAGGCGCGGGAGAAGAAGCTGATGGTTCGGTTCATGGTGACCCATAGTGGTGCACAATCGATGCCACCCGCACCTACATCAAACGACAACGTGAGCCCCTTACGTGTCAGTAAGTTACAGCCACAATCGCCGATTTCCGGCCCAAACCTGGATCTCAAAGGATCCAATCATGGACGGAAATGGATCCGCTTTCCCTACATCAGCCTCTGCCTCCGCCTCTAGTTAGACGTGAGGAGGCCGCGGAGCTGCTCGGGGCTGAACTCGTACTTCTTTCGGCAGAAATCGCATTCGATGTCGAGCATCTTGCCGTCGGCGAGCATCGACTCGATGTCCGAGCGTGGGAGCGTCGCGAGGCTGGCTGCAAGGCGTGTCTGGCTGCACGTGCAGCCGAACCTGACCTGCCGCTCGGCCACGCGGGCGAACGGTATTCCGTAGAGCGTCTCCTCCAGCAGGTACGCGGCGCTGGCCTTTCCTTGCGCGAGCAGCGGCTCGATGTTCTCGAAGTCCTTGAGACGCTCCGTCATGATCGCCAGGAGATCTTCCCTGAGCTCTGGCAGTAGCTGCACCAGGTACCCGCCCGCCGCGACGATCTCGCCGCCGGCCATGTGACTGCCGACGGAGATCATGGTGACCGTCTGCTCGCTCTCCTGCATGTACGTCATGAACGCGGCCGAGATGCTTCCGCTGTCCGGCACGGCGATCACACCTTGGTGGAGAGCGCCGTTGTGGAGCGTGCGCGCGACCTGCAGGATGCCGCCCTTGCCGATGGGCATCTCCGCCGTGGGATTGGCGTCCTTCGCGAGCTGCACCAGACCACGGGTGTTCCCGTCCGGGAGCGAATCGGCGACGAGGCGCGAGCGGCCATCGTCGCTCTGGAGGAACGCCTGCACGCGCAGGTCGGGCGACATGCTCTCGCGCACGAGGATGGTCCCGGTCAGCACATCTGCGAACGTGCGGCAGAGACCGCCCTTCACCTGCTGCGATTCGATGGCTCCGCGCACGGTGCTGGTGGTCTCCAGCGTGATGACGCGAAACCCGCCGTCGTCCGTCAGAGCGCGAAGGACGTTGTCCGCATCGTCGATGCCCATCCTCGTTAATCATAGCATTTCATCGCTTCAGTGACGCGCTTCGTGATCCCCGACGGGGGAGACACCGAACGTCGCCCGGAGCTTCTCATCGGCGTCGCGCGAGTCCACGCTGCCGTTCACCGGGACCCGCGGCGCGCCAGCGAAGAACATCCCGTAGACCTCGTCGTAGAGGCGGTCGAGTCCGCGCGCGAACACCCAGGTCGCGGCAGTGGGCGACGTGGGCGTCGAAAAAATCGAGTGGTCGCGCAGCGCGGTCACTGGCGCTTTTGGTGGAGGCATCGTGAGCACGAACGAGGGCGACTCCTTCTGACCCGTCACGTGCAGCTTCACGTCGAACACCATCGTGATGTCATTCGGGCCCGATGTATCGCCGCGGCCCGTGATCACGTACGTGATGACGAGGCTCCCCTGCTCCGGCGACGGTCGCGTCTTGACCATGTCGAACGCGAGGACGATGCGCGGGATCGTCTCCGACAGGACGGTGGTGAAGACGCGGAACACACGCTGCTCCAGGCGCAAGAGCTCCGGCGTGGCGTCGTTGCACACGGAGGACCTGGCGCACGTGTGATCGAAGAAGACGGACACGCCCTCCCCGGTGTCATGCTCATGCGTGATCAGCGCGCCCATCAGCGAGGCCATCTGCGGGCTCTTCGCGCGGCCCTCGTAGGCTGCGAGCGCGCGGGCACGCTGCGCTTCACGTCCTTCCCGCTCGTCGGCCTTGAGGTCTTCGTCGGCGCGGTGCGAGACGTCGACGGGCGGCGGAGCAAGCTCGCGCGCGCGCTTTTCCTCGAGCTCGCGCGTGAGCGTGAGGAGTCGCTCGTGCGAAATGCGCTCGGTGCGCAGGCCCACGAGCGCACGACCTCCGTAGAGCGAGAGACCGAGCACCGCGCCGAGGCCGAGCGTGAGCGCGGCGATGAGCCGATCGCCTTTCGCTCGACGGGTGGCGGTCTCCCAGCTTCCGTCCATCCGGATCTCGAAGAACGGGTCCAGGTGAACGGCGGCCTCGAGATCCTTGTCGTACGTGAGCTTCTCGAGCGTCTTCTGCGCGACCTCCATCGCGTCGAAGGCCGCCTCGGCCTGCTTCGGGGTATCCACGCCGAACGCGTGGGTCTTGCCATCGTCGAAAGTGAGGAGCAGCGAAGGCCGCGAGGCGACGACGGCCACCGCGGCCTCACGCACCTTGCCCAGCGGAATGAGTCGGAGCATGCCGTCAGCACGCGCTTCGACGATGTCGAGCGGGAAGAGGTACGTGCCCGCCTGGATGACGGTGCCGTCGAACGAGAGCGTGCGTCGTGCGCCGCGTACCAGCCAGAGCAGCGTCGCGGCGAGCACGACGTCCACGGCCGCGAACCACAGGCTCTGCCTGCTTGGCCATTGCGCGGCGAAGACAGCGTAGAGGCCGACGAACAGCGCGACACCAAAGAGGAGCCTCAGGCTGCGTCGCGTGGGGCCCGGCCGCAAGATGGGCGAGAGCGTGTTACGGCCCGTGAGCGAATCCACGAGCCGGCGCTTGCACGCGTCGGGCAGCCGCGCGAACGACACGACGCGCTCCTTCCCGGCGTAAGGCCCAGAGGGCACGCCAAAGACAGAGCCCCGAGTCCCGAGGGAACGGTACATCCCGCTACACGGGTCCCGGAGGCAGGGGCTTCTCGGATGTGTGATGCGACGCCACGAAGATAGTTTACGCGCTTCGCCTCTTCATGACGTTGCGCTCATTTCAGCTCACCTGTGTTGTGGAAGGAGACGAGCATCGACCGTGCCAGGTCCGTTAGGCGTGTACGCTCTCGCGATGAGCTTCGTGCCGACCTTCGTCCAACGTCCATCACGCAAGTCCAGGGTCGTGGAGGGCGCGCTGGTCCTGCCCGGCAGGACCGACCCGTCGTCATGGCTGCGGCCAGACGACCCATTGCCCGCCGGCCCGTTCCACGTCTTCCCCGCGAAGGCAGAAGGCGTGAGCCTGGAGAAGGGCGTGGGGTGGGCCAATGCCATCCGTGTACCCAGCGTGCTCATCGTGAGGAGAAGCCTTGCAGAGCCGGTGCTCACGCCGTTGGTCAAGGCCGGGGACGTCATCCTGCGAGAGGTGCGCGTGATGCGCGCTCATCCACGAAAGAACCTGCAGTGGAAGAGCGAGGTCATGGACGATGACTTCGTCCTGGTGGACGTTCGCGCCAGATTTCCCGCCGATCGCGCGATGCTTCCCGAGAGCGCGTGGACGGAAGAGAAGCACGTGCAGTATGCATCCCTTCTCGAATGGGTGCCGCCGGACGCCACGTTCGGGAAGGGCCGTTCGCCACGTGCGACGATGTTCCGCGTTGGTGAGCAGCCTAGCCTGCTCTTCACGGAAAAGAAGCTGTGGGACAAGCTCTACGCGGCGCTGGGCGGCGCGCTCGCCGCGGGCGAGATGGGACCGCGCTTCGACATGCTGGACGCGTTCACGGAGCCGCCGTTTCGTGAGAAGCCAGCGGAGGCTGAGGCAGCGGCAAACGCCTTCTACAAGATGTTCGCGGCACAGCGCTCGAACGCAGGCGATCGCAAGCGTGCGCTCGCGAGCGCGATCTGGTCGTACTGGACTGCGCGCCTCGTCGACTGCGCGGCGAGCGACGACACGCGCACTGCGGCGTGCAAGCACCCGTTCTACGCCTACGCATACGCCCGGGATGTCGACCAGGCTCCGCATGCCGTCACGCGAAGAGGAGTGCTGTCGGACTCGTGCGCGGCCAGAGAATACGCAGTCCACGTCGATCGTGAGGTGAACGACACCACACGCAAGGCGCTCGACCACAACGCGACGCGGGTGGAGCAGGACGCCCACGAGAACGCCGAGCGCTTTCGTGCCGCGGCAAAGACCTCTCCTGCGGCCGTGCCTTCGAGCACGCCTTCGAGCACGACCTCCTTCGTCATGCTGGGCTTCGCGCCCAATGGTCGCGGCGTGGTGCCCGGCTCGTTCAGGACGGCAGGAGGGCATTTGCATGCACCATACACGCGTCTTGCTCCGCCTCCAGCGGTGTTCGTCGCAGATGAGTATGGCGGCAAGGGAAGGCTCCGGAAACAGAAGAGCATGGCGCACCTGTTCGCGCTGCGCGACGGCGAATACGGTCCGATCATCGTGAGGCGCAGCGTCGTTTTGCCTCTACTTGCCGGACTCGAAAAGGACGTGGAGCTCGTGCCCGCCAAACTGAACGACGCGAAGGGACCACTCGATCCGGACTTCGCGCTGCTTCACGTGAAGACCTACGTGCCCATGGATATGCAGGCGAGCAACGTCAAGCTCGCGCACGCAAAGGCGCCGTTCACGGGCGGCGTTCGCCTGGTGCACCGCCTTGCCTGGACCGAGAAGACGAGGCCGCGTGCGCGCATCTTCCGCGTATTGCAGCTTCCGCATGTGCTCATGATGGACGAGGAGCTCTGCGCGGCCCTCGAGAAGGCCACTGCTCGCGCCGTGCAACGCTTCACGGGGAAGCTGACCAGCGCGCACCTGTCGCCGCTCATTCCGCCTCCAGATGTGACGGACGCGAAGGACGAAGCGCGCGCCAGGAAGGCCATGGATGCGTTTGCGCGCTACCAGGCACGAGACGCGGGAGACGTCTCTGCGGAGGCGAAGAAAGATCGCGCGGTCGCCCTATCGCATCCGCTAGGTGCGCTCGCTTTTGCGACGGCGATCGATCGCGGTCCCTGCTCAGAGACGCGGGACGCGACGCTTGCCTCCGCCGACATCGCGTTAGCATATGCCCTGCTCGTGGATCGCGGACCGCACCCGCTGACACGGAAGGCGGCCACCAAGACACCGCAGGCGACGTATGGCTACGTTCGCGACGTGGACATAGGCTTCCATCCGCTGACCCGCGCGTCGTTCGGTCGCCCCACATGGAGCGAGAAGGAAACGCGCGCATGGGAGCGGGAGCTCGCGTCGGTGAGGCGCGGCTTGAAGGCAAACGCACCACCTGCGCTGCCGGTTCGCTGAGCCTCAAAAGACGCGGGCCCCGTGCTCCGAAGATTCGGTGCACAGGGCCCATCTTGCGTGTCGACCGTGTCGACCGTGTCGTGAGCTTCGGAGCGGTCTACTCTTCCGCGGCTGCGTCCATCGTCTCGACGGACTGCTTTGCAGCGGCCTTCTTGGCGGTGCGGAGCTCGCGGAAGAGGGCGATGTCCTCCTTCACGCGCTTCACGGTGTTCGGCGCTTCCTTCACCGTGCTCTGCACCATGTGGATGACCATGTGCGGGGCCTTCTTCGCCGCGCTCGTGGACGTCTTGGTGAGGTTCATGATGCGGTGCTTGATGCGATCCATGCGCGAGAGGCCGAGGAGCGGCGCGATCTCTGCCACGTAGTCCGCTGCCGTGCCGTTGTGCGCGTGCGGTGCACGGTGGAGCGAATCGCCGTAGGTCGGGTTCGCCGCGAGGAACGTCTGGATCTGCTCGCGGGTGACGCCGTGCTGGTTGCAGACGCGGGTGAACTCGTTCTGAGCGGCCATCTTCGCCTTGAAGAGGTACATCTGGACGCGCGAGTAGAAGTTCACGCGGCCGTCGCCGGAGGTCTCCACGGGGCAGTAGATGGTCCCAGGGAACTTCTCGGTGATGCAGCTCTGCACGCCGTCGGACACGCCGGCGCTGGGCATGCAGCCGAAGGGCTTCACGCTGAGCGTCATGTGCGCCTTCGCCATGGTGACGTTCATGATGAGCTTGCCGACTTCCATGTGGCCTTCGCCGCCGCGGAGATCGTTGTTGTAATAGTCGTGGCTGATCTCGGCGATCTTGTTCATGTCGGGCAGGTGATAGCCGTAGAGGCCCATCGTGTGCGCGAACACCTGGAAGAGGCCGCGGACCGCGATCTCACCGCCCGCGAGGGAGATGAGGCGCGTGCCGACGCCCCACGGACCCGCGTCCGCGAGACCGTACTTTGCCTTGTCCGGCGAGCGGAGGTTCGCGCGGTCCTGCGTGTCGTGACGGCCTTCCCAGAGCATGTAGAGGACCCAGGCGGCGACGAGCTGGATGTCGCACTCGGCGCCCTCGCCCTCGAGGAACTCGTGCAGCTGGTAGTTGCCGTCGCCCTCGGTCGTCATCGCCCAGAACTCACCAATGATGGAGACCTTCGGCTTCACCATGGTGCGGTCCACCTTGACGGCCTGGAAGAGCGGCTTGCACTTCCAGATGGCGGCCATGATGTTCGTCTTCTGCGCGAGCGCCGAATAGATGATGCGCTTCGCGTCTTCGATCGCCTTGTTCGTGGCGCCGGGCTCGATCTCGTAGGGACGGATGCGGTAGCCGAGCGCGTTGATGACGTCGCCGATGAACATGCCCTTGGCGAGGCCCCAGAAGAACGCCGGTCCGAGCTCGAGGCCGCTCGCCTCGCCCGTTGCCTGCTTCATGCCGCCGGTCTGCTGGAAGAGCATGACGCGGAAGCCGTCGAAGCCTGCGTCGCGGAGCGCCTTGCGGTACTCGGTGACGTACATGCCGAAGCGGCACGGGCCACAGGCGCCGGCCGTGAGGAAGACGTACTTGTCGACGATGTCCTTCGCGTCCATGCCGTGCTTGTCGCGCAGCATGATCAGGTACTGCACCAGGTTGCCGACGGTGAAGTAGGTCGGGTTGCACTGGCCGCGGTTACCGAACTCCTTGCCAGTCTGGAAGGCGGCGGTGGTCGGCGCGTCGAGCATCTGGACGTTGTAGTCGATGCCCTTCAGCGCGCCTTCGATGAGAAAATCGTGCGCGATGGTCAGGCCGCCGATGAGGAGCGTGATCTTGCTCTTCTGCGACGTGGTGAAGCCAAGGCCCACCATGTCCTCGATCCACTGCTCGGGCTCTGCGAGGCCGAGGCGCTTCTTCTCTTCCTGCTCGAACTTCTTGAGCTCGGCATCGATGTCGATGCCCTGATCCGCGATGCGGAGTTTGCGCTTGCCGGAAACGCCCGAATAACTGACTTCGTTGCTCATGCTCGTAGTCTCCTCTGTTCTTCCGCTCATTCAGCAGCGCTGTCAGCGCTCACATTTTTCTGATTCTCTTCCACCCGCACGATATTGCCGGCGGCAGTCTTCTTCCCCAGCTTGACGAAGCCCTTCGGCATCTCGGGCGCCTCGTTCGTCTTGTCGCGCGGCTGCGCCTCGTACGCCATGATGCGCTCGCGCGCCTCGGCCAGCTCCGCGATGGTCTTCGGATCGCTGACCTGACGCGCCGCCAGCTGCGCCTTGCGGAGCTCGAGGAGCTCCACCTTCTTCTTGTCGATCAGGTGCAGGAGCTCGCGCGTCCGCTTGCCCGAGTCCTGGAGGCGCTCCTCGTGGAGGCGAAGCGCGTGCGCATACGTCTTCACGCGAATCTTGATGCTGCCACCCGGCTTGTTCGCGTCGATGTCGTGCAGCGCCGCGTACGGCGTCTTGCTCGTGCCGATGATGTCGTCGATGAGGCCGTAGGTCGGCGAGTCGTGGCCGCACTTGAAGCTCGAGAGGTCGAGCACGACGACGTTCGGGTGGTGGGCAGCGAACGCCGCGGCCCAGACCTTCTGCGCGCTGTTGACGGAGTAATTCTCCGGCCAGATGTGGTTGATCTCGAGCGGGTGCTTGATGATGCCCTTCTCGAGATCCTCCTTGTAATACTTGTCGAGGTACTCGCGCGTCTTCGGGATCGACCGCGTCGACAGCACCGGGTAGCCGAGCACCTGGAACTCCTCCGGGATGCCGTGGTTCAGGCCCGGGTCGGAGTGGTACGGGCGGCCGATCATGAGGATCGCGACGCGGTCCTCGGCCTCGACGGTCTCCAGGATCGCGCGTCCCTTGTTCTGGACGTCGTTCTCGAAGATGGTGAGCGCCTTCCAGGCCTCGCGGCACGCGTGGTCGTTCTCGTCCTCGGTGATGCCGAGGCGCGGCCCGAAGGTCTCGAAGAGGCGACGCGCCATGAGCGACGGCTCCTCGAACGAGATCGCGGGGTCGAGGTACTCGATGTTGCGCGTGGCGAAGAAGTCGACCTCCTTCGTGAACGCGGACTTCATGACGTCCGGCGCGCCTGCCACGATGGGGCAGCACGCGTTGTCCATGGTGTCGACGACGAAGTTGGTCACGTGCGTGATGCACGGGAAGAAGATGTACTTGAGCGGCTTCCGCTCGTCCGGCGCGTGGTGGTGGAAGAGCAGGTTGTGCACGTGCGCCTGCGCGACCTTGGACGGGTAGCACGGGTCGATCGAGCCGTACTTGCCGCCTTCGACCCAGAGCTCCTCGGTCGTGGCGTCGCTGAAGATGACGTGCTGCTTCTGGATGCCGATCGACTCGAAGTAGGTCCGGAGGAACGGCGCCGTCGAGTAGATGTTGAGCACGCGCGGGATGCCGATGCGCACCTTGCGGCGGGCCTCCCACGACTCCTTCGAGCTCCGCTTGAACGGACGCGTGTATTCTACACGTCGCTGTCCGATGAGGCCCTTCTTGACCTCCACGTCCTTCACCGGCGAGCCGTCCTCCGGCTGCGGCGCGGGCGAATAGAAGTGCATGAAGGCGCGCTTCGACTCGTAGTCCACCATGTTGGGGTACTTCTGCGCGAGCTTCTTCCGGTCCGCGACGAGCGCGAGCATCTGCTCCTTGCTCTCGACGGTGCCCTTCTCGCAGGAGAACCCGGCGATGTAGCGGCTGGTGCGGCCGTCGGGCGTCTTCGTGTCGATGAACGTGCGCTTGCACTCGTTCTCGCAGAAGTGACAGACGGTCTCCTCGTCGTTCTTGGACGTGTATTCGAGGTTGATCGTCTCGTCGATGCCGATGAAGGTCGACACGCCCTTGCGCATGACGACGCGGCGCGTCTCCATCGCGGCGCCGATCGCGCCGGCCTCTCCAGTGTGCGGGTGGACGTAGACCTCCGCGCCCGGGACGCGCTCCTTGATGTAGTCGACCTGCGCCTTGACGGCCGCGAGGTTGTACTGCGTGCCGCCCTGGAGAACGAACTTCTTCCCGAGCGACGCCATGCGCGGGATCTGGACGACGTACTGCCACACGTTCTTCGGAAGGACCTGCGCGAGGCCCGCGAGCATCTCCTCCTTGGAGAAGCCTTCCTTCTGGAAGTTCACGCGGTCGGTGTCGAGGAAGACGGCGCAGCCGTAGCTGAACTTCGGCGCGAGCTCCGCCTTGAACGCGACCTCCGCGTACTCCGTGACGGGCACGCCGAAGGAGTCGCTGGTGGCCTGGAGCAGCGTGCCGTTGCCGGCAGAGCAGCTGTTCGAGAGGCGGAAATTCCCGATGTCACCGTTCTTCATGAACAGGACCTTGATGTCCTGCCCGCCGATGTCGCAGATGACGTCGACGTCGCCGAAGAAGTGAACCGCGCTCATCATGTGCGCGACGGTCTCGACGATGTTCACGTCGCTCTTCACGCACTCCTCGAGCACGTCGGCCGCGTAGCCGGTGGCGCCGAAGCCCTTGATCTTGAGCACAGCGCCCTGGTCCGTGACGTACGCCTTGAGCTGCTGCATCAGCTCCTTGGTGTCGAGGATCGGGTTGCCCTTGGAGAGCTGGTAGGCCTTGCACAGGATCTTGCCGCTCGTGAAGTCGACGAGGACGGCCTTGCTCGACGTGGAGCCGCCGTCCATGCCGATGATCGCCTCGACGACCTGACCGGGCTCGAACTTCGCGCTCTCGAACTTGGGGATCTTGTACGCGACGCGGAAGTCCGCGAGCTCCTGCTCGTTCTTGTTGAGCGGCGGGCCGGCGGTCTCACCGAGGCGCGCCTTGCGGCCCGTGGTGATGTAGTCAACGAGCTCGTCGAGCGGCTTCATCCAGCCGATGTGATCCGGCTCGTGGAGGCCGTAGATGACGGCGCCGAGCGCGGCGTAGTACTGCGCGTTCTCGGGGACGAAGATGAGCTCCTCGATCGGGACGTCCTTCGGGTAGTCGAAGCCGCGCTCTTCCCAGATCTGCGGGATGCGCAGCCGCCAGCAGTCTTGAAGAAACGGGAGGTACGTGTTCGGTCCGCCGAGCAGGAGCACGCGCGGCTTCAGCGTCCCGCCACGCGTGAGCACGGACAGGTTCTGCATGACGATCGCGTCCGCGAGCGAGCAGAGCACCTCTGTAGAGGGGATGCCGCTCTTGATCAGGTTGACGATGTCCGTCTCCGCGAACACGCCGCACTTCGCGGCCACGTGGTGGAGCTTGCTGTCGTCGAAGCGGAGCGTGGTCACGAGCTCCGGCGGCGCGTTCACCTTCAAGAAGCACTTGTCGATCGTGGCGCCCGTTCCGGAGGCGCACTTGTCGTTCATCGACGCGGTGGCGGTCTTGTCGTTGTTCTCGTCCGCCTTGAACATGATGATCTTGGCGTCTTGCCCGCCGAGCTCGATGACCGAGCCCACGTCCGGGTGCAGGTGCTCGACGGCGAGCGTGACGGCATTCACTTCCTGGACGAACTTCGCGCCCGTCGGCGAGCAGAGCGGCGCGGAGCCGGAGCCCGTCATGAACATGCGGAAGTTCTCGGGCTTGTGCTCCGGGAAGGCCACGAGGATCGCCTCGAGCAGCTCGAGCACCTTCTCGGGCTGCTTCGTGTGGTGGCGCTGGTAGTCGCTCCAGAGGATCTCCTTGTTGGCCGGATTGACGACGGTCGCCTTCACTGTCGTGGAGCCGACGTCCATACCAATCGCCAGGAAGTTTCGGGTGTGCGTGCCACTCGTCGCCATGGGATGTGCTTCCTCGAAAGAGTCTGGAACTAGACTCGCGTGTCAGTGGCGTAGCCTACAGCGGCTGGAAGGCAATGCGAAGAATTTTCGCCTCCGGGGTCAGATCCTAAAAACCAGCATGATCTTGGCCGTCTCTGCTAGTAGCTCTGCCCTCCGCAGCTCATCCCCATGTCGTCCAACGCCTCCCAGAGCACTCCCCCGGCTCCTCCGGAACTGACACGCGCGTCTAGCTTGCGTATTTCCGCCGGTTCTTCGACCAGAGGTCGGGCGTCCACCTATGCTCCAAAGACCTCGTTGAACAAGGCTGCTCGCCGCCAACACATCCTCTTATGCGCGCGCGACGTGTTCGCGAAGCGCGGTTACCACGCGGCAAAAATCGACGAGATCGTCGCCGCTGCGAACGTGGCGCGCGGCACCTTCTATCTTTACTTCGAGGACAAGCGCGCCATCTTCGAGGAGATCGTCGACCGGGCCTTCGCGCGGCTTGGCATGTCCTTCGTGCGCGTGGACCCCGAGGATGCCACGCGAACGGTGTCGGAGCAGATCCAGGAGAACATCCGCCGCATCGTGAGCACGCTGCTCGAGGATCGCGCGACGACGAAGATCCTCCTCTCGGACGCGGTGGGCCTGGACCCGGCGTTCGATCGCAAGCTGCTCGTGTTCTACGAGGAGGTGGGCCGCCTGCTCGAGGAGAGCTTCGCGGACGGGCAGAAGCTCGGCGTCGTCTCCGAGGGCGACACGAAGATGATGACCATCCTCACGCTCGGTGCCTTGAAGGAGATGCTCTACCAGGTCGTCATGCGCGGCCTGGCGATGGAAGAAGAGACGATCGTGGCCGAGATCTTCCGTTTCCTCTCGAAGGGGTGTCTACGCGTGAACGACGGGCCTGTCGGCTCCGTGACGCGCAGCGCCTGACGCGACATCATATTGCCCATATTGCGCGGGCGTCTGCGCGCGCCTAAGATCTCGACGTGGGAAAGAAGCATGACGCGACGCACGCCCGGATCGTGCGGGAGGCCTCGCGTCTCTTTCGCGAGCGTGGGACCGCGGAGGTTGGGGTCGTTGACGTGATGGATGCGGCGGGGCTCACGCGCGGCGGGTTCTACGCGCACTTCAAGAACAAGGAGGCGCTCGTGGCCGAGGCGATCACGCTCGGCTTCGACGATGCCAGGACCAACCTCTTCGGCATGCCAGAGAACGAAGGCGCTGCGTGGCTCGCGCGCGCGGCGAAGCGCTACCTGAACGAGTCACATGTGGATGCCGTCGGGGATGGCTGCGTGGTGGCGGCGCTCGGCACGGAGATGGCGCGACATCAGGGACCGGCGCGCATCGCGTTCGAGCGCGGCCTCGCCGACATCGTCGAGGGTATCCGTGCGCGCCTCGGCGAAGCTCTCGGCGGGCACAAGCCTGGCCGGGCTGCAGCGCTCTTCGCGTCGTGGGTCGGCGCAATTCAACTCGCGCGCCTCACACGCGACCGTGCTTCGTGCCGCGGTATCCTTTCGGCCGCGCGTCATGCCACGCTGCATGCCTGATCATATTCCCGAGCGCGGAGCTCGGGCTCACTCGCAGCGGGTCACGCTCATCACCATGCCACCGTCCGCGTCGTGCGACGGGAACGTGAGTGACGAGGCGGCCGCGACCGTGAAGAGGAGCGATAGCAGCTTGCCGGATGCACCATCGCTCTCGAGCCTGAAGCTCACCGCCGATGCCTGTAGCGGCGTCGAGCTCCATGTACCCGACGCGAACGACATGGTTCCGGCAGCGGCAGTATCGTAGTCGCCGGGCTGCGCGATCGGTTGACCCAACGCGGCCGTCCAGCCGAACGAAGGAAAGGCGCGACGACACAGGTCTGCACCCTTGCTGTCGCCCGTGGCCTCCGCCCAGTCCGAGCGCATCGCGAACGCGCTGCCGGCGCAGGTCCCCGCCGGACACGCGGCGCCGCTCGTTTTCACCACGATTGACGCCTTTGCGTCGAGAAGCGTCGCCTCCACGCTCGTCAGGGGAAATCGGACCAGCGACATCTCCGGCACGCCGGCTTCTCCCTGCACATGCAAGACGGTCGCGTTGCCGAAGGTGATCGGCCCGTTGCAATGGCTGCCGTCGTCGATGAGATAGGTGTCCGCCTGAGCCGGCACGACGAACGCCACGCACGCGTCCTTCGCGCCGTCCGCGGCGCTGGCGTCGGTCGACGTGCCGCCGTCCTTCTTGGACGGTGTCGTGCCATCCGATGCGCCCTCCGCGTCGACAGCCACGCCGCTATCGCTGTCGCCGCCCTTCGCATCGCTGCCGCCGAAGGCGCCGCACGCGAGGACGAGCATGCCCGATGCCACGACCAGACTTCCCACGACGAGCCATCGGCTTGCGCGCATCGAGTCATAATATCACGGTCAACATATTTTTCTAAGTAAACCGCGGACGCCTGATCGGGGAGATCGGGGAGGTCACGGACAGTAGTGAATGCTCAGCGCCGGCTTCGAAGGCGACGGCGCCTCCCGACCGTCATTGGCCGCCCACAATGACCGTCCATCAGCATCGGATCGTGAATGGGCCGTGGGTGCATGTCATCCCCATCGGCCGCTTTCGAAGCGAGTTGCGTGCGCGGGAGATTTAAGAAATCACGCAACCCTTCGCGCCGCTGGCCGATGGGGGGAGTGAGGCCTGGTCTGTCCCATATCGGCCAGTCGCAGGCACCAACCCAGCCCATAATGGGCTGGGTTCGGTGTCAAAATCACCCCTGAAGGCTGCTGTTAGCGCTCGACCTTTGGGCTAACCTCAACTGATAACCACTGGTTTTCGCAGGAGAAGAACATGACTGACTTCGGTCGTTTGGCGTGGCGCGGGATGCTCGGTACTCTCATCGCTGCAGGTATCGCTGCGTACGGATGTGGCGGCGGCAGCAGCGCGGACACCACGCAAACCGATGGTGGGAGCGGCGATGGCGGCATCGGTGGAGGTGGCACGGTGCCGGAGGCCGCGGCCGGATGCGTCCCGAAGTCGACGCCCGATCTGCCCGACGACAACTTCGACGACTCCAACTGCGACGGTATCGACGGCGACGTGAAGGCGGCGATTTTCGTCTCTGCCAACGGTGATGACAGCGCAGATGGAACCATCCAGCATCCGGTGAAGACGCTCGGTAAGGGCATCACTCTCGCGCAAGCATCCAGCAAGTACGTGCTCGTGACGAACGCGACGTACGCAGAGGCTGTTCTCATCGACACGAAAGGCGTGAGCCTCTACGGCGGCTACGCGGCGCAAGATTGGCAGCGCACGAACGATCACGCGACCGTCGCGCCGACGAGCGGCCTTCCGCTCCACATCAATGGTGTCTCCTCGGCGATGGTGATCGATCGCGTCGCGTTCACGGCGGCTGCAGCGAAGGCCCCGGGCGAGAGCTCTATCGCCGCCTTCGTGGCGAGCTCCTCCGCGGTCTCCCTCCGTCATGCAAACCTCACGGCGGGTGCAGGCGCGGCAGGTAACGCGCCGGCGCCTCCCACCGCGTCGCCGAAGACCCCGCCGGTCGACGCAGTGAACGGCGACGGAGTCTCCAACGTCGAGCACTGCTGCAACACGACGACGTGCTCGTGCGGGTGCACGGGTGACTCGAATCTCGCTATCTCCATCGCGATCTCCGCCTGCAAGGCGGGATCGGCCGTGGGCGCGACACACGGTGGCGCGACGAACGGCGGTGCCGGTGCGTACCCGGGGACGCCGTATGCGGGCGTTGCCTCGTCTACACCGTCGAGCGGCGGACCGGGCGGGCTTGGCGGAATCGGAGGCGGCGCCGCCAACGGAATCGACGGCCAGGACGGCATGATTGGAACGCAGGGCACGCCTGGCGTCTCGTCGAAGAACAACATCGGCACGGCGAGCGAGACGGGCTACACGAGCGCGAACGACGGTACGGACGGCACGAGCGGCGCGCAAGGCGGCGGCGGCGGCGGTGGTGACGCGATCGCGGCAGGTGGCAACGGCATCAACGGGTACAAGCTCGGCGCGGGAGGCGGAGCAGGAGGGACCGGTGGTGGTGGCGGCGCGGGAGCGAAGAGCTCTAGCGGCGGCGGCGCATCGATCGGACTGGTCACGTTCCAGAGCACGGTCACGCTCGAAGCGAGCTCCATCAACACCGCGACCGGCGGAAAAGGCGGCGACGCCGTCGCGGGTTCCGTCGGACAGCCCGGAAGCGCCGGGGGAAAGGCGGGCACCGATTCCAACACGGCCAGCGGCACCTTGACGGCTGGCAAAGGCGGTAACGGCGGCGCGGGCGGCGCGGGCGGCGCGGGTGGTGCGGGTGCCGGCGGCGCGTCGGTGGGCATCGTCTCCGCAGGGACGGCGCCTACGACCAAAGCGGTGACGATCAACATCGGAGCCGGCGGAAAAGGCGGAAAAGGCGCGGCAGGGCCGGCGGGTGTCGCCGACGGCGCAGATGGTCTCGCGGACGCAAAACACACGGTCGCGGCTTCTTCCCCCGTCGATGGAGGCATGTGATGAAACGTCGCGTTCAGAAGCTTCTCGCGTCAGCCCTCATGAGCGTTCTCGCGCCATCGCTCGTCGCGTGCTCCTCGTCGAGCGATGGCGGCAGCGGCTCGAGCCATCTGGGCCCGCCGCCCGGGCCGGTCGATGGGGCGCCTGCGTGCATCATCAGCGCTGACTGCCCTTCGGGTCAGCACTGCGACCTCGAGCAGTGCATCCAAGACTGCAACACGACTGATCCCTGCACGGGCGCGCTCACCTGCACGCCGCGCGCACGATGCGTCAGCTCGGACACGGCCTCCGATGACGATCCGGCCCCGACGAAGACCAAGGCCGGGGCGCTCACGGTCGCTCCGGCGACGGTTGCGCTCACGAGTGATCAGACGTCGTTCGACATTGCTCTCACCTCCTCGTCTTCCGACCCGGTTCGCTACCGCGTGCAGGTGAGCGGGCCGCATCTCGCCATCGGAGGCGACAAGGGCTCGTTCACGGGATCGGGCAAGATCACGATCAAGGTAGACGCCTCGAAGGTGTCCGACCAAGACGTCGTGGGTACGGTCAAGATCATCACGTCGCTTGGGGACGCGGTCGTATCGGCGCCGATTCACGTGGGGATCACAGGGGCCTACAAAGGCTACCTGCGTTTCAATGGAGGACCGGTGTCGCTCGGTCAGGCGAGCATCGCGCTCGATGTCGTCGAGCGGCATGGTGACGTCTCGGTCCGCGCTGATTCTCAGAAGTCTCTGCTCTACCCGCAGATGGGCGGCGCAGACAGCACGGGCTTTGGCTCGTACAGCGCCAGCAATGGCATCGACGTGACGCTCGCGCAGCTCATTCCCGCCGGCGCGGGCGGCGCGCGGAATCACTTCGCGCGCTCGCTGGGCCACAAGCTCCACGTGAAGATGAAGCCGCAACCCGGAGGCCAGCTCGCTGGCACCTTCGAGGACCAGGTGTACGGTCTATTCGCCGAGCCCGTCACGACCACGGGCGAAATCACGCTCGTCTATCAACCTGGCGTGACGCCGACGGCCATGCTCGGCGCAGACATAACGATGCCGCCGAGCCCCGACAAGGCGAAGGTGCCGGAGGATGCGTACATCGCGTTTGGCGGCGACGGCGACTACACCTTGTTCAACAACTGCGGTTACGAGCGACCGTCGAACTGCCCAGGCGGCGACTGCACCGCGAAGATCACCTCGCTCGAAACCACCTACGCCCAGCCGATCACCACGTTGATGCAGAACAAGGTGAACACGGCTCAGCCGTTCGATAGCGTCGTCGCGGCGTGCACCAAGTCACTCGCGATCAATCAGCGCGCGGACTACGGAGCCATGCCGACTGGATGCGGTATGCAGTCCGCCACCGCGTGCGCCATGCAGTACGCAGTCGGAATGCCGATCGGCAATCACGCGACGGCCCAGGCCGCCTCGCGCCTCGTTCAAGAAGTCGCCGCTCCTGCGATGCTGGTCGCCAAGAACGAGCTCGTGCTCGCGGAGAGCGAGTCCTTCTCGAAGGGCCTGACCGCCGAGCAGACGCACCTCGTAAACGCCCAGGGCGCGCTGCGCTACACCGCCGGCTGGCTCTTCCAGCCGCAGAACATCGAGTTCTTGCGAACGATGGACCCCAGCGACGCGAAGACCGGTACCGGCGGCAGTTCGACCGCGGGTGACGTGTACCCCGCCGGCCGCACGCTTGCGGACTTGATGAGCACCCTCGCGACGATCGATGACGAAAGCACGCGCGTGAGCGCCGCGCTGTCGTCCGCGACGTCGACCTCTTCGGTGACCGTCGAGCAGGGAAATGCACTCGTTGCGTACATGGAGATGGTGACGCTGAGCGAGATTCTCTCGCAGTGGAAGACCGCGCCGGCGACGCTCGCGGCCTCGTTCAATGGCATCTTGTCGACCCACGATCGTGCGTTCACGGGCGCGCAACAAGGCGCGACGGTGTTCGGGGTGCCGCAGGGATTCGTGCCGTTCGTCTTCCGCGCGGAAGACGCGGGCAAGGGCGCGACCAACTTCGAGCAGATGATGAGCATCGCGAAGGACAGCGTCACCACCGAAGCTACGCTCGAGACGTCCTTCCTCGGCAACAAGCGGACGTACGATCAGTCGCTCGTAAACCTCCAGACCCAGCTCTCTGCGATCCGCTCGGGTGCAGACAGCAAGCTCAAACAGACGTGCGGAGCGGGCTTCAACCCGGACGCCGTCCAGAAGGACGCAGACTGGTCGTCGTGCGGCGCGGGTGACGGCGGCGACGTCGGCTCCGAGAGGCTGGTGGTGCAGCGCGCTCTCGCGTCGCTGAACTCGGCGAACGCACGCATCAGCGGCATGCTGCAGAAGATTCAGATCGACTACGCAACGCTGGCGAAGGTACTGCAAGTGCGGCAGGAAGACCTCCAGTTCGAGGACGAGCTGGGGAAGAGGCTCCTCAGCCTGGACGATGATCAGCACGCACTCGACGCCACGCAAAGCGTCCTCAGCGTCGGTAGCGCCGCGGCTCAGGCCGAGGAGAACCCGGCCGGACTCTACGGCGCGATGTTCGGTGCGTTCAGCACCGAGATCAAAGACGAGATGCAAAAGGAGCGCACGCAGCTCGACATCGATTCCAAAAAGCACGCGACCGCATCCATCGCGAAGCTCGACACGATCAATGGCATGGCCAACATCCAGCGCGAAGAGATCGACCTCAAACAAGCCGTGATTGACGTACAGCAAGCGGCCCTCGACGTGGTGATAGCGCAGGTGAAGATCGCCGATCTCGTTGCGCAGGCAAAGGTCGTCTTCACGGAGCGCCAGCGTCAGCTCGTGATCGCGAGCATGGACCCGTCGCTCGATCCGTCGTTCCGCGTGTTGCGAGATTCGGACGCAGAAAAGGCGCTCGCCGCGCGCCGGACAGCGCAGAACCAGCTCTATCTGGCTGGGAGCGCGCTCCAGTACGAGCTCAACATGAGCATCGGCAGTCTCGATGGCGCTGTGCTCGCTGCGACCAACGCATCGTCGCTCAACGCGCTCGCCGCGTGCATGAGCACCATCTTCTCGAGCGCACGAGAAGCGTATGGTTCTCCGCAGACGTACGCGACTACTGTGAGCGTGCGAAGGATGCTCGGCATCACCGGTCCGCGGAAGGACGACGTGACAGGGACGACGCTCTCGGAGGGCGAGCAATTCCGATTCGTCCTCCTCAAGAACGAAAACCTCGACGGCAAGGGTGGTGTCGGCATCCAGTTTGCGACCGACTTGCAGCCGGGCAACGGGCTCTGGTCGACGGACGTATGCAACGACAAGCTTACGAGCGTGCAGGCGCAGCTCGTCGGTGACTTCCTCGGCGACAACCAAGCGCAGATCAATCTCTCGCTCGGCGGCGGCGCGCTTCTTCGCACCTGCGACGGCACCAACGCACTCACGCCGTGGTCGATGGGCTCCTCCACCGCCGACCTCGACGCTGGCTTCGCGGTCGTGCAATCAGGCGTGAACACGTTCGGCGACGCTCCCCCGAACACGTCGCTCTTCGGTCAGTCGGTCGCCCGCGCCTCGTGGAAGCTCATCGTCCCCGGCGGCGCAGATGCTCCGCAGAACGGCGACGTCGACCTCACGCACGTGGACGACATCGTCCTGAAGTTCGCGCACCAGGCGCTGCCGCGGAAGGGCTCGCCTCTCGCGGTGGATCTCTCCTGCCTCACCGGCATCGCCAAGTAGTCACCCCTCCTACGCGCGCGCGGCCGTTCTCATCGGTCGCGCGAAGCGTCTTTTTGTCGCTCTCGAGGCAACCCTTTGCTCCACCGGTCGATGGGGCAAGGGAACGCCACACGTCAGGATCCCACATCATGAGCTCTCAGCGTTGGTCTCTGGTCGCGGCCGCATGCACGGCGTTGGTCTTCGGAGCCGGGCGTGCGGAAGCCAGCTCCGCGAATGCCACGCGCGTGAGCATTCCGAGCGGACCGGGCTCCATCGAAGGCCTCGGGCGCAACTTCGCTCCGTCGCTTGCGAGCGGCACCGCGAGCTACGGTGTCGACATCGCAGTCCCGCCAGCGGCCGGAGGATTCTCCCCGCACCTGTCACTCGACTATGACGGCGGCGCGGGCGTGACTGAGGTCGGCATGGGCTGGCACCTGGCCGGCATTCCGCGCATCCGAAGGCGCACCGAGAACGGGCTTCCCAGGTTCGATGCGCGCGACGCGTTCGAGATCTCGGGCGTCGGGGTCGCCTCCGACCTCCTCGAGATCACGCCGGGCGTGTTTCGCCCGGAGTACGAGTCTGGCTCATTCGTGCGCGTGCAGCGAGTCCCGTCCTCGAGCGGCGGTGGCTGGGAGGCGCGCACGAAGTCCGGCGTCATCTACCGGTTCGCTGAAGCGCCTGGCTTCACGGAGCAAGAGGGCTCGCACATCGTCACGTGGCTCCTAAAGGAGCAGCTCGATCTCCACGGTCATCGCATCGCGTACGCGTGGGACACCTCGGGCGGCTACGCGCGGCTCACGGGCGTCACCTGGAACGACTTCGGCGACAGCGTTCGCAACCAGATCAACCTCACCTACGAGACCCGCCCCGATCCGCACGTCCTCATGAACGCGGGGATCAAGCAGACACTGTCTACGCGCCTCACGAAGGTCGAAGTCCAGCACGGCGGCGCGCTCGTGAGGCGCTACGAGATTGGATACGCCCAGGGCGTCCACTCCCGCGTCGCCACGGTCGACATGGTGGGACGGGACGGCACGTCGCGCCTTCCGCGTCTCTCGCTCACGTACACGGATGTAAGCTTTGCTGCGGCTGGCCAAGTCGTCGCGATGGCCTCGCCGCCCGGGCGCACGCCCTCGGACCCCGACGTGGACCTCGGCGATCTCGACGGTGACGGCTTGCCGGACCTGCTCGTGACGAAGGCAGGCGCGTTTCGCTCGTACCTCAATCACGATGGCAAGTCATGGCAGCCCGGCGTGGACTGGGACGTCGCAAGCAGCCCCAGTGTCGCGCTCTCCACCGTGGGCGTA
>JANXLV010000312.1 GCA_025355005.1 Myxococcales bacterium | reverse complement strand
GAGCACGCCCGCCGCGTTCGGATCGAGCGCGAGGATCTGCTTCTGCAGCTCGATCGCCGCCGCGCCACGGTCGAGCCGCTCGGCCGCGAGCTTGGCCATCTCGGTGAGCAGCTCGATCTTCGCCGCGCCCTCCGCCGAGGGGAGCTGCTTCTCGTAGAGCGCGTAGAGCTGCGGGAAGCTCCGGCGCTTGACGTAAAGCTCCTTCAGCTTCTGCGAGGCCTCGACGTCGTTGCCGTCGACCTCGTGCAGCGCCTCGTAGGCGGTGACGGCGTTCTGCACGTTGGAGAACTGCTCGAGCCAGCGACGTGCGACTTGCCGATAGAGGTCGGTCTTGGTCTCCGGGTTTGCGTCCAGCTCGGCGAGCTTCATCTGCGCGGTGAGCAGATCTCGCCAGCGACCGAGCGCGTCGTACACCCGCACGAGCTCGCGCACGGCGGCCGCGTCGGACGGATCGAGGGCGGTGATCTGGGACAGCACGGTCACGAGCGCAGAGTCGCTCTTGATGTGATCGCGGTAGAGGCCGGCGATCTCGCGGAGGATCGGCAGGCGCTGCGCGCCGTCGTCGGGGGAGATGCGTTCGAGCTCGTTGCGGAGGAGATCGGCGAGCGCGCTCCAGCCGCCCGTGACGCGGTAGAGCCGCTTCAACGCCTCGCGCGCGTCCTTGTTCGCCGGGTCCTGGCGGAGAACGGTGCGCCACTGCTCGATTGCCTTCGCGGCGTTCGCGCCCTCCTCTGCCAGGTTCGCGACCTCTGCGCCCAGCTTGCCCTTCTCGACACCATCGGGAAGGCTGCGCTGCGCGTCCGTCAGGATCGTTGCAAGGCGCGCGGTGTCGCCGCTCTTCTTGGCCTGCTCGCGGAAGAACTCGAGCATGCCAGGGTGCGCGGGCTCCGTGCGACGAAGCCGCTCGAAGTACGGCTCCGCCGCCTCGGGCTTGTTTCGCATGCGCCAGTTGAGCATCGCGATCTGAAGGATGACGCCCGCCTCCTGACCGGAAGGCACACCACCACCAGCGAGCTGCTCGTCGTACAGCGCGATGAGGTGTTCCCACATCTCCTTCTCGCTGAAGTGCTGCACGAGGGCGCTCGTGGCCTCTTGTTGACCGGGGTGCAGATCGATCACTTGCTCGTACGCAGAGACCGCGCGCTCCTCTGCGCCGAGCTTCTTCCGGAGCACGCGCGCGAGGCGCAGGAATCCCGCGACCTTCTCCTCCTTCGCGGAGGTCTCCATCGCGAAGGACGACAGCGTCGCGGCGACGTCCTCGAAGCGGCCCTCTTCCCTGTACACGCGCTCGAGCAGCTGGGCGGCCCGACGACTGCGCGGGTCCAGCGTGCGCGCCTCCGACAGCTTGGCGATCATGTCGGGGAGCGCCGGATGGCTGCCTCCTCCGCCGTTCGCTGCGGCGCCCTTCTCCTTCTTCTTCTTCTTGGCCCCGCCGCGCAAGCTCTCTGGCTGGTCGCTGGTGGACGGCGCTCCGCGCCCGTAGCGGTACAACGTCTCTGCGGCACGCACGAGCAACGAGCTCTTGAAGGAGCTGTCGTTCGCGCCATTCGCCTCTTCCTGGTAACGCGCGACCAGTTCGTTCCACTTCTCGCGCTTGGCTGCAGCCTTCTCCAGGGCGTCTTCCGCGTCTGTCGCGCCGGGCGCGATCTCGGCCAGACGGGTGAACGCGCGGGTGGCGTGCTCCTCGGACAGGAGCTCCTCGTCATAGACGCGGGCAAGCTCCTTGACGAACCCTGCCTCGCGCGGTGTGCCCCGCGCCAGCGCGGAGAGGAAGCGGAGGATCTCGGCGACGGCGTCGTGCTCGCGACGCGCTTCGTGCGCGCGAAGCGCAGAGCCGAGCAAATCGTAGAGCTCCTCCAGCGAGAGGTCGAAGTCCTTGGGCGTGGCTGGCTCAGCGTCGGACACGAAGCCGAGCGCTTCACGCAGATCGCCCCATGCATCCTCGCCGTCGGGATCGTCTTGCAGGAGGCCGAGTGCCTTTCGAATCGTCTGCGCGCTCATCATCACCTAGCCGGGGATGTCCCCGAGCGGGGAAGCCCCGCATTGTTTTTCGCCCAACTGCCCGAAGAAGCTACCGAATTTCCCAAACAGCGTGCCGCGATGTCGGATGGTAAAGGCCTCCACCCGCACAATCAAGGCACTAGTCGACCTTCGGCGGAAACCCGTCGAAACTCGACCGAAGCGACGTTTGGGTATTGTAGAACCAGCAGGTTGCCCCGACGCTCGAACGCCTCGCCGCTGGCCTCGCTGCTATCCCTGGTGGACACCCTGCGGATCTCTGCAGAGACCATCACTCTGTCCGTTCGCGGCGAACTGACGGAGGACGTCGCCAACGAGCGCCTCAGCTGGTGGGCGCACCGCGTCGTCGCTCACGCCGGCGCGCGCGTCCGCGTCCAGGGCCTGTCGAACCGCGAGGAGGGCCGCGCCTACGTCATCATGAGCAACCACCAGTCGAACTTCGACGTCCCGACGCTCTACTACGCGCTCGGTGCGAAGATGCGGATGGTCGGCAAGAAGGAGCTCTTCGACGTGCCGCTGTTCGGGCGCGCCATGCAGCGCGCCGGCTTCATCGCGGTGGACCGCAAGGATCACGCACGGGCGATCGCGAGCATGGAACGCGTTCGCGAGTCGGTGCTTCGCGGCATGTCGATCTACATGGCGCCCGAGGGCACACGCAGCGTGAGCGGTGAGCTCCAGAAGTTCAAGAAGGGCGGCTTCCTCGTGGCGCAACAGACGGGCACGCCGATCCTGCCCATCACGCTGCGCGGCACGCGCGACGTCCTCCCATCGCACAGCGCGTTCCCCATTCGCGGCGTCGACGTGGACGTGGTGGTGCACACCCCGCTCGATGTCGAGAGAGAACAAGACGCGAAGCACGCCCGCCAGGATCTGATGGACCGCACGCGAGCGGCGATCGCGAGCGCGCTGTGAATCGCTCAGCGAGCCCGAAGGGCGGGAAGGCATGAATTTCTCGAACGGCAACGGGCTCGCGATCGTGGTGAACGCGAACGCCAAGCGCGGAGGGCGACGCGTGGCGGCGCAGATCGCGCGCGCGCTACCGGGCGCTACCGTGAAGCTCACCAAGTCGATCGGCGAGCTCGAGGCGTGGCTCAAGAGCATGCCCCGCCCGCGCTGCATCGTCAGCGCAGGTGGTGACGGAACGGCCGTGGCGCTGCTGAACGCGCTCCACCACGTCACGCCTGCGGACGAGCGCTTCCCGCCTATAGGAACCCTTCCGCTCGGGACGGGCAACGCGTGGGCGCATGCGCTCGGCGCGAAGAAGCTCGACGTGTGCGTGAAGGCACTGCAGCGGCAGACGGGCCCGTTGCCAACGCGCCGCTACGGTCTCCTCGAGTGCGAAGGGACGCTCACGTTCTTCGCCGGCTGCGGCTGGGACGCGGAGGTGCTCAGCGACTTCAAGGCGCAGGTGGAGCAGTCCCCCTCTGGACGGCTCGCGAAGAGCGTCTGGGGCTACCTGTCATCCATGCTGCTTCGCACCGCGCCGAAGGCCGTGCTGCAAGGGCGCCCGCACGTCTTGATCGAGAACCTCGCGGACGAGGCGTACACGATGACGCGCGAAGGTGAGCTCGTTCGCATGCCGGACGTGAAGCGCGGCACTGTCCTCTACGAAGGCATGGCGAGCGTCGCTGGCGCCGCCACGTGCCCTGAATTCGGCTACCGATTCCGCGCATACCCCAACGCCACGCGCATGCTCGGGCACATGAACGTGCGGATCTACGACGAGACGACACTGCGCGCGATCACGCAGATCCCCAAGCTGTGGGTCGGCGCTCCCCTTCCCGCGATGCACGACTTCTTCTCCACGCACGTGAAGATGACCTTCTCGCGGTCCATCCCGCTACAGATCGGCGGCGAGGCGATCGGGACGCGCCAGACTGTGGAGTATCGCGCGAGCTCACGCGAGGTCGACGCCCTGGACTGGCGACGGCTCTGACCCAACGGGCACGGAAGCTCTACCCCCAGAAGAACGACGCACGGATGTAGACCTGGTCGACTGCGGGTGAGCGGCCGACCGAACGCGTGGAGAGGACGCCGTTCTCGCCGGTGTTGAGGAGCACGGTGGGGTACTGCGAGCGCGCGTACACGAGCGCAAGCGTGGAGCCGAGCAGGTACTCCCACCGGAACTGCGCGTTCACGTTCACGGCGCCCTGCTGGAAGTCCGGATTGCCGGAGACGCTGCCCGTGTAGGGCGCGAGATCGCTGATGTGTACGACCGTGCCCTGCCCTTGCGGCGCGAGGCCGCGTGGAGCGCCCATGAGGGCCCCGTAGTGTCCGTTCGCGAGGAAGCCCTGCGTGTAGGCCTGCAACGAGAGTCGCGGCGTGAACGTGTAGATTGCACGTAATGTCATGCTCAGGTTGTTCGCGTCCAGCGGCGCGAAGAGATGTGTCCCGTCATCCGCGTCCGTCGCATAGCGAGGTTCACCGTGGGCGCGCGAGAACTGGGGCGTGAGCTCCACGTCGAACTGCGGGAGCGCTCGCACCACGACCGTGAGGTCTCCGTTCGCCAGGAAGCCTTGCCGCACGAAGCTCGCCTGGGAGCTGAGCGTGGCGGCCACGCGGGCCCTCGGGTCCGTCTGTACGCGGAGGCGCGTGTAGCCCTGCGTGTCTCGCTCGAGCGCGGTGCCGTCACCGACCTCCCGATCGTCGAAGCGCTGGGAGCGCGCACCGCCCGCGACACGCGCGGTCCAGAACGACGTGAGCTTCCACTCCGAATAGATGCCTGCGTCGCGGCCGAGCCGCAGCCCATCGACGTTGTCGAAACCGAATGCTTCGAACCCGGTGTGCGTCTCGAGCGTGTGCCACCACGGATCGAGCGTCCGGTACTCCGCGCCCGTCCCGGCGTAGCGGACGTTCTGACGCCACATGAAGCCCAGGTCGTCGAAATCCACCTTCTTCGCCGCGTTGCCGAACCACGTCCACGTGATGATGTGCTTGCCACCCTCCTTGCCGAAGTAGAAGTCCGACGCGGGGGCGACGTCGCCCGGGTTCACCACGGACCCGTCCACGAGCTGCCGCGACGGGCCGCGCTGGATCATGCTCGCGACGACCTGCCCCGACGTGACCCAGTCACCCGCGCGAAGACGCGCGTCGATGCCGCCGACATAGGCGTCGTGGAAGCAGCGCGCGCCACGCACGACGCTGAACGGCGCGTACGAACCGTCTGCACGTCGCTCGTTCGGGCAGAGCGTCCGAGCGCCGAACGCGGCGTCGGGGGGCGCGAGCGTGTAGTCGCCGACGCTCTCTGCGCGAGTGACGCCGGTCATCAAGAGGCCGACGTGCGCGTTGTCACCGAGGTCCTGCTTCAGTCGCAGCACGTTGTACGCTGTGAGCGGCTCCAGCAAGCGGCTCTCCCGCGCGCCGCCGGCGAGCTCCACCTTCGCGTCGTTACGTCCCGTGATGGCGCTGAGCGTACCGATCGAGAGCTTCTCGCCGAGGCGTCCGGTCAGCTTCGTTGCGCCATAGATCGGGGACGGCTCGGGCAGGTCGACGACCTTGTCTCCGTACGGCGACGACGACCGAAGCTGCGGAAGCTCGGGCGCGCGACCGATTCGCTTCGTGTAGACGAGCTGCAGACCCAGCTTGGGCGCCACGAGATCCGAGCCCTCTAGGAAGAATGGACGCTTCTCGGGTTTGTAGACCTCGAACGTGGACAGGTTCAGGACGACCTGGTCCGCCTCCACCTGCGAGAAGTCCGGGTTGAGCGTCGCGTCCAGCGTCAGGTCTTGCGAAGGGTGCCACTTTGCATCCACGCCCGCGCTTGGGGTGAAGTCGACGCCAGCGCCCGTCGTGTCCGCGGTCGCCTGTCTGCTGCGCAGCCGAAGCACGACGAACGGCCGCAGCTCCACGCTGCTCTTCGGCGTGAGCCCGCGCAGCCCTTCGAGGCGTCCGTAGCGCGACACCTCGGCTGCGGTCGTCCGCGGGATGTACGACCACTCGTCCGTCTCCTGCTTCGCGGAGATGTAGCGGCGCACCTGCAGGCCCCACGACTGCTCGGCGCCACGCGGGAAGCGCAGCACACGCAGCGGGATGCGAAGCTCTGCGCTCCAGCCGTGCTCGCCCACCCAGGTCTTCGCCTCCCAGTTGTCGTCCCAGTCCGCGGAGTACTCGACGTCGTTCGTGCGCGCGGCGTCGACGAGCACGCCGGACGCATTGACCAGGAACTCCAGCGCGCTCTTTCGATCGCTCCGCGTGTCCAGGCTCACGGAGATCGAGTCGGACTCCACGTTGCGATCCCGTCGCGTCAGGCGCAGCGCGACAGGTGAGCTCACCTGTGGACAGTCGATGCCCACGTAGATCGCGTCGTCGTCGTAGAGGACCTTCGCGGTGGTGACCTCGCTCGGCGCGGCGCCGCTCTGGGGAGTCTTCTGCGTGAAGCCGCCCGCAGCGGGGGCGTCACGCCATGCCGCATCCGTGAGGCGGCCGTCGAGGACCGGCGGCTCGGTCACGCGCACCGCACGCAACGAACGAACCACGTCGGCGGCGCGCGGCGAAGGCTCCTCGATGGCAGCGTCCGCGGCGAGCACCCGCGTCGACGCCAACGCGAACGCGAACGCGAACGCGAGGAGCGACGCGAGGAGCGGTGCGCGTGAGACCATGGGCCCCAACCTATGGCAAATTCGGTCATGATGGGCAGGTGCATCACGAAACCAGACCGCCTCGCCGTGCGTAGCGTGAGCATGACCGGGCTTCGACCGATGCGCCTCGTGTTCGTCGCGCTCGTCCTGCCCACGGTCCTGGCCGTGGTCCTGGCCGTGGTCCTGGCTGGGTGCGCGGAGGGCGTTCGTGCGCAGGGCCCGCGCTCCGCCTCTGGCGCTTCCCCCACCGCCGTCGTGATGGATGGTGCACCGGGCGAAGCGCTGGCGTGGAGCGAGTACGGCAAGGAAGCGTTCGACCGCGCGAAGCGGGAGAACAAGCTGGTCCTCCTGGATGGCGCCGCGGAGTGGTGCCACTGGTGCCACGTGATGGAGGCGACGAGCTACCACGACGCCCGCGTCCGCAAGATACTCGACGAGAGCTTCATCACCATCAAGGTCGACGTCGACGCTCGCCCCGATCTGGAGGAGCGCTATGGAGACTGGGGATGGCCCGCCACGATCGTCTTCTCGCCGGGCGCGGAGGAGATCGCGAAGTACAAGGGCTACATCGCGCCGGACGATTTCGTGCATCTGCTCGAAGAGGTGGTGCGTGCGAATCGCGAGAGCCACGAGAAGAAGTCCGCACCCGAGATCGTCCGCACCAGGCTGTCTCCCGATGCGTTTGCATACGCTGCGCGCGACACCGAAGCACGCCTTGCTTCGTACTGGGATGACGACGAGGGCGGATGGGGTCGCATGCAGAAGGCCCCTATCGGCGGCAACAACGCGTGGCTTCTGCACCGCGCGCGCGCGGGTGATGCGGGCAGCGCGGAGGCGCGGAAGAACGCGGAGCTGGTCCTCCACAAGCAGGCGAAGATCATCGATCCGGTGTGGGGTGGCATCTACCAGTACTCAGCGGCGAGCGACTGGGACCATCCTCACTTCGAGAAGCTCGCCACGTTCCAGGCGCCCGCGATCGAGAACTACGCGGAGGCGTTCGCGCTCACCAAAGATGTATTCTACAAGGATCGCGCCTTGGCCGTCCGCGACTACGTGAAGAACCACCTCACGCGCGCGGACGGGGGCTTCTACACCACGCAGGACGCGGACCTGAACGCGCACGATCGCGCGCACCCGTTCATGAGTGGACACGATTTCTATGCAAGAGACGACGCGCAGCGGCGCTCGGTCGGTGAGCCACGGGTCGACACGCATGTGTACGCGCGGGAGAACGGTCTCCTGATCGCGGCGCACGTGTCGCTCTACGAAGGGACGAACGACCCCACCGCCCTCGCCGCTGCGCTCGCCGCCGCGAACAGCGTGTACGCGACGCACGCGACCTCCTCTGGTGCAGTCGCCCACGACGCAGAGCCAAGGGCGAAGGTGCTCTTCCTGGCCGACAACGCCGCGTTCGGTCTCGCGTGCGTTCGCCTCCACGCGGCGACCCGCGACCCGGTACATCTCGAGCGCGCACGCAAGATCGCCGCGTTCATCGAGAGCGAGCTCGCCGCGCCCCAGAACGCAGGGCTCTTCGCGAGCACGAAGGATCCCGATGCCTCCGGCGTCTTCGCGACGCGCCGCCTTCCCTTCGAACACGAGATCGTAGCGCTGCGCTTCTTCGCGCGCCTCGCCGAGCAAGATCCCGCCTGGGCCGCGACGCACGCCTGCTTCGTGGCCGACGTGATGAGCGCCGTGACCACGCCGGAGGACATCCATGGCCAGGGACGCTGGCTCGGCGACTACCTGCTCGCCGAATCCGAGACCCGAAGCCTGCGCTCCCGCTGCCGCTGACCCCGCACGCCACCGAGCGTACGTATTGTTCGACGCCGCGAAAAACTCGGCTAAGAGTCACGCCGTGACCGAGAAGACCATCCATTTCCGAAGCCTGGGCTGCCCGAAGAACCGGGTCGACTCCGAGGTCATGCTCGGGGTCGCAAGGAAGCACGGCTATGCGATCACCGAGGCCGAGGACGCCCAGGTGATCGTCGTGAACACGTGCGGCTTCATCGGCGAGGCCAAGAAGGAGTCCATCGACACCATCTTCGAGCTCGCGGAGCTGAAGAAGAACGGCGCGTGCGAGAAGCTCGTCGTCACCGGCTGCCTGTCGCAGCGTTACCCCAACGAGCTGTCCGCGCAGATGGCGGAGGTCGACCACTTCCTCGGCTCGTCCGACATGCTGAAGCTCGGTGACGTGCTCGACGGCAAGGCGGATCGCATGCTCGTCGGCAACCCGGCGGACTGGGTCGTGCGCGCGAAGGACCCGCGCGTCCTCAGCCAGAACCAGTTCTTCGCGTACGTGAAGATCGCCGAGGGCTGCAACCGATCGTGTGCATTCTGCACCATTCCGGAGTTTCGCGGGAAGCAGCGCTCGCGGCCGGCTGACGACATCGCGAAGGAGGTTCGAAACCTCGCCCAGCAGGGCGTCCGCGAGGTGAACCTCATCTCACAGGACACCGTGAGCTACGGCCGCGACCTCGAGAAGGCGGAGCGCACGGCCCTCGCGGAGCTCGTACGCAAGGTCGCCGACACGAAGGGCATCGACTGGGTGCGCCTCTTCTATCTCTATCCGGAGAACATCGACGAGGCGCTCCTCGAGCTGCTAGCGAACCACCCGCGCGTGGTGCCGTACGTGGACATGCCGCTCCAGCACGCGTCCGACGCGATGCTCAAACGCATGCGACGCGGACACGGGAAAAATAGGCAAATGCGCGTCGTCGAGACGATGCGTGAGAAGATCCCGAACCTTACGTTTCGCACCGCGTTCATCGTCGGGCACCCCGGCGAGACCGACGCGGAGTTCCAGGAGCTCTGCGACTTCGTGGAGTGGGCGGAGTTCGAGCACGTCGGCGTGTTCCGCTATTCGGACGAGGAGAGCGCGAAGTCGTTCAAGCTCGAGGACAAGGTCCCCGACAAGGTGATCGCCAAGCGGCACCGCACGCTGATGCAGCTGCAACGAAAGATCGCCCGCAAGAAGAACAAGGCGAAGGTCGGACAGGAGCTCATGGTCCTCGTGGAAGGCCCGAGCGAAGAGCACGAGTTCGTCATGCAGGGTCGCCACGCAGGCCAGGCGCCGGACGTCGACGGGCAGGTCTATCTATCCGGTGCCGAGGTGCACGCAGGAGAGATGCGGCGCGTGCGGATCGATCAGGCGAGCGACTACGATCTCGTTGGAGAGGTCATCGACTCCAACGCAACGTCGAAGCCGCGCCCCACACCGAAGAAGAAAGTAAGCCTCCGCGTCATCTGAGGTGGACCGACGACGACTTCGACTTCGACTTCGACTTCGACTTCGACCTCGACCTCGACTTCGACCTACTTCGCTGCTGGGACTGTGATGTCGATCGAGGGGGAGCGGGTGTCTCCCGTCTCTTGCGTGATCTCGATCACGTCCCTCGGGGCGGCGGTGACGTCCATGTCCCAGCTGCCCGCTTCGTCGGCCTGGGTCCCCGTCACGCGCTCGCTCCGTGGGACGGCTGGGTTCTGGTTGAAGGCGATCAAAAGGGCGTTCGGCGTGGCGCTCTGGACTCCGTGAAGGTGCACCTTGCCCGGGATGGTGCTGGCCGTGATCGACGGCTCCGTGGGGGGTGGGAGCGGAAGGGTCGGCGTCGTGCACGACACAAGGAACGCAATGAGGCCCCCGAGCAAGCCGGCCCGCACGCTCCACACCGATGGGCGCGTCCTTTCCACAGCCAACGTCGTAGCACATTTCGGGCCAATACCTGCGCGCTTTTGCTGCCGATCGGGGATCGCACTTGCCGCCAACCTAGTTGTCTTCGCATCACCCACGGTGTCACCTCCCATTCCCTTTGCACTGGGCGGGTCTTTCGAGAGAGAAGGGGTGAGCCCCTCCTCGAGGAGCTTCCTCGCGAATCGATGTCCTTCCGCGCGCGTTTTCTTCGCATGTCCCCTCACACGAGGCCGCTCGTCGCTTTTGCGCTGCTGGGGCTCGCATGGGCGTGGCGCGGCGCGCCTGATTCCACCGCGCCGAGCCGCGGCGCCGCCCTCGCCGAGCTCCTCTCGCACGCTGGCCTGGCGACGAGCGCGGAGGATGTCGTGTGGCTGGACGAGCCCGGCGGCCCGCTGGGGTCGTTGCGCGCCAAGACGCGCGCGCTGGTGCGCGCACGAGCGCCGAAGGAGACCTTCGACCTCTACCTCGTGCAGACGCGCCTCTCCCCCGAAGGGGCGTTGCTGGGCGTTGGCGGCATCTACGATCTGACGCGCACCACCGGCGTCGACGAGGAGCGCCCCACCGTGCACGGCGACAGGGCCGCGTACGTGACGTCGATCGACGGAGCCCCGAACGCGGTGCACGTGCTCTCGCTTGCTGGTCGCGCGATGCCGACCGACTTCACGTCACTCCAGCGCGCGCAGTTCGCGATCGGCAACGCGCAGAGCACGGGGCAACAGAGCGGCATCAAGCACGACGTGTACACGCTGGAGCGCGCGCCCTCTCACGTGGGCCTCGTGTGGACCGACGGCGATGCGCTGGAGGTCGATGCCGACGAGCAGCACGTGACGGTGGACGCAAGGAGCGCGCTCGTCACGTCGAAGGGCGGAGACGCGGTGCTGCGCGCGGCCCCGGAGCAAGGCGCCGCACGGCCTGCTTCGCTCGTGCCGTGGGCGGTCGATCGCGTGCGCGCGATCCCCTGGTTCGGCGAAGAGAAGATGCAGTGGGTGAAGGCGATCGCGTTCAAGGCCCTGGAGGTCGTGACCGACGCGAAGTCGCGCGTGTCCACCGACACGAGCGCCGAAGACGTGGCCACCGACATGAACGCGCTGAAGAGCGGCGGCGGCACCATCACGTTCACGGATCCGGAGATCGGCTGGCCACCTGCGCCCATGAAGCCGACGATCACCCCCGCGCTCCCCGGCGAGGGCGAGTGGATCGGGCTCGACAAAGATCCCTTCATCACGCAGACGCCGGGAGCGCCGCCCGCGTTCCTCACGTCGTTCATCCGCACGGATCCGAAGCGCCTCACGACGCGCATCTACGTGACCATCTGGGACCCGCGCCAGATCGCGCTCCACATGGAGGCCGGCACCGTCGAGCCCGTCGGCGCCGCGGGCGAGGCCGGCCCCGGAGTCATCCCGCGCACTCCGGAGATCATGCGGCGCGTGGTCGCTGGCTTCAACGGCGGCTTCCAGGCATTGCACGGCGAGTTCGGCATGCAGGCGAACGGCATCGAGTACCTTCCGCCGAAGCCCTACGCCGCGACGGTGATCGAGATGAAGGACGGCTCGACGGCGTTCGGCGCGTGGCCGAAGGCGGCGGAGGTCCCGGACGAGATCCTCTCCTATCGCCAGAACCTCACGGCGCTGGTGCAGAACGACAAGTTCAATCCGTGGGGGCGTGCGTGGTGGGGTGGCACGCCCATCGGCTGGTACGACAACATCCACACCACGCGCAGCGGCGTCTGTCTCACGAAGGAGAACTACGTCGGCTACTTCTATGGCATCGACATCGCGCCCAACGTCCTCGCAGACGGCATGCTCGCGGCGCGCTGCGCCTTCGGTGTGCACCTGGACATGAACCCCGGTCTCGCCGGCTTCGAGTTCTACAACGTGCAGCCGCGGAGCTCGTTCGTGCCGCTTGGTCGTCCGCTGCAATCAGACTGGGAGTACGAGGGCACCATCAAGGAGCTCCCCGAGTTCCTGTTCCGCGCGCGCCGCATGATGAAGAGCATGCAGCACCAGAATTTCCCGCAGTACATCCACCGCGACGGGCGCGACTTCTTCTATCTCACCGCGCGGTACGTGCTGCCTGGTTCGGACGTGCCGTCGCCGTCGCCGCACGGGCCGGACGAGGGAAAATTCCGGGTGAAAGGACTGCCGCAGCACGGCTTCCCATATGCGCTCGCGATCGCGGAGTCGCGGATTCCCTCGGCGCCGGACGTGCGTGTTCGGGTCATCCGCGTGGACCCGCGCGCCGTGACGGCGAAGCGAAAAGAGGACACGCAGGGCAAGCCTGTCATCCTCACCGTGGGTCGCACGCCGCAGAAGGAAGCGGCGCGCGAGGACTCTGACCTTGGTCTTTTCCACGCGGGCCATGTGTTCATCGTCGGCAAGCAGAGCGCACCGCCAGAGGGCGCGTTGCTGATTGCGCGCGGCACCTCCGAGACGAGCGAGAGCACATCACGCGCTCAGGCGGCCGTGGGCGTGGGCGACGAGGACGGCATGCTCCAGTGGGTCGAGCTCGCGCCCGGTGTGACGCCGAACGCCGCGAGCGCGCACGCGATGGGTGAGCTGCTCATTTCACTCGGGTGCACGTCGCGCATGTGGCTGCTCGCTGGCACACGCGCTGCGCTCGGCGGGACGCTCGACAGCGCCGCGCAGACGTTCGCGCCGCCAACGCCGGAGGCGGTCCTCGTTCGCGCAGATGCACCCGGCGCGCATCCTTACTTCACGGACACTCCGATCGTCGGCCAGGACATGTGGCAGCCGCTTCAGAGCCTGCGCGTGCGTTACTTCAAGAAGCCTGGAGCGCCGGGCAGCGCAGCACCGGACGGCGGCGCGCCTCCCCCCGGAGGAACCGCGCCGGCTCCGGCTCCCCCGCCGGCTCCGGCTCCCCCGCCCGCGCCCACCGCCCCGGGACCTGCACCAACGGGCACGCAAGTACGTCACGGCGGACAAGGCGGAGGACATTGACGCGGTGCGCACCCAAGAATCTCGTCGAAACAAGCTCAATTATCTCGCCAAGTCGTCCTTGCAGCGGTAGAAACCGACGCGCGATTTGGGGTGTTTTTTGTGGCTTGCGCCTCCACCACGTGGTTCCGGCGGTCAGCGTTTTCCGGCTCTCGGAGAACGTCTCCGCCGCATAACCGGTGGAAAATTGGGGTGCGGGTGCAACAAAAAGCGCTATGGGGCGTATCATGCAGCTTCAGGAGTCACGGATGTCTGACGACAACAAGGGATCGGACCTCGATATTTTCGAGGGCCTCGGCAAGAAAAGCGGAAAAATGCCCTCCGCCGCGCCAGCTGCACCCCCTCCGCCACCTGCCTCCAGGTCGAGCGCTGCGATGCCTGCAGCCCGGGCATCTGCACCCCCAGCCCCCCCTGCTCCGTCAGCCCCGCCCACTGCGCCATCCGGTCTGAGCTCGCCGATGATGCACAACGCGCCGTCGGCACCCACCGCAGTAGCCGCGGCTCCTGGCGCGCCCGCGGCCAGCAAGCCGCCGCCGCCGCCGTCCGGCATGATGAGGGCTGCCGCGCCCGTCGCCGCACCCACGGGCAGCAAGCCGCCGCCGCCTCCTGGGCGTTCGTCGCTCCCCAAGCTGGAGAGCGCGCCGCCCGCAGCTGTCACCAAGCCCGCTCCCACCGGCCCCACGTTCCCCACCGGCCCCACGTTCCCCACCGGCAATGCCAAGGGCGCCAATGGCTCGCTGGACATGGACTGGGATGACGAGAACGAAGAGACCCACGTCTTCGATCGCGAGAGCAGCAAAGCAAACGCAACGCTCGAAGCGGACCTCATCGAGGAGCCCAAGGACCTCATGCCGAAGGTCCTCCCGAGCGCGAAGAAGACGCTGCTCGGTATGAACGGCATGGCAGCTGTTCCGCCGCCCCCGCCGGCCTCCGGTGGAATGCGGGCAGCCTCCGCGCCGCCGCCGCCGCCGCCAGGCCCGAACAGCCAGCGCCACATGCTGTCGCAGCCGCCAGTGCCTCCGCCGCCGCCGGGCTCCATGGGTGGCATTCCTGCAGCGCCGCAGACGCAGCGCCTGGACGAGATCCAGCAGCCGGCAACGCAGCCGCTCCAGATGCCGAACTCTCAGCGCATGCCGTCCGCGCCGGCACCCGCCGCGGGTATGCCGGCGTATGGCTCCGTGCCGCCGATGCAAGCCGCCCCGCCCATCTCGATGGCACCGCCGGCGTCACACGCGCCGCCGAGCATGGGGCGTCAGATGGAAGCCACGCAGATGGTCCGTCCCCAGGGCGAGGGCGGCAAGACCGGCCTCCTCGTGGGCGTCGGTCTCATCGCGCTCGCCGCGGTCGCAGGCTTTGCCGTCTACATGGCGATCCCGAAGACGGGGCGCATCGTCGTGAACGCCGCGGACGCGAAGGGCACTGCTGTCGACCAGGTCGACGTGTACCTCGATGGCAAGAAGCAGTGCGACACCACGCCGTGCACGATCGATCAGGTCACCGCAGGCGAACACGTCGTCAAGGTCGGCTCGACTGGCTACGAAGCAGCGATGAAGACCGTGGTGATCGAGTCGCGCAAGTCGCAAGGGATCGAGTTCGCGCTCGTCAGCGCGTCGACGAAGGCCGGCACGGGCATCAAGGCCTCGGGCAGCCAGCCGAGCGTCCGGCTCTACGTGGACGGTCGCGAGCTCGGACCGCTCCCGCAGGAGGTCCGCGACCTCACGCCGGGCGATCACAAGATCCGCCTCGCCGGCTCGGAGCGTTACTCTCCCATCGAGCGCACCGTCACCGTCTCCAAGGACGAGGTCATGGACCTCGGCAACCAGAGCCTCCGCGTCCTCAAGGGCAAGGTCACCGTGCAGCTCGGTACGCCGGGCGCGAAGGTGTTCATCGTCACCGGCACCGAGCGTCACGAGGTCACGCCGATCCCGATCGCGCTCGAGATCGACACGGCGAAGCCGGCACGGCTCGAGGCGACCAAGGTCGGCTTCAACGACTACTCGCTCCCCGTCACGTTCGATGACGGCCAGGCCGAGAAGCAGATCACGATCACGATGGATCCGAAGGGCGCAGCGCCTGCGGCTGCTGCCTGGGTGCCGCCGTCGCAGCCCGTCGCGCAGCCGTCGCAGCCTTCCCAGCCTTCACAGCCCTCCCAGCCGAAGGAGCCCAAGGAGCCGGTCAGCACGGCGCCTGCGCAGCCGTCCCAGCCCGCGCAGCCGGCCAACACCGGCGCGACGCAGGGTGGTGACGCGTTCCTCACGCTGAACTCGTTTCCCAGCTCCACGGTCCTCGTGGACGGCAAGCCCGTGGGTCAGACACCCAAGGTGAAGTTCTCGGTCCCGGCCGGCACGCACACCGTGACGTTCGTGAACTCGGAGCAGCAGCTGAAGAAGACCATGCAGGTCACCGTCGGCGCGGGCGAGACCAAGCCGGTCATCGCGAAGCTCCGCGAATAGGACCATGACCAGTGGCGTCCCCGGCAGTGGGGCAGGCAGTGGGGGCGCGCCCGCGAAGGTGAGAAAAGTTGGGAGCATGCTCATCGTCGACGATGAGCCGCACCTCCGCGACATGTTGCGCATCCTGTTCCGGCGCGAAGGGTACGACGTCACGGTCGCGCCCGGATTCGCTGCGGGCAAGGACGCGGTCAAGAACACTCCCACACCCTACGGCGTCGTCCTCACGGACCTCATGATGCCGGATGGGTCGGGGCTCGACCTGCTCTCGATCGCACGCCAGCGTAGCCACGAGACCGAGGTCATCGTGATGACCGCGCACGGAGGCGTGGAGACGGCGATCGAAGCGATGAAGCGCGGCGCGTACGACTTCGTCGAGAAGCCCGTCGCGAACGAAGAGCTCCGCGCCCTGGTCGACAAGGCCTTCGAGAAGCGCGGCATCGTGCTGGAGAATGTCAGGCTCCGCGCGCAGGCTCAGCGCCAGAACCCGCGCGATCTACTCGGTCACTCCGAGCCGATGCGGCGCATCGTTGAGCTCGTCCAGCGTCTCGCGGCGTCCAAGGCTACCGTGCTCATCACCGGCGAGAGCGGGACCGGCAAAGAGCGTGTCGCGAAGGCCATCCACGACGCCTCGGAGCGGCGCGACAAGCCGTGGCGCGTGATCAACTGCGGTGCGATCCCGGAGGCCCTCATCGAGAGCGAGCTCTTCGGCCACGAGAAAGGCTCGTTCACTGGCGCCTCGCATCGCAGCGTGGGCATCTTCCGGGAGGCGGACGGAGGCACGGTCCTCCTCGACGAGGTGGGCGAGCTCCCCACGCCCATGCAGGTCAAGCTGCTGCGCGTGCTCCAGGAGCGAAAAATCCGCGGCATCGGCGAGACGTCGGAGGCATCGGTCGACGTGCGCATCCTGGCCGCGACGAACCGCAACGTCGAAGACGACGTGAAGAGCGGCAAGTTCCGTCAGGACCTCTACTACCGGCTGAACGTCATTCGCATCGAGGTGCCACCGCTGCGCGATCGGCGCGAAGACATCGCGGAGCTCACCACCCACTTCCTCACGCGCTGCGGCCAGGAACACGGCAAAGAGATTCGCGGGCTCACCGCGGATGCTCGACGCGCGCTCGACGGGTACGGCTTCCCCGGCAACGTGCGCGAGCTCGAGAACATCGTGGAGCGCGCGGTCGCACTCTCCGCAAGCCCGGTGCTCGATCTCGGAGATCTTCCAGCCGAGGTGAGCGGCAAGGCCGGCCAGCCGACACCGTCCCTCGTCTCGCTACCCGAAGAGGGGCTGCGCCTCGACGAAGTGCTCACGGAGGTGGAGCGCCGCCTCGTGCTCCAGGCCCTCGAACGCACCGGCGGTGTCCGCACGGCCGCGGCCAAGCTCCTCGGCGTCAGCTTCCGGAGCCTGCGGTACCGGCTACAGAAGCTCTCGCTCGGAGGCGACGACGACACGCCGAGCGAGTCGATCCCACCGGCGAGCGGCCCCCTGACGGATCACCCGCGAGATATGGGACAAGACCCCGGCGACGACGGGTCCCCCAGCAGCGGCGGCGGCGGCAGCGGGGGCAGGTAGTAGCGGCGCTGCCAGCATTACACGAGACGAGGAGCGCCGTTGTGCGCTAGGTATAGTGCCGTGACCTTAGGCACGGGCAGGACGCGTAGAGCTGGCGAGGCCGGGCTCACCGTCGCGGAGTTGATGAACTTCGTCGCGATTGCGGCGATCCTCGCAGGTCTGGGCATGTACGGAATGTCCCGGTACATCCGTCGCACCAGGACCGCAGAGGCCACCGACTCGGTCACCAAGATCGCTGCGGACGCATCCGCCTATTACAATCAATCCGACGAGAGCCAGCCGAAGGGCACGGACCCCAAGGCCGCGCGCGCCACGCGACATTTCCCGCCCTCGTCGCGCGACAGCGTCCCCTCGGAGCTCACCAGCATCCGCGGCAAGCAGTATCAGTCGAACAGCGGCGACTGGGCCGTCTCTCCGTGGCGTGAGATGAGCTTCCAGATCTCACCGAGCCCTCAGTTCTACGCGTACTCGTTCAAGTCGGATGGCGCGGGAACGACCGCGCGCGCGCAGGCCGTGGCCCATGGCGATCTCGACGGCGACGGACACCTCTCCACGTTCTCCTCGCAGATCGCCCCCGATGACGATCTCGAGGCGAAGATCTCGCCCAACCTCGAGCGCATTGATCCGGAGGAGTGAGTGATCTCCCGAGGAGTGACGGGCCAGCGCGGGCTCTCGACGATCGAGACGGCGATCGCGATCTCGATCGCGGGCATCCTCTTGTGCATCGCGATCCCCGCCTTCGTACGCAACCTGCACGCGAGCTCCTTTGCGGAGGTCACCGAGGGCCTCGGCCGTCTGTCCGAGCACGCGGTGCAGAGGGCTCAGCGACGCCCCACCGAGGACGCCTTCCCGCGGTCCGCGCCGCTCACGCCGGAGTCGCCCCCACGCGGTCACAAGGAGAAGGACGCACCGGGTACCTGGGGCCATCCCACGTGGATCGCCCTTGATTTCCAGGCGACGGTGGACGGAACGCCGCATGCGTTCTCGTACGCGTTCGACTCCACGGAAGGCGCCGAGGAGTCCAGCTATGCCGCCCATGCCCACGCAGACCTCGATGGGGACGGGCAGACCAGCTCCTTCACCGTGCGCGGACGGGCCAAGGCCGGAGCCGCGCAGGCCGACCCCGGGATGGATGTCGTAGCCGGACTGGAATGAGCTAGAATCCCAGGTCGACGGCATGCAGGCTCGCCTCCAGAGCACCCTTCTACCTCTCCTGTTCGTGGCCGCGTGCATGGGCGGCATCGCGGCGACGCAGACCACTCTCGCGCAGCAGGTGACGCGGGTGAAGCTGCGCGACGACGTGTACGCCCTTCCGCCGCCCGAGGCGATCGTGCCCATGTCGCTCGGCTTCCGTCACGCAGGAGCGGACGTGTTGTGGGTCAAGCTGCTGCTGGAGTACGGCTCGCACTGGTCGAAGCGAATGTATTTCCGCGAGGGCGCGCTCTTCGGCGAGGACATCCTCGCGCTCGATCCGAAGCACTACACCTTCTACAAGTACATCGACACGATCCTCATCTACCAACCGACGGACACGCACAGCAGCACCGGTGACGTGGAGGACTGTCGCGCCGCGCGACGGTTCCTGGAGCGGGGCACGCAGGAGTTCCCGTACGACGGAGAGATGTGGCTCCGCTACGGCCAGTTCGTCGCGTTCATGGCGCCCGGCTTCATCAAGGACCCGCGCGAAGTGGAGCGGTGGCGTGTCGACGGCGCGAAGGCCATCGGTCGTGCGATGGAGCTCGGCGTCGCCACGGATCGAACCATGGCAGCAGCATCCGTGCTGAACCGCGCCGGCGAGACGCGCGCCGCAGTCGCTCATCTGGAGCGCGCCTATTCGATCACCGAAGATCCGGCGGAGCGAGAGAAGATCCGCGTGCGGCTCGA
This sequence comes from Myxococcales bacterium, assembly GCA_025355005.1. Classification (GTDB taxonomy): domain Bacteria; phylum Myxococcota_A; class Polyangia; order Polyangiales; family Polyangiaceae; genus JANXLV01. Next base: position 16,566 of record JANXLV010000312.1, on the reverse strand, counting down.
AGCCCTGCACGAGTCCGTCGCCGTCGAAGAAGCCGGCCGCGTTCTGAAGCGCGTCGACACGAGCTGGCGTCGCTCCATGCCGTTCGCCTCGCGCGGCACCTACCTCCTCTTGTCACCAAACCCCGCGGTCGCGGCGTGCGCTGGGCGTGACAGGGCGGCCGACCTCGACTGCCTGAAGAGCTGGTCCGAGGTCGTGGACCTTCTCCAGGCAGGCCCGCGCGTTCCGTAGCGTGCCGTAGAAGAGGATCACTCCACCAGGATCGTGCGCAAGCTGATCATGGTGTGCGACTCGTTGCCGGGCAGCTTCGACCACACGCTCACCTCGTACAGGCCGGGCGCCTTCTCGTGGTTCGCGAGCGGGACCTCGATCTCGAATGCGTCCCCGGTGACCAGAAGCGGGATCTCCGTCACGAATCCCTTGGGCCAGTACAGCGCGAACGGCGCGGGCACTGGATAGCTGCGACGCTGATTGAGGTCGTGCGTGGAGAGCGGCTTCGGCGCGTCGATGCGCGTGATGCCGACGGCGGTGGCGGACGGCGTTGCCCTGCCCTTCACCTTGATCTTCGTCCCCACCTTGGCGCGCGCTGGTAGCGGCTCGTACGTGCCGTACGTGTCCGTGAACTCCTGCGAGAAGCACGGCACCGCGATCTCCGTGGCCGTGTCCTTCGGCTGCGCAACGCCGATCCCCACGCGTGTGTGCGCCGGCTTCAGGATGTTCTTGCGGTGGCCGTCGTTAGGCGGCTTCTCGTTGAAGAACATCGACTCGGCGCGCTCCACCTCCGCGGGATCGATCTGCGGCGCGGCGTCGAGCGTGCGCGTCTTTTCGTCCGTGAAGCACGACGCATTCTCCAGCACCATGTCGGCGCCGCCCGCGCGCGTGAGGCGCTCCTCCGGAACGGAGCCGTCGCTGCCCCAGTGCCCGAGATAGCCGAGGTGCGCCATGTCGTCGGCATGTGACTGACCGGACGTTGTGGGCGGCCCCGTGTCGAGCACGACGGGCCCGAGCTTCTCCGAGCGTCGATCGCGGTTGATGAGGGCGAGCATGTACTTGCGGGCCTCGGCGGTGGTGAGCTTGTGCGTGGGGCGCGTCGTCTTTCCGTCGTCCGTGACGAGGGCGCCGTCGGCATGGGCGGGTGCGGCTTCCGTCACCGTCTGCGCTGGCGCAGGGGCGTTGCCGCCGTCCGCGACGACAGCCACACGTCGGTCCGCGCCGTTCGCGGGCTGGGACGGACCGCACTGCGCCGCTCCGACCAGGCCCGCCACGATGGCGACAGCGAGCGCCACCCGACGAGGCACGAGAGAAGGTCCGGTTTGCACCAATTTTTGATACACCACCCGTGATGAAGTCGTCCATCCTGGCGGGGCAGTTGATCTGTGGCGGGTTCGCCGGCCCGGCGCTCGGAACCACGTTCAGCGCGGCGCTTTCGCGCGGAGAGCGCGGCGGTGCGGTGATCTTCAAGCGCAACATCGAGTCCGCGGAGGGCGTGCTCGAGCTGAATCGCTCGATCGCCAACGCTGCGCCGTCCGACATGCCGCCGCTGATCGCCGTGGACCAGGAAGGCGGCCGCGTCGCCCGCCTCAAGGCCCCGCTGCTGCTGGTTCCACCCATGCGCGTCCTCGCCAAACAGAAGGATCCGGCGCTGCTCCGGCGTGTCGCGCGCGCGCAGGGTGAGGAGCTCGCGGCGCTGGGCTTCACGATGAACGCATCGCCCGTCCTCGACGTGGACACGAACCCCGACAATCCCATCATCGGCGACCGCAGCTTCTCCCGCGACCCCGAGGAGGCAGCGCGGCTTGCGCTGGCCTACGCAGACGGGCTCCGGGACGCCACGCTCCTCACGTGCGGCAAGCACTACCCGGGGCATGGCGACACCGACAAGGACTCTCACCTGGAGCTCCCCACCGTGAGCCACCCGAAAGAGCGCCTCATGAGCGTGGAGCTCCTCCCGTTCCGGCGGGCGGCCGCGCACGGCCTGGACGCGTTCATGACGGCGCACGTGGTCTACCCCGCGCTCGATCCCGGCGTGCCTGCCACGCAATCGCATGTAATATGCACGGAACTGTTGCGGGGCGAGCTGGGCTTCCGCGGCGTCGTCATCTCGGACGATCTGGAGATGAAGGCGATCTCACAAGACACTGGAAATACAGCGGTGCTTGCGATCGCCGCGGGCTGCGATCTGTTGCTCGTTTGTTCGGACGAAGAGCGGCAAGAGATCGCGCTGGCGGCGCTCGCGCGCGAGATCGACGCGTCGCCGACGTTCAAGGCGCGCTGCGAGGAGGCGCTCGCACGCGGACTCCTGATGCGGCGAAAGAAGGGGCCCTCGCCGGACCTCGCGGCCTTCCGCAACGCCATCGCAGCGCATGACGCCGTTCGCGCAGAGCTCGGGGCGTTGTCGTGAGCACTCTCTACCGTGCAGCGCGCGTGCTGACGTGCGACCCATTGACGGGAAAGGGACCTCTCGGCATCATCGACGACGGCGCGGTCGTCGTGCGCGAAGGACGGGTCGCATGGGTGGGCCCCTATGCGAACGCGAAAGCCGACGCCGCAGAGACCCGCGACCTGGGCTCCGCGCTCCTGACACCGGGCCTCGTGGATGCGCACACGCACGCGGCGTGGGTCGGCTCGCGCCACGAGGAGTACATGATGAAGATGCGCGGGGCCGACTACCGCGAGATCGCCGCGAAGGGCGGCGGCATCGTCTCGAGTCACCGCGCGCTGATTTCGAGCAGCGTGGCCGACATTCACGCCACGCTTCGCGCGCGCCTCGCCCGCATGGCGAGCATGGGCGTTACCACGTGCGAGGTGAAGAGCGGATACGGGCTCACCTTCGAGCTCGAGGAGCGTCAGCTGCTCGCGATCGCGGAGGCCGCAAAAGATCCCTCGCTCCCGTTCGTGGTGGCGACGTTCCTGGCGCTGCATGCCCTGCCGCCGGACATGAAGGAGCGCAAGGACGAGTACGTCACCTCCGTCTGCGAGCACGCAGTCGCCTCGGTCGCCGCTCGGAAGCTCGCGCGCTTCGTGGATGCGTACGTGGACCAGAACGCGTTCTCCGTGCCCGACGCTCGTCGTCTCGCCGCGGCCGCGCACGCTTCGGGGCTCGGCGTCCGCCTGCACGTGGGCCAGTTCGCGGACATCGGTGGCGCCGAGCTGGGCGCCGAGGTCTCTGCCGCGTCCTGCGATCACCTCGAGATCCTGGGGGAGGCGGGCGCCCGCGCGCTCGCGGATAAAGGTGTATATTGCACGCTCTTGCCGACCGCGAGCTTCACGTTGAAGCAAGCCCCGCCGGACCTCGGGCTGCTCCGCCGTGTGGGCGCCAGGCTCGTCGTTGCGAGCGACTCGAATCCGGGGACCGCGCCGTCGGAGAGCCTGGTGCTCGCCCTCTCGCTCGCGGTGCGGCTCTATGGTCTCACCACAGAGGAGGCGCTGATCGGGGCCACGCGAAACGCGGCGCTGTCGCTCGCAGAGCCGGAGCGGGGCGCGCTATTCACGGGTGCGCACGCCGACTTTGTCGCGTGGGATCTGCCGCACGAGGACGCGTTGATGCAGCCGTGGGGAGTGTCGCGAGCTCGCCTGGTCGTCCGCGAAGGCCGCACGCTCCACGCGGCGCCCTGAGCTGCTTCTTCAGTCAGTCCGCGTCAGTCCGCGTCAGTCCGCGTGCTTGCCCAGGCCCTCTGGCGCGAGCTGCCCGCGCTTCACCAGGAACAGCGACGCGAGGGTGGCCACGAACGGGAGCATCGACAGCGCGTCGGGCGGCAGGTGCGTGGAGTTCTGCAGCACGTTGCCGAGCGCGTCGAGCGACGCGAAGCCCAGGCAGAGCACCACCGCCAGCGCGGGTCGCCAGCGCGAGAGGATCACCGCGGCGAGCGCGATGAAGCCGCGGCCCCCGCTCATGCCGCTCTGGAACTGGTGCTGATCGTACGACAGCGCGACACCGCCCAGCGCGCACAGCACCGACCCGAGCGTGACAGCCAGCACGCGTGTGCGCACCACGTCCACGCCCAGCGCATGCGCCGCGACGGGGTCCTCGCCGGACGCGCGGACGTCGAGCCCGAAGCGCGTTCGCGACAGCGCCAGCGTGAGCACGACGACGGAGACCACCGAGAGCAAGAACAGCGGGTCGAGCAGCGTGCGCGTGAACGGGCCGCCGGGAAGCGCGACGAGCGCAGGAATGTCGGGCGAGTTGGAGCTGGAGCCAAACCATCCGCGGAGCAGGAACCGCGTGCCGCCCGCTGCTGCGAGGTTGATGGCCACGCCGCTGACGATGGCATTGACGCGAAGCCGAGCGAACAGGGTGCCGTGCAGGAGCCCCACCGCGCCGCCAGCGACGAGCCCCGCGACCACGCCGAGCACGGGGCTGTGCGTGGCGAGCGCGCACGCGACCGACGCAAAGCTGGACGTGAGGAGCACGCCTTCGAGGCCGATGTTGACGACGCCGCTCCTCTCACAGAGCACCCCGCCGGCAGCCGCCATGGCATAGGGCACGCTCATGCGCAGCGTCTCCGGCAGTACGCTTCCGAGGATGCTCATGAGGGCGCTCCCGCGCGCGCGCGACGCCGGGTGAGGAGCGCAAGCACGGACGGGGAATCCGAGAGGGCGACGGCGACGATGACGACCGCGAAGAGCACCTCCATGGCCTCCTTGGGCACGTGCCCGTTGATGAACAGTCCGCCTTGCTGCAGCGTGCCGAAGAGCAGCGCAACGAAGATCATGGAAGGGATGTTGCGCTTTGCGATCAGCGCGACCGCGAGGCCGGAGAAGCCGGCGCCAGCGCCCAGACCTTGCTCGAAGTAGCCCTTCGCTCCGAGCACGGTGGCGGAGCTGGCGAGGCCGGCGATGGCTCCGCTCAGAAGCAGCGCCTGCACGGTGCGGCGTGCGACGGGGATTCGCTCGTGCGCGCATGCCACCGGGTTCCAACCGACGAACGTCACCTCACGACCGAATCGCGAACGTGAGACCACGACCCAGTACACGACACCCACGAGCGCAGCGACGAACACCGCCGTGCTCACCGAGCTCCCGGAGAGGCCAGGCACCCACGCTTCGAGCTTGGTCAGCGTGAGCTGCGGCGCGAGCGGCGTGGTCTGCACCGTGCCCGGAAGCGCGAGACCGGCGCCCAACGCCAGGCCCACCAGTCCGTCCGCCACGCGGTTCATCATGATGGTGGAGATGACCTCGTGCGCGCCGAAGCGGACCTTCAAGAGCGCGGGCAAGGCCGCATAGAGCGCGCCGCTCACCACCGCGACGGCGAACAGCAGCACGATGCCAAGGGCGCCAGGCATCATCCCGAGGTGTGAGCCTGCCACGGCGACGGCGAGACTTGCGATCGAGAGTTGCCCCTCCGTGCCGATGTTGAACAGCCCCGCGCGCAGACCGAAGTCCACAGCGAGCGCGGTGATGAACAGCGGCGTGGCCTTGTAGAGCACCTGCCCCACGCCGTAAACGGAGCCCCATGTTCCCTCGTAGAGCAGCGAGAGCATCTCGCGGGGGGACTCACCGTAGAGGAACACCATCACCTCGAAGGCGATGCACGCGACGAGCACGCCGAGCAGGACACGCGCGCCGGGATGGGTGGCCTTCATCTATGCCTCCCCCGAGAGCATCAGGCGACCCAGCTTCTCTTCGGGGACGTCCGGCGGGACCTCGCCTGCGAACGCGTGCTTCGCGACCACCACGATGCGCGTCGCGAGCGTGCGGAGCTCGTCGGTGTCGGAGCTGATGACCAGGACCGCTGCGCCGCTGTCACGAACGTCCAGGATGCGCGCGTGGATCTCGCGCGCTGCCCCAATGTCCACGCCGCGCGTGGGATGCACGAAGACGAAGACGCGCGCATTCTTGCGCCCGAGCGCGCGGCCCACCACGAGCTTCTGCTGGTTGCCGCCAGAGAGCTCGCTCGCGAGCAGCGACAGGCTCTGCGTGTATGCCGAACGCTTCGCGCGCGACTCCGCCTCCGCCATGAGCAGCGCGGCGTCGATGAGCGGGCCTCGCGATACGAGATCGAGATCGCCCAGGACGAGGTTCTCCGCCGCCGTGGCCGGAAGCAGCAGACCCATGAGGTGCCGGTCCTCGTGCACGAACGAAATGTTGGGATCCGCACGGCGGAAGAGCGCAAGGACGAGCTCGGACTGTCCGTTGCCCTCGATCCCCGCGACGCCGACGACCTCACCCGCGTGGACCGTGAGCGACAGCCCGCTCAGACCGGCCACGTCGGCCACGGAGAGGAGCGCAGCGCCGGGCTCCTTTGACTTCCGGTCCTTTGCGACATCCTTTGCCTCGCCCATGATCTGCTGGGTCACGTCCTGCATGAATGCGGCCTTCTCGGCGCTCGAACGGTCGCCCTTCGGCACGTCGGACGTCAGCAAGATCACCCCGCGGCGCATGACCGTGACGGCGTCGCAGAACTCGGCGATCTCGTCCAGCTTGTGCGTCACCACCACGACGGCCGTGCCCTCGTCGGCGATCTTCCGAAGAAGCGTGTATAGTACAGTCACCTCCGAGCGCGCGAGGATGGCCGTGGGCTCGTCGAGGATGAGGACGCGCGCGGAGGAGAGCAGCGCCCGGCAGAGCTCGGTCCGTTGCTTGTCCCCGACGGAGAGCTCCGACGCCCGCGCGGAGAGCGAGAGCGAGACCCCGAGGCGCTTCTCGACCGCGGCCACGCGCACGGCGAGCTTCTCGAGATCGAGCGGGCCACGCTCCCCCAGCGCGATGTTCTCGAGCACGGTCAGCGCGGGCGCGAGCGCGAAGTGTTGCGTGACCATCGCCACGCCCATGGCCCTGGCGCCGCTCGGCGTGTGGGGTGCGAGCGGCTTCCCATCGACCAGGACGGCGCCCTCGTCGGGGAGCACCAGGCCCGCCGCCATGCGAAGCAGCGTGCTCTTGCCTGCACCGTTCTCGCCGCAGACCGCGTGCACGCGTCCCTTGTCGAAAGCGACGCTCGCGTCCTTCACCGCGAGGTTTTCCCCCCCGTAGGTCTTGCAGAGGGAGCGAAGCTCCAGAATCGCCATGGCGATCCCGAACCTACCAGACTTCGGTAGAACCAACTTCGCCACGCAGCCAGGGCTTTGCTACCATCATCCCCATGCGCACGAGTCTCGGTCGGCGGCGGGGCGCGAGCTTGGTGGAGTACGCCGTCCTCCTCGTGGGCGTACTGCTCATCGGTGCTGGCGCGATGAAGCTGCTGGGCCCCAAGATCGCGTCGCGCGTCAACGGCGCGGGCGATGTCGCCACGACGTCAGGTGGAGGCGGTGGCGGAGGCGGCGGAGGTGGAGGCGGTGGCGGAGGCGGTTCAGCTGGCGGTGGCAAGGGCGGCGGTGGCATGGGCGGCGGCGGTGGAGGCGGCGGCAGCCGAGGCAGCAGCGGCAGCGACGAGAAGGCTCGCACCACGTCCAAGTCCAGCGTCGGTCAGTCCGCCGCGGAGCGCGCGAACGGTGGCAATGGCGGCGGCAGCCCCGACAACGGCGGCGGCAACACCGACAACGGCGGCGCCGGCGGTGGTAGCCGCACCACCGTGACCGCGAGTGGCAAGGCCGCCGTGACCGACGTTGACGACTTCGGCGACAAGGGCTTCGGCCTCAAGAAGTCGTTCGCACTGGCGATGCTCGCGCTCGGCCTTGGCGCCGTCGTCTTCTTCTTCGTGAAGGGGAAGAAGGTCGTCAAGGACGTGAAGGAAGCAGGCAAGTAGCGCTCAGCGCTTCGTCTTGGGTGCCTTCTGCGATCGCTGGATGGCGGGCGGGATGGGCGTATCGATGGTCGCCGCCGACCTGCGCGCCACCCGGGTTTCTTGGGACGAAAGCTCGTCCTCGAGATCGATCTCGACGCTGATCTCGTCGTGAGGCGCCTCGCCAGTCGGCGCATGCGGATCGTACACGTCATCGAAAGGTGACGCGGCGACCTCTGTCTTGGCCCACGACTCGCGATCGTCCTCGAAGCCCAGGTCGGGAAGCGCGGCGAGCCCCACGTCCAGCGCCTCGCGGATCGCGCGGGTGACGTCGCCCATCGTCGCGTACCGTCCCTCGGGCCGCTTCGCGAGACAGCGCTGCACGACCTTGTCGAGCGACCGCGGGACATTCGCTTCCGGCGCCCGCTTGCAGATCGACTCGGGCTCGGTGTTGAGATGGTTGTGGATGATCGCGGGTACGCCCTGTTCGATGAAGACCGGGCTGCCCGCGAGCATGCGGTAGAGCAACACGCCGAGCGCATAGATGTCCGTGCGCGCATCGACAGGTCTGCCGATGATCTGCTCGGGGGCCATGTACTCGACCGTTCCGACGATCATGCCGGTACGCGTGAGCTGCGTGGTCTCGTGACCGGCCTGGATGGATTTCGCGACGCCGAAGTCGAGCACCTTCACGAACAGCGGATCCTGCGGCGTGGGAACGAGCATCACGTTGGCAGGCTTCAGATCGCGGTGGATCACGCCGTGCTGGTGCGCGACTGCGAGGGCCGCGCAGATCTGCGTCGCCACATGGACCGCCTCGGTGACCGGCAGTCGGGTCTGTCGTCGAAGGGCGCTGGAGAGTGTCTCGCCACGGCACAGCTCCATCACGAAATAGAGGCTGCCGTCAGGCTCGCGACCGAAGTCGTAGACGCTGACGATGTTCTCATGGGCGAGCCGCGCCGTGTTCTGGGCCTCGCGGAGGAAGCGCGAGGCGATCTCCTCGTCGATCGTGGTGGTCTCCTCGGTGAGGAGCTTGATGGCCACTTCGCGCGACAGGACGACGTCGATCGCGCGGACGACGAGGCCCATGCCACCCTGCCCGATCTTCTCTTCGAGACGGTACCGCCCCCCGAGGAGTCGCCGATCGAACGCCTCGGTGCTAGTCACTCGTTCCTCCACGGAAATGATGAAGCACGACGCCAACGTTCACAAGCGATTCTTGGACTACCGCGAGCGCCATGTCTACTTCGGCAGGAACATGCGCATGCTGGACTACGCGGAATTCGCGAAGCTGGATGAAGAGCATAGGGCCCTCGAGAAGATGGGCGACGACCGCGACGACGACGACGAGGCCCGCCTGCGGGTGCTGACAATCGCCCTCCTGATGGACTGATCCTCCACGATTTCAGCACGAATGACGAGAGTGGAGCGTACTTCGCACCGGGTCCTTGACTTTGTTGACTGAGAAACCATACTGGTCACTCAGTGGAAGCCGCGAAGAAAGAGTGCATCTTGCTGGAGGCGGCGCGCGCGTTCGGGCGCTTCGGCTTCAAGAAGGCGTCGATCGACGAGATCGCCCGCGAGGCCGGGGTCGGCAAGGGCACGGTCTACCTCGCCGCGGAGTCGAAGGAGGATCTGTTCTACCAGGTGCTCCATCGCGAGATGCGTGCGTGGCAATCGGAGTGCTCCAAGGTGATCGATCCCCGCGTGCCGGCCGATCAGCTGCTCGTCCGATTGCTGACCGCGGCGAAGGGCTATCTCGAACAGCACCCGCTGGTCCGTGATCTGCTCGTCGGAGAGACCACGCGCGCCCTGCCATCGTGGCGCGCACGCTTCGAGGAGCTGCGCGCGCTCGGTCGGAACAACGTGGCGGAGGTGCTCCGCATCGGGGTCCGTCAGGGGCTGTTCGAGCCAACCCTCGATGTGGATGCCGTCGCGGGGGTGCTGCAGGATTTCAATCTCTCGGCGCAAGTCCTCTACGGGCGCGACCCCGAGACGTTCGCGACGAGGCAGGCCGCGGGCCTCGGGATAGTGCTGAACGGCCTCCGCGCGCGACCCACGTAACGACCTCGCCAACGACAACGACTTCGACTTCGACCTCGACCTCGACTTCGACTTCGACTTCGACTTCGACCTCGACCTCGACCTCGACCTCGACTTCGACCTCTCGATCGCTAGTGACCACAAAACTCCTCCAGTCAAAATAGGACTCCCATGTCTTCTTTCCCCAAGCTCCGCGCTTTTGGCTCCTCTGGGCTCCAGGTCAGCCCTCTTGGTCTTGGCTCCAGCTACGGACTGCCGGGTCGCGAGGTGGAGCGGGCGTTCGATAGCGGTGTGAACCTGATGTTCTGGGGCTTGCGGCGACGCTCGGACTTCGCGAAGGGCATCCGGGAGATCGCGAAGAAGGACCGCGAGGGCATGGTGCTGTGCGCGCAGACGTACTCGCGCGCCGCGTCGCTCGTTGCGCCGAGCGTGGAGTCGGCGTTGCGGACGCTGAAGACGCCGTACCTGGATGTGCTCTGCGTGGCGTGGTGGGACGAGGAGCCGCCGGAGCGCATCCTGGATGCGGCGCGCGTGCTGCGCGAGGCCGGCAAGATCCGCACGATCATGCTGTCGGGGCATCATCGCCCGAACCTGCCGCTGTTCGCGCGGGTGGCTGGCGTGGACTCGATCATGGTGCGCTACAACGCGGGGCATCCGGGCGCCGAGAAGGACGTGTTCCCTCTCCTACCCACGGACGCGGACGACCACCCCGGCGTGCTGGCGTTCACCGCGACGCGATGGGGCACGCTGCTCGATCCGCGCTTGCTCCCGAAGGACGAACGCGCGCCGCGCGCCAGTGATTGCTACCGCTTCGCGCTCTCGTCACCGCATGTGCATGCGTCGCTCTGCGGCGCCAAGGACGCGAACGAGCTCACGGAAGGCCTCGCCGCGATCGAGCGCGGGCCGCTGTCGGTCGAGGAGCGCTCATGGATGCTGCGCGTGGGCGCGCACGTGAAGAAGGGCCAGAACGCGCAGCAGCGTGTGCTTGGCGCGATCGATCGCGTGAAGAACGGATTCTGCGCGACCGCACAGCCCCAGGCCTGAGCACTCGAGGTGCCGTTCTCGCAGGCTCGCGGCTCGCGGCTCAGCCTGCGGCGCGGCGGCCGAGCGGCTGGCTCTCTTCTTGGCCGACGAAGACGACGGACGAGGGACGCGCGGACTCGCGCATCGGCTTGGCGTTGTGGAGCGTGGCGGAGTCGAGGATCATCTCGCAGAGCGCGCCGTACTCGATGTCGGCGCTCTGTGCGATCTTGGGGAGCAGTGACGTGGGCGTCATGCCGGGGAGAGTGTTCACCTCGAGCACGTATTCGTTCTCGCCCTCGGTGACGAGGAGGTCGACGCGGCAGGCGCCCGTGCAGCCCAGCGCGCGGACCGCACGCTCTGCGAGGTTCATCACACCGCGAACGCGCGTGGCAGGCAGGCGCGGGGGGCAGATGTATTCGGTCATGCCGGACGTGTACTTCGAGCGGTAATCGTAGAGCCCGCTCTTCGGGACGACCTCGATCGCGCCAAGGACGCGACCGTTGAGCATGCCGACGTGGACCTCGGTCGCCTTGATGAAGCGCTCCACCAGCGCGTGCTTGTCGTGCGCGAGCGCGAGCTCGATGCCGGCTTGCAGCTCGGACATCGTGGTGGCCTTCGTGAGGCCGACGCTGGAGCCTTCGGAGCGGGGCTTCACGATCGCGGGGAAGCCGAAGCTGCCGTGGACGTCTTCGAGGTCAGCGAGATCGCTCTCGCCCGCGACGTAGTACGGCGGCGTGGGGACGTTGTGCAGGCGGAAGAGCTCCTTCGCCTTGAGCTTGTCCATGGCGAGCGCGCTCGCGAGCACCGACGAGCCGGTGTACGGGATCCCGAAGAGCTCGAGCAGCCCCTGGATGCAGCCGTCCTCACCGCCGCGACCGTGGAGTGCGAGGAAGGCGACGTCGATGTTGGCGGCGCGAATCAGCTCGTCGATGCCGCGCGTGGCGGCTCCGTACGAGATACGAACGACGTCGTGACCGCGCTCTTCCAGAGCCATCGCGACGCCTTCGCCCGTGCGAAGCGAGACTTCTCGCTCCGCGCTCGTGCCGCCCATGATCACCCCAACCCGCCCAAACATGCCGTGCGTCATGTGATTAATTTCCTCGCTCGCATCGGGAGAGTTCACCCTTCGGGCCAAGAAGAAAGCGCTGTCATGTCGCGGAATAAGGTTTCCAGGACGTGTCCCAACCGCCACACCCCGCGGCAAGGAAAGGTCATGCAACACGGGACCTAACAGGGATGGCCGCAAAGGGTCAACTTTGCGACTTTGCGAGCAGTGCGTTTACGCGCGTGCGCTCGCGCTATGCCCCGCGCTATTCGATTTCGAGCAGCACTGCGGTGATGTTGTCTTTGCCGCCGCGCTCGTTCGCGAGGTCGATGAATTTTTGGACGGTGGCCTGGGCTCCGAGCGCCATGATGGGCGCGATGTCGGAGTCGCGGAGGTAGCCGTGGAGGCCGTCGCTGCAGAGGAGGAACTTGTCGCCGGGGTGGAGCTTCACGAGGCCGGTGTCGACCTGCACGTAATCTCTGTTTCCAACCGCGCGCGTGATGACGTTCCTGTGAGGTGACTTCTTCGCTTCCTGCGGCGTGATGAGGCCCTGCTTCAACTGCCACGCGATAAGCGTGTGATCTTCCGTGAGCTGTTCGGCCTTGCCCTGGTGCACGCGATAGATGCGGCTGTCACCGACCTGCGCGGTCACCGCGTACTCACCCAGAACCAGAAGCGCGCTGAGCGTGGTGCCCATGCCGCTCTTCGACTTGTCCATCTCCGCCATGGAGAAGACCATGTACGTGGCTGCCTGGATGGAGCTCTCCATCAGGCGACATGCCGCATGCGCGTCCTCTTCGACGACCGGGTCCGCGAGCTCGTGGAGGTTGCCGATGCCGCGCTTCACCATGCCGTAGACGGTCTCGACGGCCTCCTGGCTGGCGATCTCTCCGGCCGCGTGTCCGCCCATGCCGTCTCCGACGATGTACAAACCAAGCCTGTCATCGAAGAAGTACGCGTCTTCATTCGACTGGCGCTTCCGACCTACGTCAGAAAGTCCGGTGCCGATTCTCCGCAAAGGTGCACCCATGGTTGGGCCGGGCTCAGAAGGCTGCATCAACGTCTCTAGCTACAGTGTCCAGCGTAGAGCCTTTCTTCAGGGAATGGAACGCCCGAAGATGGTGGGGGCCGAATAGGCCGTTTTTCGAGCGGTGCACCCGGTGCTTGTATAAGGTACTAACCGTGTCCAAGGGCGCATTTTCACAGCTTCCCCGGGGCAAGGCAAAGATCGGGGGGGCGGAGCTCGTGCTCGCCATGGTGGTGATCTCCATCGTGGCGATGATGATCGTGCCGCTTCCCACCCATCTTCTCGACCTCCTCCTGGCGACCAACCTGTCGCTCGCAGTCGCGATCCTCCTGGTCGTGCTCTACGTGCCGGACGCGCTGGGCATCGCCACCTTCCCCACACTGCTCCTTCTCACGACCCTGTTCCGGCTCGCGCTGAACGTGTCGTCCACACGTCTCATCCTGCTCCAGGCGGACGCCGGCGACGTCATCCATGCGTTCGGCGCGTTCGTGGTGCGGGGCAACTACGTCGTGGGCGCGGTGGTGTTCCTCATCCTCACCATCATCCAGTTCATCGTCATCGCGAAGGGCGGCGAGCGCGTCGCGGAGGTGGCCGCCCGCTTCGTGCTGGACGCCATGCCCGGAAAGCAGATGGCGATCGACGCCGAGCTCCGCGCCGGCACCATCGACGGCAACGAGGCCCGCCGCCGCCGCCGCTCGCTCGCGCGCGAGAGCCAGTTCTACGGCTCCATGGACGGCGCCATGAAGTTCGTGAAGGGCGACGTCATCGCGTCGCTCGTGATCACGATCATCAACATCCTCGGCGGTCTCGCGATCGGCGTGGGGCAACACGGCATGCCCGCGGTCGACGCGCTCAAGAAGTACGGCCTGCTCACGATCGGTGATGGGCTCGTGTCCCAGATCCCCGCGCTCGTCCTCTCGACGGCGGCGGGCGTGCTCGTGACGCGCACCGCGAGCGAGGAGCCCGACACTCCGCTGGGTGAGGAGCTGTCACGTCAGCTGTTCGGCATGCCGAAGGCGCTTCGGGTGGCGGCGGGGTTCGTGTTCCTGCTCGGGCTCGTGCCGGGTTTGCCTGCGCTGCCGTTCATCGTGATCGCCGCGGCGCTGCTCCTGATCGCGCGTGCGCGAAGCAAGACGATCGCCCGCGACGACGAGCGCGCCGCGGTGGAGCCCACACAGAAGCCCCTGCAAGCTGGACAGGGACGCGCGGGGCCGGCCTTCGTGCCGATGGTGGTGCCGTGGTCGATCGATCTGTCGGCGTCGCTCGAAGAGCTCCTCGACGACAAGGTCGACCGCAACCACGAGACGCCGGGTCTGCGCGGACGCATCACCGGTCTGCGCGAACAGATCTTCGCGGAGCTCGGCGTCCCCCTCCCCGCCCCGCGCGTCCGCGTCTCGCAAAACCTGTCGGACCGCACGTTCGCGCTCTCGCTGTTCGAGGTCCCGGCGCGCGTCGTCGAGGTCCCCAAGGACGTCGCGGATGCGGACGTCGCGACGTTCGTCGTGGAGCGAAGCGCAGATCTCCTCCGCTCACGCGCGGCTGATTTTCTCGGTCTTTCGGAGACGCAGCGCCTGCTCGACGAGCTCGAGCAGTTCGCGCCGGCGGTGGTCCGCAACGTGGTGCCGAAGCCCGTGACGCTCACGCTCCTCGCGGACATCTTGCGTCGCCTCGTCGAGGAGGGCGTCTGCATCCGCGACATGCGCGCCATCCTGGAGAACCTCGCCACGCTCGCCGCCACGGAGAAGGATCCGCTCAACCTGAGCGAGCAGCTACGCGCGCAGATGCGTCGCGCCATCACGCACAAGCTCACGCGCGGCCAGCATCAGCTCGGCGTGATCACGCTCGACCCCCTCATCGAAGACACCGTGCGCCGCGCCGTCACGAGAACGCCCGCGGGCGCATTCCTCACGCTCGCCCCCGCCGCGGGCCGCGACATCATCCTCGCCGTGAAGCGAGCGGTGACGGAGTCCGCGCAGCCCCCACACCACGTCGTGATCCTCACGCAGCCAGACATCCGCCGCTTCGTGAAGAAGATGGTGGAGAGCGAGCTACCAGGTGTAACCGTCACGAGCTACGCAGAGCTGTTGCCAGAGGTCGCACTGAGGCCGCTCGCGCGAGCAAACCTCGCCGGCATCGGGTAGATGCGGGACTATGCTTCGATGATGCGGATCCCTCGTGGCGCGCGCGTGCTGGTGGCGGTGACTCTGTTGTCCGTGTGTGGTGCCGGAGCGACCGCGGCGTGTGGCTCGGACGGGACGACCGCGACGGCGGATGCCGGGGCCGAAGGTTCGATCCCGAACAACGCACCGGACGCCGGGTCCGGCAGTACCGACGCGGCGGACGCAGCTGTCTACACGCCCGTCGAGATCACGGTGTCGTCGCTGATCGGCGTGCCAACGCTGGGCGATCCGCACGCGAATCAGACCTGGGCCGCATGGCGCGACGGTGAGGGGCAGTGGCAGCCGCTCTTGCCCTCATCGACGGGCATCTACAAATTCACTGCAACGAAGGGCAGCTACGGCGCCGCGTTCGAGTGCTACGCGCCGGGCTCTGGCTACACGTCGCTCAACGTCTACTTGCGGACGTCGGCCACCACCGCCTTCACCGTGCCGGGCAACGTCTGCGGCGATCCGGTCGGTAAATCCCAGGGTCTCTACGGCCAGATGACGAACGCGCCCGACGGCTCGACGGGCTGGGACACCCGCTCGTTGTACGCGGGCAACACAGGTCAGATCGTCAACGGCTCCGCGATGTACATCGGGCAGTCCGGAAACTCCCATTACCTCCCCGGTCGGGCCTACGACATTGGGTTCTCCGCGGGCACCGTCATCGGTCCCTCTCGCATCACGTTCGCGCGCGGCCTGTTGTTCGGTGACGCGGGCACGTTGACCCACGACATCGACTGGGCGACGGAGGGGTTCGCCGCGACGCAGCAGTACACTGCATCCATCACCGGGGTCTCTGGCTTCGCTTACATGCACGTCGGCTACGGCGTCGGCGGGCTGGACGATATCGGCGGCGCGAACTCGCTGTCGCTCATGGCAGGCAAGCTCGCGCAGGACGGGGGCACGATGTCGGCGCCCTACGCCGCAGTCACCGCGGGGCAAGCAGCGAGCGACGTCTACGTGTTCCTCGCGACCGGCGACAACGGCGGCAGCTCCGCCACGAGCACCGTGACCCGCCTCTTCAAGACCGCGGCCGACGTCAGCGTGTCCCTCTCACCGCCATTCTTGCCGACTATCTCGGCCGCTCCGGGCAGCGCCTCGCTCCGAACGCAAGCCACGTTTGCCCCGTACCCGAAGGCCCAGACCTACGAGGTGTTCAACAGCGGTAACGGCTACGTCTACATGTTGGTCGACGCATCACTGGTCGGGACCAAAGGCCCCCTGACGATCGCGATCCCCGACCTCTCGGGCGTGGCGGGCTGGGATGACAAATGGCTTCCAAGCGTCAACGCGGACGCCGGCAGCATCTCTGCCTCCGCGCGCGCGGGCTACACCGAGACCTACGCAGACGGCACCGCCCTCTATCAGTCCCTCTTCATCAGCGCCCTACCCTGAGAGCCTGGTGTTTTGCGCCGATCCCGGCGCGCTGGCTGCGTTCTTCGCTGCGCCCGGTCCTCACGGCCGGAAGGCTCATGATTCGTCGGATCTTCGATCCGCGTTGAACGTGAACCGTGAATCGCGTTTGGCGGTGAGCGCCCGCATGTCCGGCCTGTGGCCGCAGCGCGTCGTCCGCAGCCGTGGACTCGATCGGGGGCGCGACGGCTGGCG
>JANXLV010000294.1 GCA_025355005.1 Myxococcales bacterium | reverse complement strand
CGATCGAGCTGCGCGCGGTGACCAAGACCTTCGGCAGCGTGAAGGCCGTCAACGACGTGAGCTTCGTCGTCCCCGACGGCTCGGTCTTCGGCCTCATCGGTCCGAACGGCGCCGGGAAGACCACCACGTTCTCCATGCTCGCGGGCTTCCTCAAGCCCACCAGCGGCGACATCTTCGTCCTCGATCACACACCGGACGCGGTCGAGTCGCTGAAGGGCAAGCTCGGCGTCTTGCCGCAGGACGCGCTCCTCCCCGCCAACGAGAAGGTGGGCGAGTTCCTGTGCTTCCTCGGGGAGCTGCAGGGCATGAACGCGCGCGAGGCCAAGGAGGGCGCCGAGAAGGTGCTCGCCGAGGTCGAGGGCTCGGCGTGGTGGAACACCCGATGCAGCACCCTCTCGCACGGCATGGCGAAGCGCGTGGGCATCGCCCAGGCGTTCATGGGAAAGCCGCGCGTGGTGCTCCTCGACGAGCCCACCGCCGGGCTCGATCCGCGCGTCGCCTTCCAGGTGCGCCAGATCATCAAGAGCCGGAAGGGCCGCTGCACGCTGGTCGTCTCCAGCCACAACCTGCAGGAGCTCGAGGAGATCTGCGACGCGGCCATCATCCTGGATCGCGGGCGCGTCGTCGCGCACGGAAGCATCCAGGAGCTCACCGCCTCGAGCGAGGAGATCCACGTCAAGCTGGCGCCCATGGTCGCGGACTACCGCACGAACGACGCGGCGCCTTCGCTCAGCGCTGCGATCGCCGGCGTGCGCGACCTCCCGATGGTGAAGCGCGTCGAGTTCGACGAAGAGAAGTACGAGCTCGTCGTTCACTTCGACAAGAAGGCGGTCGACGCGGAGACGGTCATCGGCGGCGTCCTCTGGGTGCTGCTGAACCACCGCGCTCGCATCAGCTC
Organism: Myxococcales bacterium; assembly: GCA_025355005.1. GTDB lineage: Bacteria > Myxococcota_A > Polyangia > Polyangiales > Polyangiaceae > JANXLV01. The sequence continues at coordinate 21,916 of JANXLV010000294.1, read as the reverse complement.
CGTGTCCAAGGGCCGCGGGCTCGAGCAGCGCGTCATGGAGCTGACCTAAGAGCCAGCGGGTTTGACCGACCGTACGTTGGCGATTCACAGTGGTCGGCGTCGCCGGCTTTCACCCTACCTCCTCGCTGCGCTGTGCGCTCTCTCCCTGGAGAACAGCGCGCACGCCGAGGTGAGCGAGGCCGCGCCGCGCTCGAACGACGCGTTCGACTTCATGAACGTGCTTCATCAGCGCGGCCTGCACGATCTCCACGACGAGCGCTGGAATGCCTACGGCCAGGCCACGTGGATCGGCAGCTACAAGCCGGCGTTCCATGCAAACTACACCAATCTGAACGGCAGCACCCAGTCGCTGCTGCCCACGGCAGAGAGCAGCTTCACGGGCAGCGCCACGCTCTACCTGGCCGCGCGTCTCTGGAAGGGCGCGGAGCTCTACTGGGTGCCGGAGGTGATCGCGGAGAGGCCGCTCAGCCATCTTGCAGGCCTGGGCAGCACGATCCAGAACTTCGAGCTGCAGAAGACCGGCGCGCCCTCAGCCAGCGCGTACTCGTCGCGGTTGTTCCTTCGTCAGACGATCTCGCTCGGCGGAAAGGACGAGGAGAAGACGTCCGACCCGCAACAGCTCGCGACCACGGAGACCTCGCGGCGGCTGGTCTTCACCGTCGGCAATTTCAGCATCCTGGACCTGCTCGACAAGAACTCGTTCTCCGGAGACCTTCGCCGCCAGTTCCTGAACATGGCGTTCCTCTCGTATGCCGCATACGACTTCGCGGCGGACGCGCGCGGCTATGCGTGGGGCGGCGTCGCGGAGCTCTACTGGGACAAGTTCACGGTGCGCGTCGGGCGCGTCACCGCCCCGAAGCTCCCGAACCAGCTCGACGTCGACTTCCGCCTGGACAAGGTCTACGGCGATCAGCTCGAGGTGGAGCACAATCACACGCTCTTCGGAAAGGCGGGCGCCGTTCGCGTCCTTGGCTATTCGAACAACGAGAACATGGGCAGCTTCGAGGAGGCGACGACCCTTCACGCCGCGGACCGCACGAAGAACGCGACCACGTGCACGTCGTTCAGCTACGGCTCGAACAACTCCTCCGCACCGGATCTCTGCTTCGTGCGCCGCATGCAGAACAAGGTCGGCATTGGCCTGAACGTGGAGCAGCACGTGACGGACGACATCGGCGTGTTCTTGCGCGCGATGTACTCGGACGGCCGCACGGAGGTCTATTCGTACACCTCCACGGATCGCTCGTTCTCGTTCGGCGTGCTCGCGCATGGCTCGCTGTGGCATCGGCCCCTGGACATCACGGGAGTGGGCATGGGCGTCGGCCTCATCTCCGATTCACACGCCGCATATCTGAAGCAAGGCGGCGTCGACGGGTTCATCGGCGACGGCAACATCAACGTGGCACCCGAGAGCGTGAACGAGGTTTTCTACAGCGTGAACGTCTCCTCGAACGCGTGGGTCACCGGCGACTACCAGCGCATCACGAACCCGGCGTACAACGCGGACCGCGGACCGGTAGACATCTTCGGCGCGCGCTTCCACGCGGAGTTCTGAGATGCGGCTATCCGTTCACCTCGGACTCGGCACGATGCTCGTCACGTTGCTCGTCGCAGACAGCGCGCGCGCCGGGAACCTCGACTCATTTCCGCTCGGCAACGAAGGCGCCCCCGGCAATGGTGTGGACGGCGACGGGCGCAACGTGTCGAACGGAGCGGCAGGACGACGTGAACGCGAGCACGTCACCGCAGCTCCACGGCACCAGCGCCGCGGGGGCGCCGTACGCGTACAAGATGGCCTACGGCGTCGTGCAGTCGGCCGCGACCTACTACGCCGGAGGCGCGCTGGGCTACCGCGTGAACGACTCGCTGCGCGTCGGCGCCGGGCTCTTCACCGTCTACGAGCGGCTCGGGTCGTTCTTCGATTTCGGCTCCACGCTGGACGTCGGCGCAGCTCACTCGACTGGCGTCCTCGAGCGCAAGGCGACCGTGGAGGTCTTCGGCGCGCGCGCGACGGCCGGCTTGCAATGGCTCCCGGGCGATGACTGGGAGATCGGGTTCGTGGCGCGCTCGCCCGTGGTCGCGTTCGCGGGCACGCAGCGCATCACGGGGATCGATCAGGCGACCGTCCCGGGACAAGCGCCGACGCTGGTGCTCTTCGATCGCGACACGCCGTTCGAGTCGCGACGCGGCGCGGAGATCGACTGCATCGATCACATCGGCTCCGCACGCATCAACTACTACGGGGCCATGCTTGGCGTGGAGTATCGGCGGCGCTACGAGGGCGACCACCACGACAGCGCGGACCCGCTCGCCGCAAGAGGACGCGCGGGTGGCCTGGAGTTCTCCACGACGATCGCCATGCGCTACGCGCTGGGCCGCGGAACCGTGCAGGGTGCACGCATCGAACCGCTGTCCTCCGCGCCGAACGACTACTCCCCGATCGCGACGGACACGACGGTGCACGAGCTGAACCTGCACATCGGCCGTGTTCTTCTGAGCGCCGCGCGCGCCCTCACTTCGGGAGGCGGACGGTCTGCTGATCGGAGTTGCTGAAGTAGAGGAAGGGCCCGTCCACGGTGGCGGGGTAGGGCACGGGTTGGTCGACGGCGTACTCCAGCTCGCCGCCACCGCACTTGCTGGTGGAGCGGAGCGAATAGAAGATCCCGCCGGTGTTCCTGAACCAGTAGAGCCGCTCGCCGTCGGCGACGAGCGTGCGCGCGGTGCGGCCGTTGCCATGGGAGACCACGGTCGTCACGGCAGGAAACACCGCATCCACGTCGAAGCGCTTGATGTCGCCGGACCCGGCCTCCACGTAGAAGACGTACTGAGCGTCGGCGACGATCAGCTGCGATGGGTACTCGGCGGTCCAGTCCGCGTCCACCATGTGCGTCACCTGATTCTTGGCGACGTCGTAGCGATAGATCGACGCGCGGCTCCCGTAGGTCGACGCATCCGTGGCAGCATCAAACCCGGCGTCCGCTGCGTTCCGCCCGACGTAGAACACCAGGCGACCATCGGGCGTCGCTGTGATGTCCCTGGCGCCGGCGGCGCCGCCCACCGAGTGCAGCTGCGTCCCGTCGTCCCTGAAGTCGTAGAGCAGGTCGGGCGGGATCGTCTCGAAGACGTGTCCACCCGCGGCCGCGACCATGCCTGGTGTGCCGAGCGGACCATGGAACAGCGTGAGCCCGCCGCCGTCGAACGGCACGCTGTACATCTGCGAGAACGTGCGGAGGTAGATCCGATCGGAGAGCGCGCCGTGGTAGATCCCGCGATTCAGCTCGGCGACGGGCACCAATCCGAGGACCACCGACGCGTCCATGGTTGGGCCGAGCGGTCCGCCGAGGACCTGGAACTGCGTGTCCTGGTAGATCAGGCGCCCCTTGCCCGTGCCGATCAGCTGCGTGCCGGTGGCTGTGAGCGAGGTGACCGCGCAGTGGCCCGCGCTGCACGTCGCGCCAAGGCAGTCGTGGCCGCACCATCCGCAGTTCTTCGTTTCGCTCCCGAGGTTGAGACCGGACCCGCCAAACGGCCCCGGACAGGTCTGATCCGTGAGGCTGCTCGGTGGCTGCAGCGACGCCGCGTCGAAGGTGCTGCACGTGAAGGACCCGGATGAGTCGGCCCCTGGTTTCGCATCGGCGATCGGGCCGTCGCCATCAGTGGCCGCATCGCCCGTGACGGACTGATCGTTCCCGGAGAACGAGCTGCACGCGCCCCCCGCGAGGAGCGCCGCCTCCAGCACGACCGCGACTGCCACCCACCCGCGCAGACCCATACCCTCAAGATTCTAGGCGTTTTCCAGCAAGAAAGCATCGGAGAGGAAATCGCCGGGGAGCCTTGACGGAAACGTTCCGGGGGTGGATATTTCGCGTGCGAAGCATTATTGCTTTTCGCTCGCTCGCACCCACCATTCTTCGAGGTTTCCCCATGTCGGATCTCCGCTTCGACGGTCGCGTCGCCATCATCACCGGCGCAGGCAACGGTCTCGGTCGCGCGCATGCGCTCCTTCTCGCTTCGCGCGGCTGCAAGGTCGTCGTGAACGATCTGGGCGGCGCGGCGACGGGCGGAGGCAGGTCCAGCGCGGCCGCCGACAAGGTCGTCGAGGAGATCAAGGCCGCGGGCGGCGAGGCCGTCGCGAACCACGACTCCGTGGAGGACGGCGACAAGGTCGTGCAGACCGCGCTCGACACATGGAAGCGCATCGACATCCTGGTGAACAACGCGGGCATCCTTCGCGACACGTCGTTCGTGAAGATGAGCGACGACGACTGGGACCTCATCATGCGCGTGCACGTGCGCGGCGCCTACAAGACCACGAAGGCCGCGTGGGACCACATGCGGAGCGCGAACTACGGGCGCGTGATCTTCACCGCGAGCGCCGCCGGCATCTACGGCAACTTCGGCCAGACGAACTACGCGGCCGCGAAGATGGGCGTCATCGGCCTGTCCAACACGCTCGCTCTCGAAGGGAAAAAATACGGGATCCAGGTGAACACGATCGCGCCGATCGCGGCGTCGCGCCTCACCGAGACCGTCGCCGGCATGAAGGATCTCCTCCCGAAGCTGAACCCCGAGTACGTCTCGCCGCTCGTCGCATGGCTCACGAACGAGGCATGTCAGGACACGGGCGGGCTCTTCGAGGTCGGCGGTGGCGTGTTCACCAAGCTGCGCTGGGAGCGCACCAAGGGCAAGGCTCTGAAGCTCGGTCGCGCCATCCAGCCGGAGCAGGTGCAGAAGGCCTGGGCCGACGTCACCAACTTCGCGAACGCCGATCACCCGACGGACATCATGAGCTCCATGCAGCCCGTGCTGTCGAACCTGGACACGAAGGCGCTGGGCGGAAACGAGTTCATCGATGTCGACGCGGGCCTCGGGTACGAGTTCCCGCCCGTGAAGACGAAGTACGACGAGCGTGATCTCGCGCTCTACGCGCTTGGCGTTGGCGCTGCGAAGGATCCGCTCTCGGACGATCTGAAGTTCGTCTACGAGATGGGGTCGGGCTTCCAGGCGATCCCGACGTTCGCGGTCGTGCCCGCGCTCAACATGGTGTTCGAGGCCGCGAAGAAGGGCGAGCAAGCGCCCGGAATGAACTACGGCTTCGAGCGCATCCTCCACGGCGAGCAGTACACGGAGCTCTGCTACCCGCTCGCGCCGAACGCGACGCTCACGCACAAGGCGAAGATCAAGGACATCTTCGACAAGGGCAAGAACGCGCTCGTCGTGATGGAGATCAACACCTTCGACGAGGACGGCAACAAGGTCTTCAAGAACGAGGTCACGACGTTCGTGCGCGGCGCAGGCGGCTGGGGCGGCGAGCGCGGACCGTCCGCGGACATCAACGTTCCGCCCACGCGTCCCGCGGACAAGGTCCTCGAGGACAAGCTGGACGACAATCAGGCGCTCCTCTATCGGCTCAGCGGCGACATCAACCCGCTCCATGCGGATCCGGATTTTGCGCAGAATTTCGGCTTCAAGAAGCCCATTTTGCATGGACTCTGCACGTATGGGTTCGCGGCGCGCAACGTCATCAAGGCGTTCGCGAAGAACGACGGCCGGCTCTTCAAGAGCATCAAGGCGCGCTTCTCCGCCAGCGTGTTCCCGGGGGAGACGCTCGTCACGGAGATGTGGAAGGAGTCGGACGAGCGCATCGTCTTCCGCGTGCTCGTGAAGGAGCGCGGTGAGGTCGTCATCTCGAACGCCGCCGTGGAGCTCTACAAGGAGATCCCGCAGAGGCCGGCGAAGGCCAAGGCAGCACCGGCCGCAGCACTCGGTGGTGGCGCGGCGGCGGCAGCGAGTGGACCTCCGACCAGCGGCGAAGCGTTCGCGGTGATCGCGGACTACATCGCGAAGAACGCGGGCCTGGTGAAGGACGTCGGCAAGACGTTCCTCTTCAAGCTCTCGGGCCCCGACAGCGCGTGGACGATCGATCTGAAGGCTGGCGCGGGCAGCGTCGCATCTGCCGGCGGCGGCGCCACCGCGGACTGCACGCTCGAGATGAGCGACGCGGACTTCTGCGACATGGTCGCGGGCAAGGCCGACGCGATGAAGCTCTACATGGGCAAGAAGCTCAAGATCGGTGGCGACGTCATGGCGTCGCAGAAGCTGATGTTCCTGAAGAACATCGATCCCGCGGCGGCGGCAGCGGTCGTCGCGAAGCTCCGCGGTGCAGGCGCTGGCGCGAGCGCGGGCGCGGGTGGCGGCGGAGGTGCAGCGCCGGCCGGCGAACCGACGAGCGCGGAGGCCTTCGCGGTGATTGCAGACTACATCGGAAAGAACGGCGGGCTCGCGAAGGACGTCGGCAAGACGTTCCTCTTCAAGCTCGCAGAGCCTGACAGCGCATGGACGATCGACCTGAAAACTGGCGCTGGAAGCGTCGTCTCGGGTGGAACCACGGCGGACTGCACGCTGGAGATGAGCGACGCGGACTTCCGCGACATGGTCGCCGGCAAGGCCGACGCGATGAAGCTCTACATGGGCAAGAAGCTCAAGATCGGCGGCGACATCATGGCGTCGCAGAAGCTGATGTTCCTGAAGAACATCGATCCGAAGGCCGCAGCTGACGTCGTCGCGAAGCTTCGCGGCGCTGCTGGTGGTGGCGGTGGCGCGGCAGCGGGTGGCGCGGCGAAGGCAGCTGCGCCGGCCGCACCGGCTGCTCCGAAGGAGCCGAAGGCACCCGGGATCGTGAAGGCGCTCGCGGAGCGGCTCTCGAAGGACAAGGCGCTCGCGGCGGAGGTGAACGCGGTGATCGCGCTCAAGGTCTCCGACCTGGGCAAGGCATGGACGCTCGACTTCAAGAGCGGCTCGGTGACGGACGGCGCGGACGCCTCCGCCACGACGACCATCTCGCTCGACGATGCATCGCTGGTCGCGCTCACCAAGGGCGAGACCGTTCAATCGCTCTACCAGCACGGCTCACTCCGCGTGGACGGCGACGTTCGCCCCGCGCACAAGCTCACGGTCCTGAAGGGCCTCTGAGCGACACACCAAGATTTTCAACGTCAGTAGCGAAGGAGTTTTCACATGGGTCGCAGAGTGAACGTCATCGGTGTGGGCATGACCAAGTTCCAGAAGCCCGGCGCAAGCGACGAGTACAACGTGATGGCGGCGAACGCGACGCGCGTCGCGCTCGAGGACGCCAAGGTGAAGTTCGAGGACGTGCAGCAGGCCTACGTCGGCTACGTCTACGGCGACAGCACGTGCGGCCAGCGCGCGGTGTACGACGTGGGCCTCACCGGCATCCCCGTCTTCAACGTGAACAACAACTGCTCCACGGGCTCGTCCGCGCTCATGCTCGCGCGACAGGCGATCGAGGGCGGGCTCGCGGAGTGCGTGCTCGCGCTCGGCTTCGAGAAGATGGAGAAGGGCGCGCTGGGCGCGAAGTTCAACGACCGCGTCAACCCCCTCGAGAAGTTCGTCAACGTGATGAGCAAGGTGCAGGGCTTCAACAGCGCGCCTGGCGCCGCGCAGATGTTCGGCGGCGCAGGCCGCGAGTACCGCTGGAAATACGGCACCAAACGCGAGACCTTCGCGAAGATCAGCTCCAAGGCGCGCAAGCACGCGAGCAAGAATCCGTACGCGCTCTTCAACACGCTCCTCACCGTGGAAGAGGTCCTCGCGAGCGACGACGTGTTCGATCCGCTCACGCGCTTCCAGTGCTGCCCGCCCACCTGCGGCGCGGCCGCGGCGATCCTCTGCTCGGATGACTTCGCGAAGAAGATGGGCATCTCGAACCCGGTCTACATCGCGGCGCAGGCCATGACGACGGACTACGCGTCCTCTTTCGCTGACGACAGCATGATCAAGATGGTCGGCTACGACATGGCGAAGGAGTGCGCGAAGAAGGTCTACGAGCAAGCCGGCCTTGGCCCCAAGGACGTGCAGGTCGTCGAGCTCCACGACTGCTTCACCGCGAACGAGCTCCTCACGTACGAGGCGATCGGCCTCTGCAACGAGGGCGAGGCGGAGAAGTTCATCACGGAGGACCAGAACACCTACGGCGGCAAGTACGTCACGAACCCGAGCGGCGGCTTGCTCTCCAAGGGCCATCCCCTCGGCGCGACCGGACTTGCACAATGCACGGAGCTCGTCTGGCAGCTCCGAGGCACCGCAGGCGATCGCCAGGTCCCGAACGCGAAGGTCGCGCTGCAGCACAACCTCGGCCTCGGCGGCGCCTGCGTGATGACGATGTACCGCGCATCTTGAGAGCGCTCATCCCGCCAGGGATCGCAGGGATTTGGGCCTGCGATCCCCAACAGCCAGCATCAACGCCAAACCCGACCTCGACCTCGGCCTCGACCGATTTCAAGAGCCCGGGAGGGCGCATCACGACTGCGTGTATCTTGCATGCAGGTGGCGCGAAGGGCAGCGGTGGAAGTGAGGGAGGGGTTCACGCGTCGTGCTGGTTCAACGCCGAGTGCATCGCGTCACCAGGGCGCGCGAAGCGCGGTGACGGCTTCGTCGATGTGGGCTGCAAGGACCGTGACTGCGCGTGCTCGTGGCGCTACATCGACAACGGACCCGACGCGAAGGTCCCATTCACGATCGACGCGCTTCCCACCGAGCACGACGACTGCAAGACGCTGCTGCTCGAACGTTGCATGTCGGGTATGTCGCTCTACCAATCCGACGGAGGGTCCTGACAGCCTCACGGACCAACCGCGACGTAACCTACGACATCGCGATCGGAGCCGGTCGTTCCATGCTGACTAGTGGACGCCGCCGATCTGCGTGGGGCAGCCGATGTTGATCGAGACCTTTCCCTTCGGATCGGCCTTCACGGTATCGCAGGAGGTGCCGTGTAGCGTGACGGAGGTGGGGTTCGCTGGGTTGTCGTAGGTCCAGCCGTTGTTCATGTCCTGGCCGACGACGGCGTCCATGCCCGCGCCGTTCGTGTAGACGACGTTGACCTTCGAGGGATCGATCGCGCCGCCATCGGGACGCTCCAGCGTGAACGTGCAGGACGCCACCTGACCGCGGATCGTGTTGATGGCGTCCACGAAGGACTTCGTGAGCGCGGCGACGCTCGCGGCGGCGGCTGGATCGATCTCGAAGTAGCAGAGTTGCGCAATGCCATTCCGTGCCAGAGCCGCGCATGCAGTCAGGTGCGAGGCGTTAAAACACGGAGCTCGACCTGAGCAACGGCAAGTGGACCCTGTGCCGGGATCACGGATCGCTTGCGCGCTGCGATCAGGAGGAGCCGTTCACGTGGAGCTCTGCGAACGCGCCTTGCTCGACGCGCCACTCCGTTTGGAAATAGCAGTCGCCGCCGTCGGACACGGAGACGAGGTGCTCCGTCCAACCGGGCTCGTCGCCGCAGAACGCGTTGAGGTAGACGACCTTTTGCCCGTCGCGCACGAGGCCCACGTACTGCCTCTTGTAAGAGGGGAGGCGGCCCTTGATCGCCATACCACGCACGCTGCGCCCAAGGAGCGCCGGGAGCGCGGCCTCGGCACGGAGCACCTCGGCGCGCGGCGGAGCCCAAGCCGTGGTCTTTCCGTCGGCGAGAAACCACGTGCTTGTAGCGGGCAAGATCACGCCGTCGACGTCGGTCGCCATCACGCGCTCTCCGGAGTTTTTTGACGGCGGGGGTTCGCGCTTCTTGCACGAGGTCGACGCGAGCGCGAGCGTGACCAGGAGTGCCGCCGTGGAGCGTCTCGTGTCGCGTGTCATCGGTTCATCTCACCATACGGGCGCATCGACGCCAAGGAGACCGAGCCACCGAGCTCGGGCCACGCCCTCGAAGTAGCCGCGTTGCACCTTGCGGCCGCGTGCGGCGCTCAGCGCAGGTCAGGTCAGCCTGCCAGGTATCTTCGTGCGGGCCCCTGCATCAGCGCGAAGCGCGGCAGGCCCAGGGCGTGGCGGCGGGCGGCGACGATCTCGTCGCGCAGGTCCAGGATCACCTTCGCCAGCTTGACGATCTGATCGTACGAACGGGGCCCGAGCCCCACAGCCCAGGAGGCCCGCTCCAGGAGGTCCAGGCGGGACGTGAGCTCACGGCGCTCAGTGGAGTCCCCCATGTCGAGTAGCGCATTGCGGCTCACCATGATCGCGGAGTCAAGGAGTGATTCGCTCATGGCCACCATGGATATCCTGCCCCCGATCTAGCGCAGCGAACGCAATGGAACGTCGCGGCAACATCACACGTGGCTTCGCTTCACGGTGGACTTCGGAACGGGCGGCGTGAAACCAGGGCCGGAGCGCGCCGGGGAGTGACCTCACAATGGCTTCGGGCGGGCGTGCAGCGCTTCGTGGACCTTGCGGGCCAGGTCGCCCCTGGAGAAGGGCTTCTGGAGGAACTGGTCGTGCTCCAGCAGACCGCGCTGAGCGTTCACGTGGGCCGGAAAGCCCGACATGAACAGATGCTTGACGTATGGGTGGCGCGACCTGAGGTTCGTTGCCAGATCGGGGCCGCTCATCTCTGGCATGACCACGTCCGACAGGAGCAGGTGGACCTCCCGGCGGTGTTGCTCGACCAGGCGCCTGGCCTCTGAGGGTGTGCCTGCGGTGAGCACGGTGTAGCCCAGTGCTTCGAGCATCTTCTTGGTGATGTGCAGGATGGCGGGCTCGTCCTCCACGACCAGGATGGTCTCCCGGCCAGGCGCAGCGGGCGTAGGTTCGGGACCCACCAGGGGAGCTACCATCCCCTCGTGCCGGGGGAGGAGAATCGTGAACGTCGCCCCGTGTCCCGGCTCGCTCGTGACGTGGATGACGCCCTCATTCTGCGTAACGATCCCGTGGACGGTTGCGAGACCGAGGCCGGTACCCTTGCCGACCCCTTTGCGCGTGAAGAACGGCTCGAAGAGATGCGATTGGGTTTCCTCGTCCATGCCGCAGCCGTCATCGCGGACCGTGAGCCGCACGTAGTCGCCAGGGACCGCGGCCAGGAGTGACTCTCCAGCTTCCGGGGCCACGGTGACGTTCGCAGTCTCAATGGTGACCGTGCCGACGGCGGCGATCGCGTCGTGAGCGTTGACGCACAAGTTGGTCATGATCTGGTCGAGCTGGGATGGGTCCATGCAGACCGGCCACACGTCCGCGGCGGGCAACCAGGCAAGCTGGATGTCCTCCCCAACAAGCCGCCGGAGCATCGTGAGGACGTCCACAACCCTGTCGTTGATGTTCAGCACGACCGGCGCGACGGCCTGCTTTCTCGCGAAGGCAAGCAGCTGCCGCGTGAGCGCAGCGGAACGCAGGGCCGCCTTGCGAATCTGCTCCAGGTCTTCCTTCAACGGTGAGGTCAGGTCCACCTGCTCCAGCGCCATCTCGGTGTGCCCGAGGATCGCCCCAAGCATATTGTTGAAGTCGTGCGCCACGCCCCCGGCGAGCCGGCCCACCGATTCCATCTTCTGGACCTGATAGAGCTGCTCTTCGGCAAGCGCCCGCTGCTCATCGAGGCGTTTGTACTCCGTGATGTCGACGTGGCTGCCCATCATGCGAACCGCTGTGCCGCTGGCATCTCGGACCAGATCCGCCTGCGCCGCGATCCAGCGCCACGAACCGTCCCTGTGACGCAACCGGAACTGGACGTCGTACGACGCCCGCTCCCCCAGGTGGAACTCCTCCACTGCGGCGATCGTGGGCTGCAGATCGGACGGGTGTAGGCGCGTCAACCATTCCTCAAAGCGGTTCGGCAGCTCGTCCTCCTCGTAGCCGAGCTGTGCCTTCCACTCGCGTGAGAAGTAGACCCCCTGAGACACGAGGTCCCAGTCCCACAAGCCGACGCGGGAGGCCCGGAGGATCCGCTTCGTGCGTGACTCGCTCTCGCGCAGTTCCATCTCAGCCCGTTTGTGCTTGGTGATGTCCGCGAAGGCGCAGATGACCTGCCGCACGCTTCCATCCGCGTTCAGCTCCGGGGTAGCGTTCACGAGCATCCAGACACGGTCCTGGGTAGTGGGGCGGTAGACTCCCATCACCACATTGCGAACGGCTTGACCCGTTGCGATGGCCTGCGGCACCGGGTGCGTCGGCCCCGGAAACGGGGCGCCATCTTCGTGGATGACGTTCCATGCTGGGTCGAACGACGTCCTTCCCATGAGCTGGGCTTCCGTCAGCCCAATCAGCTCCCTGGCCTTGGGGTTGCTCACCAGCATCTCGGCGTTCGGCCCCTGGACCAGCACGCCGATCGGAACGCCTTCGATCAGGGTGCGGTAGCGTTCCTCGCTTTCCCGCAAGAGGTGCTCCGAGTGTTTCCTGTCGGTGATGTCCGTCCGGATCGCCATGAATCGAACCGGCGCGCCGTCGCTTCCAGGGAAAGGCACGATGGTCGTGTCGACCCAGTAGAACGTGCCGTCCTTGGCGCGGTTTCGAATCTCGCCCCGCCAGACTCGCCCGCCCAGGATCGTGCTCCAGAGCTCGCGCATGAACTCCTTCGAGTGGTACCCGGAGTTGAGCACCCGGAAGTCCTTGCCGAGCAGCTCCTCCCGCGCGTACTTCGAGATCGTGCACAACCGGTCGTTGACCTCGAGGATCACGCCGCGCGCATCAGTGATGGCGACGATCGACAGGTCGTCCAGCGCGACCTTGTAGTCCTCGACACTGAGCACCGGCATAGCCAACCTTCTCCCGCGGGTTTAAGACAAGCATCGAACAATTGCCCAGCGTTTGTCAACGCCAGCGCTGGACGGCGTTGCCGTCCGCGTGAGACCCTAGGGAAATGCGAATCGCCGCAGTGACAGCTGTCCTCGCGCTGAACGCATGTTCGGCGACTACGCTTTTTTGCGTGGCGTGCGGGACGAGCTCGAGCCCGCGCACGAGCGACGTTGACGCCGCGACTACGGATGCGGGCACAACCGACGGCGAGGCCGCCTCGACCGACGCGGCGCCGGACGCAGCATGCGGCGTCGGAGCGTTCTTGCCCGGCGACATCGAGCTCCCTCCTCCCACCGGCCCGTACGGGATCGTGCGGGGCGTGCGCAGGACGCTCGTCGACACGTCGCGTGACATCGGCGGCAACGCGCTCCAAGACGGCGGCGCGCCGGACGCCTCGCGCCCGCTCTCCGTAGAGGTGTGGTTCCCAACGGAGCCATGTCCGTCCTCCCCCGCGGTTCCCTACCTCGACGCGGACGAAGCGCAAGCGTCCAGCGTCACGGCGGCGCAGGTCGCCCAGGTGCACGCGCACGCACGCGCGAAGCTGCCGTTCGCGACGGGCCTCTCGCCGCGACCGCTGCTTCTGTTCTCCCACGGGTACAGCGAGCTGCCGCGGTTCTACACGTCGTTCTTCGAGGAGCTGGTGAGCCACGGCTACGTCGTCGCCGCCATCACGCACACGCTCTGGGTCCCCGTCGCGACGTTCGCGGACGGCTCCACCATCGCCGGTACCCACGGCTCGCAGAACGTGAGCATCACCGAATACTCGGACTCCGCGCCGGTGTGGCTCGCGGACGCGCTGTTCGTTCTCGACGGTGTCCTGCAAGCGAGCACGACCGATCCCGCTGGCGAGATCCAGGGACACCTCGACACGACGAAGATCGCCGCGTTCGGTCACTCGTTCGGCGGCTCCACCGCGATGGACGTGCTCGCGTCCGACGCGCGCGTGAAGGGCGCGCTCGACATCGACGGCACCCTGTTCGGCGCGGCGATCGGCCACGCGTACGCGCAACCATTCTTCTTCATGCAGTCCGACCACGGCGTGGACTCGACCGAAGCGGACGTGTTCAAGCGGTCCACCGGCACGGCGTACGAAGCCACCATCGCGAAGTCGGGACATCAGAACTTCTCCGACCTCGCGCTGTACCCGCCGTTCGCGGCGCAAGTGCCGTCACTGATCGGCACTATCGCTCCGGCGCGAGCGATCGCGATCGCCCGTGCGTACCAGCTCGCGTTCTTCGCGAGCGTGCTCGCGGGCACGCCGTCGCCGCTGCTCGCGGGCCCCTCCAGCGGCTATCCAGAGGTCACGTTCGCCAAACGACCGTGACGAGACCCTTCCCGCTCGGGCGCGGCTAATCGAAGTTGATGTCGACGTTGTCGAAGTAGAAGGCGCAGTCCGCGCTTCCGGCGTTGGCCGCGCCGACGCTCACGACGGCGCTCGATGTGCTGGGGGCTATTCCCTGATTGAGCGACGTGCCCACCAGTCCCACCATCGCCGAGCCCTTGCCCCCAAGCGTGAAGTCCAGGTGGGCGTGAACCCATGTCGCGGGGGTCACATCACCCACGCTCGTCGTGTCCGTCGCGCCGTGCTCGGACACATCGAAGCCCTGCCCACCCGCCTTGATCGTCAGCGCCGCGAGCAGGCCGTCGCCGCCGTCCAGGGAGAGAATCTTGCAGGCGTCTCCCGCGCGGTACAGGTAGTCCAGATCGATCTTGAAGTGCCCGTTGGGAGCATTCACCGGGACATAGACCGTACCCGGGCTCGCCCCGGACACCGCGGTCTTCAGGCTTCTCTTCGGCGACACGTGCTGGTCGGGGCTGACGTGCGCGTATCCAACAGTCTGCCACAGCATCTTGTCGACATCCACCGCCGACCCGGGGCCGTCGAAGCCGTCGCAGACGCGGCCGGGCGTCACGGTGCAGATGAACGGAGCGCCGGCGTCGGTGCCGCTGCTGCTGCTGCTGGCATCCTTGCCATTGTCGATCGCGTCGCCATCGGGGCCCAGCGTCGCGCCGTCCAAGCTCCCGCCATCCGTACCAGGCTCCGTGCTGCCTACGGCATCGGTGCCCTTGAACGAGCCGCACGCCAGGGCCGTGAGCGTCGCGAGCAACGCCGCTCCCAGCGTGGTGGGCGCGTGGAGGGGCGACTTCCGCGGCATGGCTCTAGCTTACTCCGGTTGGGCCAGCACGCAGGTGGAGAAGGGGCGAACGCGGTGGATACGTTCGTCACACGAGCTGGCGGATCCACCCTGGAGCGGCGGGCGCGCGGACGAGCGACGCCTCACACGTGCACGAGTACGGGCAGCCGGTCACCTTGAGACGACGCGCGCGGAGATCCTTCGCGAGCTTGATCGGCAGATACGCGATCGCGTGATTCGCCTCCACGTATGCGAAGACGAGCGCAAGCGTCGGGCCGCCTAGCCGCTTCTTGCGGGGGAACTTGTCGTCGCGCCAGCCGTCGGCGCTCGCGCCCTCCGCCATCGTGCCGAAGACCTCTCGCTCCGGCACCACGAACGCGTGCTCCTGCACCTCCGCGACCGGCACACCCTCCGCCGCCCGCCTCGCCAGCGGATGACCGAGCCCCACGTACGTGCCGAACGGCGCCGCAGCCAGCGCACGCGCCGCCTCTACCCGACCGACCTCTGCGACCACGCCGACGCTCGCGGGCTCCTCCGACAGCGCCGTTCGCGTCGCGGCGTCATCACGCGTCGCGCGGACCTGGAGGAGCACGTCCGGAAAGCGCTGGTAGGCGAGGCGCACCAGCTCCGTCATGTGCAGCGCGATCAGCGGCTCGCTGCCGAAGACGAGCAGCCGACGCGACGTGGCCCCGAGCTTCAGCTGCTCGCGGATCTCGCGCTCGACGGTGAGGAGCTGCGACGCCTGGTCTCGGAGGAACGTCCCCGCCTCGGTCAGCGAGAAGCCGCGCCTGGAGCGGACGAAGAGCCGCTGGCCCATGTCCGACTCGAGCTCCGTCATCGCCTTGCTGACCGTGCCGGGAGAGAGGCGAAGGCCCGCCGCAGCGTCCCGGATCCCCCCGGTCCTGGCGACCGCGATGAACCAGCGAAGGCGTTCTGTTTCCATTTCACGACGATACATCGCAGCAAGGCGGGTTTGAACTGGACTCGTGTTTTGGGGTATTAGGGCCCAATATTTGCCAAAATCGGCCATCATTCCAGATGCGGTTTCCATTCAGGAAACACCAGTTTGGATCCGCTCCGTGGCGCTTTTGGCCCCATGTCGCACAGCGTGCGCATGAACGGAACGCTGAACACGAACGCCGCGCTGTCCCTCCTCGCAGCGCTGATCGCGACGACCCTCACCGCGTGCGGCGCGCCTGGTGACGACGCCAGCGGCTCCGTCGACGAAGGTACCGCGGAGCTCCGCGAGGCCTTTCCGGCGTTCAAGCCGGACATCGGGGTGCTCAGCCAGAACATGGCGAACCCGGTGCTCGCCCACGCGAAGCTCGTCACGATCACGTACCCCACGGACACGAATCGCGCGCGCCTCGAGGCGTTCTCCGACGGGCTCGGCAAGAGCCGCTTCTGGAAGGAGACCGTGAGCGAGTATGGCGTCGGCCCCACGGCCAGCGACGCGAGCCTCCACGTTCACCTTGGCACGGCGGACCTGCCTGCGGAAGAGCACGGCAAGCTGTTCGATCAGGACCTTGTCACCTTCATCACCACGCACGCGCGCGCCGGCACGGCGGGCTTTCCCGTCGCCGACGCGGAGACGCTCTACGTGCTGTACGTGCCGAAGGAGGTGAAGCTCACCACGGGCGACGGCTCGGTCGGCGCATGCGACAGCTACATGGGCTATCACGACGAGTCCGTCGTCGACGGCAAGCACCTCCTCTACACGATCGTCTACGAGGCCTGCGGCAACGGCACGCTCGATGAGGTCACCGACACCGCGTCCCACGAGATCGCGGAGGCCGCGACGGACCCGTACGTGAGCGACGCCGCGACCCTCGCGCTCTCCGGCTTCGATGCAGAACACCTTGCGTTCTCGCTCTTCAACCCGCGCCAGGAAGAGAACGGCGACGCCTGCGAGTTCTTCGACGAGGCGAACGTCACGCTCGGCGGCGACTTCCCCTTCCACGTGCAGAGCCTCTGGTCGAACCGCTCTGCGCGCGCCGGTCACAACCCGTGCGTCCCGACGGACCCGGACGGCGCAGCGACGCAGGCCTATTACAACGTGACGCCGCTCGACATGGGCGGGATCGACGTCACCATCTCGCAGCGCGGCAAGAAGACGAGCACGGTCGCGGCCGTGCGCACGAAGGGCTTTCGCGTTGATCCGCGCACGAACGAGGTGAGCTTCAAGGTCGGGTTCTACAGCGACAAGAAGACCGCCAGCGCGTGGAAGCTCAGCGCCGTCGAAGGTCCAGTGTGGTCGCAGAGCCACGAGCATCGCCTGGCGATCACGTTCGGCGCGGACCACGCGACGACCACCGAGGGGCGGGACGGAACGACGGCGGTCGTTCACGTGTCGTTCGATCCGAAGAAGACCGCGGCGCTCACGGGCGACGGCGTCCTCGTGACGCTGGTCTCCGAGCTCTCCGGCATCAAGCACTACATGCCGGTCCTCATCGCCGTGCCGCGCTGAGCTTCGTCACCGCGTCGCCGCTTGCGAACGTCAGCCCGTGCAGCAGAGGCAGTAGAAGCCACCGCCGTCCGCCGACAGAAAGATGCGAGAGTCACCGGACGTCGGTGTGAGCATGTCGCAGAACGCCTGTGCCGCCTTCTTGCCTGCGGGCGTCGAGAGATCGGGAATGCCACACGAGGCGGGGTCGATGACCGTGGTCGTCGTGGTGCAGGAGGCCGCGCCGCACCCGCCGCCGTCGAAGAGAACGGCGTACGCGCAGGCGTCCGTGGCGCTCGTGTCTTGCACCGCGTCGGCGCTCGCGTCGGTGGTGTCTGTGGCGTCCGTGGCGTCCGTGCTCACGTCGCCTGCGGCGTCCGCCGCCGGGGCGACGTCAGCGCTGGCGTCCGCGCTGGCCCCCTGTCCAGTCGCAGCGTCGCCGCAGCCCCAGACAACCGCGGCAAGCGCGGCGGTGGCGAGCGCGACCGCGAGCAGAGAGACCTTTGAATTGGCTGCCATGCCGTTGATTGTGCCCAGCCGGTCATTCTCGTCACCAGAAAAGCGCGAGGCCGTGAGCGGCGCCGTCAGTTCGGGGCGTTCACCTGGCGGGTGTCTCAGCCAGCGGACCCCTCGTCGCGCATGTAGGGCGCTACCTTCTTGCGGAACTCGTCGGACCACGGGACCGGGCGGCGCGTCCTGTGATCCACGCAGACGATCACGCGGCTGCCGCGGGCGAAGTCCACGTCCTCATCCATCGGCAGCAGGCGGAAGCCGAAGGTCAGGCTCGACTTGCCGAGCTTGTCGACCCAGATGCGCGCGCGCACCTCGCCGATGTCGGTGACCGGGCGGATGTATTCCATCTGGTTCGTGCGAACGAGGTGGAAGCGATCGGGGTTGCTCGGGCCGTCGAGGCCGCGAAAGCCCATGGCGCGGCTCCAGAACGAGCCGATCGTGCGCTCGAACAGGAGCAAGTAGCGCGCGTTGTGCAAGATCTGCAGCGCGTCGAGATCGTCAAAGTAGACGCCGTGGATGCTTTCGTGGAACCGCATGTCTCCTCGGTTCTACCACGGCGAACCCCATGCTCGAACGAACGCTGATCCCGGCGCACCGCGCACTGACCGACTGAGCGTCGAGCACCATCAAAGCGCGGCGACTCTCGATAACGAAACACGAGGCCCGAAAGCGGCATCACTCGTAGGGGGGTGGCGGGAAGAACCAATGCACCTTGAGCTTGCCGTTCTCCACCCGACCCATCACGGTCACGTAGTCGGCGTAGCCCGGGCCACGGCCTAGCAGATCGCTGTATGCGAAGGCTTGGAAGGCCTGGACACCGTCTGGCCCTGGCCCACCCATGTATCGGTATGACCAGCGCTGGGGCCCGGTGACACTGAAATGCAGACACGCGAAGCCTTCGTTGGCTTCCGTGCCCGTGAGCCACTCATCGGGGGTGGACACATATGCCTTCCCGCGGATCGCCGCCAGATCCTTGGGCACCATCTGCCCGGCTCCTGGGCTGGTGGAGCAGATGTGCCCGTGCGTCGCGTACTCATTCTGGGCGGCGGTTACGATGCGTTCGAGAACGGCGCGCGCCTCCGGTCGTCCGCCGATCTCCGTGCGGTCTGGCGTCATCGAGCCGAGCGCCTGGCGCTTCGGCAGCACGATGCCCTCGTAGTAGTAGGTAGTGCCGGCGATGACGATCAATGGAATGCCGACCCAGCGAATGATGGTCGGCGCCACGCGGACGCGCCCGTGCGGAGGTCCGGAGCTGGGTGCGTCGGCTGGATCGTTGGCTGCCATGCGCGGAGCATATCGTGTATCGGGTCCCCCTATCGATGCCTACGCGCCCTCTTCTACGCGGACTTCACGACGAAGGACTCAGCGTTTCCACATGTCCAGATAGTCGTGAAAGAGCACGCGGTGCTCAAGGACCACCTCACCCAGGCGCTCTTCGGTGATGGGTATGTCCTCCGTGTAGCCGTCGTCGGACGTGGTCATGATCAGCCGGCTGTCCTTGATTGCGTATGTCGCGAACGAGCGACCGCCCCCAACCTGCGCGTCTTTGCCCTCTCGAAGCGCAGCGAGCACGCGAACGACATCGGACTCGCGCGTGACGGTGGTGCTCGTGAGCGAAGAATCGTACGCGAACGTTGCGCCGCACTTCTTGCAACGCAGCCGTCCTCGATGCGGAACCGCGCCATGGTAATCGCCGAGATCCTCGCGCACGAGCGTCTCGAATTGCGTGTCCGAAAAGACCGCGACGTGTTGCGGCTCCGTCCCTTCCCACGCGACGCAGCTACATGAATCCGACATGAGCTTGATTGTCGCCCCCCACGTGCGCTGCAAGCAATTGGCGACGGACCGGTTCCTGTCACGGGCCGCAAGTGGCTATGCTCGCCAGGGTGAACACCACGACTCTCCGCAAGCTGTACGAAGCGAGCATCGACGAAGGTCCCTATGGCGCGAAGATGGGAAAGGTCGACGTGTCGTTCGAGGACTACTTCGCGTTCCTCCGGATGCACAGTCCGCTGATCACGCGGAGGACGGCCGCAGCGAATGCGCAGCGGCCCGCATTCCGGAAGCTCCTGAAGGACATGCCGCCCGATCCGCCTGAATCCACGACAGAGCCACCCGAGACGAATGACGTCTACTTCGAGCGCAAGCCAAAGGTCGTTCTGGACAAGATCAAGATCGATCCCGGGTGTCACGCGCTGCACATCGACCGCGTGAAATCGGTGTCGGGCTGGGCCAGCCTCTCGCGCCTGCGCCACCTCGAGCACCTCTCCGCCTCCATCGTGGACTCGAGCGACACCAAGGTCTCGCCGCGCAAGATCAAGCTGAAGACGCTCGACGTCGCGTACACCTCGCTCACGTGCCTGCGGAGCGTGCTCTCGTCGTTCGACGCTGCGGATGTCAGCTTCGGCGACATTCCCGCGGTCGTGGACCTGAAGTCCTTGCCGCTTGGTCGCAAGATCACGCAGTTTCGTGCCTCGGCGACGCTGGTGCGAGGTGTATCGGCGCTCTCTGCATGCCCGATCGAGGACCTCTGCCTCGGCTACGTCGAGATCAACGACGAGCTGCGCGCGCTCCTCGGCAGCCTTGCGCCGACGTTGAATCGCCTCGTGCTCACGCCGACCAGGCTCCATCACCCGAAGGAGCTCGGCGATCTGTCCAGGATGCGCGCGCTACGACAGGTGCTCGCTCACTCGAGCAAGGAGACTCGCGCCGCCTGGATCGACTTCGCGGTCGCGCATCCGAAGATCGGCTTCTCGTTCTACGCGTTCACTCCGCCGCGCGGTGAGGTGTGCACGCTTGCGGCGTTGCACCGCGGCGTCGACATCCTTCGCTTCGAGCGCAAGGGCAAGAAGGCGTCGTTCGAGGTCGCAGGCGATCTCGCGGCCATGCGGAAGCGCTATCGCGGAAGCAATGGGGACCTCGAAGACGAGCTCCGCGCGAAGGCCAAGGGCGCAAAGAAGAAGATCGCCTGGAGCAGCGAGAACGACATGCTGGTGGCCCGCGCTGCGGATGTCGACACGTGCCGCTGGGTCATCGACCACGCGCTGAACGGCTCCCTTTCGTGACATCCGCCGGCTTGCCTATCGAAGGTGCAGTAAACGAGTGGCTCATGAGCGACGACGAACGCGGGCCGAGCCCGTACAAAGCGCCCGCAGTCTTGCCGACGACGGTGGACGCGGCGCGAGATCGCTCGCCCATCCTTCATCGCGGCGGGGGCGCGCTGGCCCTCGCGGGTGGTGGGGTGCTCGTGTACCTCGGGGTGGTGGAGCGGGTCCCCTCGCTCAGGATGCTGGCGACGGGCGCGATCCTCGTGGCGATGGGAGGCTGGATGATGGCGTTCGGTTACCCTCGAAACGCCGAGGGTTTGGCGCCGTTGTGGTCAGCGGACCGATTCCGCGTAGTCGGGAGGTGGGCCTTGGCCCTCATGAGGGCCCCATGCATTCTCGCAGCGTCGTTCTTCTTGCTTTGATCACGGGTCTTGGGGCCGCGCACTGCGGAGGCAAGGACACGGGGAGCGGCAGCGTTCCGGGCGCCGGCGCCGGTGATGCGCAGACACCGCCCACCGGTGAGAGCGCGGTGGAAGCATGGCTGGACGACGGGCACTACAAGACCTGGCACTGCGAGCCCGCGCCTCATGACGCTCGGCCAGGCTCCGCGCACGGCAAGAACCGCATCTGTTCGAACGACCTTCTCAGCGCCCATGGCGCCGGCGAGTTCCCCGTGGGTGCAGCCTCCGTGAAGGAGCTGTACGACGCCACCTCCACCAACATCATCGGCCGAGCGGTCTACCTGCATGCGTCTCCCGGTGCGGGCGAGAGCTACTACTGGTACGAGCGCGTGTCCGGCCACCTCAACGCCGATGGCCTGGGCACGAGCGGCACGCCAAAGGACTCGTGCGTGGCCTGCCACCAGGGCGCAGGCGCCGGTCGCACTGGTCACGACCTTGTCTTCACGCAAGTTCGGTGACGTCGCATGATCTGGCTCTAGCGCTCAAGCGGACACTGGAGGGCATCGTGGCGATGCGCCTCGAGGTCACTGCGTGTTGCCCGTGATCGTGACCGTCCAGGGATGCGCGCCGTCGCACGGACCGGAGACGTGCTCCACGCGTACCGTGACGGTCTCGCTGTCGTCGGAGCCGTTCGCCACGGTCCCTTCGCCCCAGTTCATCCCCAGTGTGGCCGACGGAGGTGACGTGTTCTGGCCAGAGTTGTTCATGCACTCCGGCGTCTTGCTGTTGTTG
>JANXLV010000292.1 GCA_025355005.1 Myxococcales bacterium | reverse complement strand
GTGGAGCTCGCGTTCGTGAAGCACCGCCGACGCCGCGGCGAGACAGGGCGCGACCTGGACGTGCGCGAGCATGGTCTCCGCGCCGAGATCGCGTTCTACACGAGCGCAGGCGTCTTCATCGACAGCTAGGCCTGCGCGAGCCCCGCGCGCGAAGTTGTGCAATCTGATTCCGCGACAGAGGTGTCGTGCTCGCAGCCCGTCGATTCGCGAGCGTCAGGAGAAAATACGGCGAAAAGCGAGGCGTTTCTCGCGTGGCACGTGCGTTGCTCATCGCCCTGTTCGGAAGCGTTTTCTCGGGGAAAAGGACATCGCAATGCGAAGAATTCTTCTCTTTGCCCTGCTCATCGGCGGACCGATCGCCTGTGGCAGTGCAGCCAGTGACAGTGGTTTTTCACCGACCGGAGCGCCTGCTCCCAGTGACGGCAAGGATGGAAGCAGCGGCGGTTCCGGCGCCAGCACGCCGGGTCAGCCACCTCCGGAGAAAGAGGTGGAGTCGCAGTACAAGGCGCCAGTCGCGACCGGAAAGTACGTCTGGGTCGCGAACCCGACCTCGGGCCGCGTGGCGTACATCAATGCAGCCACGCTAGACGTGCACACCGTGGAAGCGGGCAACGGGCCGACGTACCTCGCGGCAGTGCCGAACGCCGACGACACCGCGGTGGTGCTCAACGTGCTCTCGGACGACGCGACGCTGCTCAAGGCGAACGGCGCGACCGTCACGAGCAAGACGTTCAAGACAGCACACGGGATGAATGCATGGGCGCTCTCGCCTGACGGGCACTGGGCCGTCGCGTGGACGAACGCAGCAGAGCTCCCGGGCGCGCCGCAGACCGAGGGCTTCCAGGATCTCACCGTGATCGATCTCACGGGGAAGGTCGCGCCAAGCATCCTCGCCGTTGGCTACCGGCCGGTGTCGGTCGGGTTCACGCTGTCCTCCGGACGCGCATGGGCGGTCACGCAGGATGGTGTCGCCATCATCGACGTCACGCTCCCCGGCGGTCCCGTGCAGGTGAAGAACGTAGCCATCTCCGACACGCCCCAGGAGGACCCCGGCACGCGCGACGTCTCGGTCACGCCAGACGGGTCGTTCGCGCTGATCCGTCGCGATGGCTCGCCGGTCATCACCGCCGTGAGCCTCATCGTGGACACGCGCTCGAAGATCACGCTGCCTGGCAACGTGACGGACCTGGATCTCTCGGACAAGGGAGATCGCGCCGTCGGCGTGATCCGCGACACCGGTACGATCTGCATCATCCCCATCCCCGGAGCCATCGGGGACGCAGGCCTGGTCACGAACGTCGTGGTGGCAGACGCCACCATCGGCAGCGTCTCGCTCGCGCCTGGCGGCGGCACGGGGCTGCTCTACACGAACGCCGTGGCGTCGCAGCGGCTGGACATCCTCAGCATGGCCATGGGCGCGCCTCAGACGCGCGCGGTGCGGCTCTACTCGCCGGTGCTCGGTGTGTTCAGCTCGCCCGACGCACGGCAAGCGCTGGTCATTCATCAGGCGTCGGCGTCGGATGCCGCGGGCGATCTGGCGTTCAGTCTGGTGCCGGTGGCGGACTCGCTCCCCGCGAAGATCGTCGCAACGAAGGCCAAGCCGTTCGCGGTGGGCTTCGCCGGTGACAGCAAGAGCGTCGTGGTGGCGGAGAAGGACGACGTGAAGAAGATCTACGGCGTCTATCTCGGTCGCCTGCCGGAGCTGATGGTCGACCGCTATGAGCTCGCGAGCTCGCCGGTCGCGGTCGGCGTCGTTGACGGCGCGAAGCGCGCGTTCGTCGCGCAGAATCACCCAGATGGACGCATCACGTTCATCGACCTCGGGACTGGAGAGGCACGCACGCTCACGGGCTTCGAGCTCGCAGCGCGCGTCGTTGACGGGAGCAAACCATGAGAGCGTTCACACTAGGACTCTTCGCATCGAGCATGATGTTCGCTGTGTCTGGCTGCGGCGACAGGGCCGCGGTGTGGGACGGAGCACCGCAGAAGGTCCAGGTCGTCGGCATCGAGTCCGGCATCGCGGTGTTCGATCCAGGCGCAGGCCGCGCCGTGTTCGTCGCCGCACACGGTGACCTCGACGTCAGTCGCACGTCGATCGCCATCCACGACAACGTGGCCAAGACGGCGGTCTCCGGTGACAACAAGACGCTGTTCGTCCTCTCGGCGGGCACCAGCGGCAAGCGGACGAAGGAGAGCCAGACGCCGGACCTTTGCGTGATCGGTCAGAACACGGACGGGCTCGCCGTTTTCCACTATCCGCTCGCATCGCCCCTCTCGCAGATCGCGCTGGACCCGCTCGGTCGCTACGCGGCCGTCTATGCCGGAGACGGCACCAGCTTCGTCGAGAACCCGAACGAGATCGGCATCGTCGATCTGACGGAGAAGGATCCCGCGAAGGCGCTCACCACGCGCACCATCCGCAGCTTCGGCGGGCGTCCGCAGCGCATCACGTTCACCCAGCAGCTCTCGTTGCCCGGTGGCCCGCGGAGGCTCCTGGTCGTGGAGTCCCAGCAGGACGTGACCGTGCTCGATCTCGACCACGTGCACGATCAGCCGGTCCGCCCGGAGATCACCATCCCGCTCACGGACGGCTCCACGACGCAGGTCGTGAACCCCGCGGGCGTCGTGGTCGACGACGGCATTCCGAACAAGAACGACGACGCGCGTATCGCCGTGCGCCTCGCGAACGACTCGAACGTGGTCACGCTCTTGCTCGCCGCGCCCTCGCCCGATGCACCGGCGACCCCGAACGACTTCCGCATCATCCCCAACAAGACGGACGTCGGCGGTGTCGCCTCCGGCATCTCCTTCGTGCGCACGGACGGCGGGCTTCGCATCGCGGCGCTCGTACCCGGGATCTCCAGCGCGGTCCTGATCGACCCGCAGACCAGTGTCATCACGAACGTCAAGCTGCCGGCCGGCTACGGCTCGATAGCGCTCATCACCGACATCGTCGGCGCGCCGTCGAGCACGGGCGCGGACGTGGCGTTGCTCTACAACGCGTCGTCGCAGTCCGGCGTCGCGTTCTGGGCGCTCGGCAAGACCAGCGGACAGCCGTACCGCAGCGTGGAGGTCGTCAACGTGAATGGCAACGTCGCGAACGTCCTGGACGTAGCTGCGCCTCATCAGAACCTGAAGGTCCTGCAGACCTCCGGCGGAAGCGGCTTCTACGTGCTGGATCTCACGGCGCGCACCGCGCAGCCGCTCGGCACCAGCGCGCAGGCCACGCTGTTCACGTCGCCCGACGGTCAGCGTCTCTGGGCGTACCAGAAGGGCGGCAACAAGCTGGCGCTCGTGACGTTCACGGATCTGCACGTGAGTCCGCTGCCGGATCTCGAGCGCACGATCGACGCGGTCTACGAGGTCGCTCGCGACGACGGTGGGCGCGCGCTCTTCGCCGTGGATACGCGCGGCAACGTCGGGCTCACGGTGCTCGACGCGATTTCTCCCGACGTCGACCAGAGCCGAACCATCGGCGGCGTCCTCCTTGAAGGTCTGTGATGAGGTCTCCCATGAAGCTCAGGTCCATCCTCACGCTCGTCGTCTCCACCGCGCTCCTCACGAGCGCAGGCTCCGCGCTCGCCGCCGACCTTCCGCCGCTGCCAGACCAGCCCAACGCGCCGAAGGCAGAAGCACAGCCCGCGCAACCCACCCAAACCGCGCAACCGCCGAGCCCGTCGGCGGCACCCGCCACCGCTCCCGCAGCGTCGCCCGTCGCTCAGCCATCCGCGTCCGCGCCCATTCCGCACGTCACCGCGTCCGGCCTCGAGCCGCGTGACGAGCCGGCGGCGAACGCGCCCTTCACCGGCGATCCAAACAAGATGTGGTTCGTGTCCGGCAGCGTGCGCGAGACGTTCGTCTCGAGCCGCGGCTTCGACCCGTACTCCCAGAACGACATCCTTCCGCAGTGGACCTTCGCAGGCTCACGCACGCTCTGGTCGCGCGGCCGCCTCTCCTTCGCCGCGGGCGCCTCCTGGGACGTCGGTGGCGCCTCGACGACCTCACGAGGTCTCGATGCCGGCATCTTCACGAACCGCTTCGCCGCCACGGCGGAGGGACGCTGGCATCCGAGGACCTACGGCTACGGCTTCGTCCGTCTGAGCCCAGGCGCCAACGTCGTGAACGCACGCGTGAACGATCCCTCGGCGCCGGGCACGCTCACCACCACGCAGTGGTCCTTCAGCGGCGACGCAAGTGTAGGCGCGGCCATCACGCCCATGTTCGTGCCGGGAGGGCCACGCGTGTGGCTCGTTCCCGAGGTTGGCTATACCTACGCCACGTCGACCCAGATGCGCCTGTCGCCAAAAAACGAAAAGGACATCACGGGCACCGCCTCGAAGACGGATCTCGGAGAGCTGGCGCTCTCAGGCGTCTTCTTCCGAGTTGGCCTGGCCCTCTCGTTCTGACTCCGACCTGCTCAGGGAAGAACGAGTGTCTTGCCCTTGATGCTCACGTTCTTCGTCGGGCCCGCGGGGACAACCCAGAACCCACCGTCGACGTGATCGAACGGAATGAAGTGCGCGCCCGCCGAGTGCACGACGTTGCCGCTAACATCCGTGAACGTCGCCTGTGAGTCGACCTCCGGCTGCTCGGCGAGCGTGATCTGCTCGCCGCCGGTGAGCGTGCCATCAGGCTGCTCCGTGATGAGGTGAAACTTGCCCGGCGTCGCGCCGATGATCGCCTTGGCTCCGTTGACGTAGGCCACGCGATCGAAGAACGCGGAGTAGGTGTAGTCGCTCACCCACTCCGGCGTGCAGTACCCCATGATGTCCTTGCCGGTCGTCGACGAGATGAACGTCTTCGCCGTGATGTCGTAGCCGTTCACGCCGATGCCGCCGCCCGCGTACGGGAACTGCGGGTCCACGCCCGACGTTCCACCGCAAGGCGCGTGGTTGCGGCCGTGCGCATGACCGACCTCGTGGGCCATCGTGGTCGCTGCATCCGCGCCACTGTAGCCGAGCCCGATGCTCGCGCGGTACGGGCCGTCCTGCGGGCTGGTCACGACCGTCGACAGACCCGCGACGCAGCCGCCGCCGCAGAACGTGCTGAACGAGGACGCGGGTGAGAACGCGGCGAAGTAGTACGTGTCGTCCGGGGCGCCGTCTTGCTGGCGGAGGTTCGTGATTGCGTTGAGTAGCGTGGACCACCCGCTGCCGTTCGCAGAGACCTTCGTGCTCGACTGCCAGGGCGCGCGCACTGTGATCTGCACGTCCGTGACCGGGTAGTGCGACATCATCGCTTTCTTGTACGCATCGAGCTGCGGCTGCGACGTGTCCGGAACGCGACCCGAGCCATCCGCCATGTATTGCACCGGCACGAGCGTGATCTTGAGGACGCCGCTGTTCGCAGCGCCCAGGATCGCCGGCGTTCCGCCCTTCGGATAGACGGCGCCCGTGGTCGCATCGGCCGCGCCCTTGGGGTCCGTCAACGCGACCGCGAACTTCACGCCCGCGGGGACGTCCGCGGCTGCGATCTCGAAGTTGAACGTGGAGGTGGTGTCCGTGTCCGTGCCAGTCTTCACGACCTTCGTATCCTTGATCACCTTGGTGGCCGTGGTGCTGCTGCCCGAGTAGAGCCGGAGCTCCGCGGTCACGCTGCGACCGTCGTACCCAGCGCCGGGAGTCGCGAACACACGCACCACGCCGGGCCGACCCGCGACGATGGGGGCGTTCGTGGTGGTGATAGCCGCGCCCGCCTTCACGATGTCGACCTTGACTGCCTGGTAGACGGCGATCTCGCTGATGGTCACGCCAGCCACGAACGTGTTCACGATCGTGTTGTCCGGCGTCGTTCCGCCTCCGCCTCCGCCGCCGTTCCCGTTACCGGCGCCGTTACCCGCGCCGCTTCCAGCTCCTGCGCCTGTCCCCGCACTTGCACCCGCGCCTGCGCCGGTACCATCGCCGCCCGAGCCGCCGGGCTGTGAGTAGCCGGCCGTCTCCGTGGTCTGCGAGCACGCGGTGGCGAGGCAGAGCAGGGCTGCGAATGACGCGCTTCGTGAAACCCGACGGGGTGAGAGGGTGGAACGCATCATTGGGGGGTCCTCCGTGAGGTGGCGACTTCCAGGTGTAGACTGCACGTACCGTTGCGTGCACTCTGCAACTAGCGGCGTTGCGACGGGCTAGTGATAGCCCTGCGGTGACCCTGCGTCCACCCCGATATTTTCAGGGGATCGTGACCATGCTGCCTCGAGCGCGACCCCTCTCTGCGGCGCGTCCGACCGCCCTGGAAAATTCGTCGCACGGAGGGGTGCGACGAGGCACACGAGGGTATTTTGTTCGCTGCCAGAGGAAACTTTCACGTTTAGACCGGCGACGTTTCCATTCTTGTCCGCGACGGCAACGACTCGTGCCGCGCCGGAAATCAATGCACCGCTCGCCTCGAGGCGTCGGGCGCACGATTCGAACTCGTCCGCGACGTGCTCCGTGAGCGCGCGCGCCTCGTCGGGGGTCATGCCGCGCGCCTCCGCCAGGCCGATGGTGCCATGGGGCCTACGTGCAACATACACATATGCATCGGGCGCCGCCCCAGCGTCCGCCGCGTTCGCGACGACGTCCCGCGAAGCCTCCGTGGCGTCACGCGCGTCCTTGCCCGGGCAGCCCGTGAGCGCGATCAGCAACGCGGGAAGCAGGCGCGCGGTCTTCAGGTCCGGCTCTTCAGTTGCCGAGCACGTGTTTGGCGATCACGATGCGCTGGATCTGGGCGGTGCCCTCGTAGATCTGGAGGATCTTGGCGTCGCGCATGAGCTTCTCGACCGGAAAGTCCTTCACGTAGCCGTTGCCGCCGAAGATCTGGACTGCGTCGATCGCCGTCGCCATCGCCGCGTCTGCGCCGAACGCCTTGGCACACGCCGAGGTGAGGGGGTTGCGGATGTTCTTCGCGAGGCTCCACGCCGCCTTGCGGACGAGGAGGCTGGTCGCCTCGAGGCGGATCGCCATCTCCGCGAGCATGGCCTGCACCATCTGGTGCTGCGCGATGGGCACGCCGAAGGTCTTGCGCTCCTTGGCGTACGCCACGCATTCGTCGAGGGCGCGGCGGATGAGGCCCGTTGCGCCTGCGCCGATGTCGGGGCGCGTCTGGTTGAACGTCTCCATCGCGAGCTTGAAGCCCTGGCCCGGCGGCGCGAGCACCTGGTTGGCAGGCACGCGGACCTCTTCGAGCATGACGCTAGCGGTGTCGCTCGCGCGCTGCCCGAGCTTGTCCTCGTGCTTGCCAACAGAGAGGCCCTTCTGGTCGCGCTCCACGATGAACGCGCCGATGCCGCGGTGCCGGAGCTCCGGGTTCTCCGTCGCGAAGATCGTGAAGAAGCTCGCGTGCGACGCGTTCGTGATCCACTGCTTCTGCCCGGTGAGCACGTAGCTGCCATCCGATTGCTTGTGCGCGCGGCACTGCATGCCTGCGACGTCGCTGCCGGCGGCTGGCTCCGTGGTCGCGTACGAACAGAGGATGGACTCCTTGGCGAGCCAACCCAGGTACTTCTTCTTCTGCTCTTCGGTGCCGGCGAGACGGACGGGCGTGAAGCCGAGCGTGTTCGCCGTGATGCTCGTCTGGATACCCGTGCAACCGTACGCGAGCTCCTCCGTGATGAGCACGTTGTCGACCTCGTCCAGGCCCTGACCGCCGTACTCCGCGGGGAGCGTGGGGTTCACCAGGCCGAGCTTCCAGGCCTCGTCGAAGACCTCGCGCGGGAAGCGGGACTCCTGATCGCATTTCGCGGCGACGGGGATGATGCGCTCCTTCGCGAAGCGGCGCGCCATCTCGACGAGGGCCTTTTGTTCTTCGGTGAGCTCGAAGTCGATCATTGGATGAGTCCTTATTTCTTGGCGCGATCGCGGAGCCGCTCTGCCTCTGCGCGGGCGGCTCGCTGGCCCATGATGTAGCCGAGCACCATGCCGATCAGCAAGACGCCCGGAATGAAGATCACGTGCTCAGGAGTCGGCAGTCCCATGCGCTCACTCCTTCGCGGGGGCGTCCTTGGCCGCGGCGCTGGAGGTGCTCGCAGCGGTGCTGGCGGTGCTGGCAGTGCTGGCGGTGCTGGCAGTCGTGGCGGTGCGCGCGCTCTTCGCCGCGGCGCGATCGATCGCCAGGTCCAGGTCCGCCACCCGCGCTGCCAGGCTTCGGCTCTTCTGCCACATCATCAGGAGCCAGACCATGAGGATGACCCAGATGAGCGCGTAGGCCGTGACCATCAACGTGTAGCCGTTGTAGTTCGCGGGAGCGTTGCCCACCGACTGGAACTGCGTGGGGGCGCGCTCCTCGGCCTTCGCGGGGAATTCGTCGACGAAGGTCGCGACGGACACGCTGATGGCGGTGGTGGCGGTGATGGCGGTGAAGGTCATGCCGTTCTCATGCTTCGGTTCGGTCGTCGAGGCCGAGGTCGACCGCGTCCTGCTCGGCCCGCGCGAGACGCTGCTCGAGCACGCCGATGCGCACGCGCGACCAGAGCAGCGCGATCGCGAACAGCGTGAAGGTGAAGAGCGCGATGAAGAACACGACCTTCATGTCATGCTGGAGACCGCCGCCGCCCTTGGCCATGATGACCTTCGGGTGCTGGCCCGCCCACTTCTCCACGCTGAAGTGGATGATCGGGAGGTTCGCCGCGCCGAGGATGCCGAGGGCCGCCGCGAACTTTCGCTCGCCCGGACCGTCCCCCGCGAACGCGCGCAGCACGATGTACGCGATGTAGATGAGCAGCGAGAGCAGCGTCGTCGTGAGGCGCGGGTCCCAGACCCAGAGATAGCCCCACGCCTTTGCGCCCCAGAGCGGCCCCGTCGTCATGACGATCGCGCCGAACACGACGGACATCTCCGCCCCCGCGCGCGCGAGCGCATCCCACACGTCCGTGCGTCGCAAGAGGTAGCCGATGCTTCCCACGAAGCAAGCGGTGGCGCCGATGTACATCGCGTACGCGGACGGCGCGTGGAAGTAGAAGATGCGCTGGACGATGCCCATGGCGCGCTCTTCCGGCGCATAGATGAACGCGCCGTAGATGCAGAAGAGCAGGAGTCCGGTGGTCACGAGCCACAGCGCGTAGAACGCCGTGTCGGCTCCGGTCACGGCGGGGGAAGCGTGTTTGTTCGCCATGCTACGGGCTCTTGCGCCAGTTCTTCGGGTCCTTGTCCTTCTCCTTGATCGCCGCGTCGATCTGGAGCTTGAACTCTTCGAGCGCTGGATTCTTCGCGTCCATGTGGAGCGCCATCGTGAGCTGGATCTTGGCCTGCTTCGGATCGCCCTGCCGGAGGAGCTCCTCCGCGCGCAGCACGAATGGACGCGCGCCCGGCGACTTCACCTTGTCGATCAAGCGCTGCGGGCCCTTCGGCTTCTCCGGCGCCTCCACGACGATCTGCTCGGGACGTTGCATGCCCTGGGCGAGCGCGTGATCGTATCGCCCGCGCAGATCTGGATCGGAGAGCACGCGATAGGCCTCGGTGCCGCGACGGAAGATCCGCCCGATGGCCTCGCGCTCCCAGTGCGATCGCCACGCGTGGCCGTCGGGGTGGAACGTGTCAGCGAACGAGTAGAAGGCGTAGCGGAGCTCGTCCGCCGTGGCCGTGTTCGGGACGCGGAACAGGTCGTAGTACGAGAGGCTGTCGAGGACGCTCAGCCATTGCTGGAGCGACTCAACGTCCACGATCGGCTCCGGCCTTGTTCACGCGCGTTCGCGACGTCATTGGAGCGGGCCCCCGCCGCCCGGACCTAGCGGGCTGCCAGGACCACCTTGTCCGCCTCCACCAAATCCGGGCTGCTGCGCGAAGCGGTTGATCATCATGACGACGCTCGACTCGTCCGCCATACCGATGAGCTGCAGTGTGGCCTTCGCCTCTTGCAGCGTGATGGTGTCCCATGCGCGAACGCGCAGCGTGCCATCCGCGTCCAGCTCGAACGACACCGCGATGGTGACGTCGCCGCGGCTTGCGACGCGCAGCCCGCCGAGCTCCACTTCGCCCAGGTAGGTGTTCTCCGGGAAGCGCGTGCTCTCGCCCTGGCCGATGCGAATGCGAACGGCGGTCTGGCCGTCACGGCTGGTGGAGAACTTCCGCATGCGCTCGCAAGGGATCTTGGAGTTGCGCGGGATGATGGTGTCGGCGTAGCCGCCTGCGGTCTCCACGATGAGCGCGCGCGGCGTGACGTCGACCAGGATGGGCGCGCCCATGCCACCGAGAGCGCTCGCCGCGTCTTGCAGCTGGCCTCCGCCCGGCGGTTCGGTCGTGCCGCCGAATGGAGAGTTGTTGCCCATCGCGGCGCCCATGCCGGTGCCGGGGCCCGCTCCCATTGGCTGCTGCTGCTGTGGCGGACCACCGAACGTCGCGAACGGCGCGATGCCGCCCAGCTGAGTCGAACCTGAGATGCCTCCGGGCGGCCCCGAGCCCTGCTGGCCTCCGTAGCCAGAGAAGTTGGGTGCGTTCTGCGGCGGTGGGTGCGCCGGTCCCGGAGGAGGGTCGCTGCCGAAGTTCGAGAACCCCGCGGCCGGTGCGTTGGATGGATATGCTCCAGGCGGCGCCGAGCCGAAGTTGCCAGGCGGGCTCGAGCCCATTCCTGGGGGAGGGGGCTGCGAGCGCGCGGGGTTCGCCGACGGCTCGAGGTTCACGGTGCTGCCACGCGCGCCCATGGGAAGGGGAGGCGCCTGTCCGGGCCCGCGCGCGGGGCTCATCTGTGTGGCGTTGCCGCGCGCCTGCATCGGCTCGGGCGCACCCTGCATCTGCGTGGTGTGCGCGCCCTGCCTGGCGGGTCGCGCACGTGGGTCGCTGCCCGTGGGATCGGCCATG